>JAIRYV010000064.1 GCA_031267685.1 Treponema sp.
CGGCTCCCGGCTCCCGGCTCCCGGCTCCCGGCTCCCGGCTCCCGGCTCCCGGCTCCCGGCTCCCGGCTCCCGGCTCCCGGCTCCCGGCTCCCGGCTCCCGATTATAGTCTCTTAAAAAATCCGCGTGTCAAGTACCCAGCACTTAATTCTCCGTTTTCCTATGAAGATAAACCGCAGGTTTGTCTCAATTCTCTCAAAGCATATCACATTTACTCATTTAGGAACACCGTTGACTCGGATCGTCTACTAGACGAGCTAACCGTTCCCTTAGATAGGTCAGGATTTTTAACCTTTTGGTCAAAGGTTTTAACCTTTGGTTCAAGAATTTTAGCCTTTGTCGCAGGATTTTTAACCTTTGGTTCAAGAATTTTAGCCTTTTGGTCAAAGGCTAAAACCTCTGAGGCAAAAGTTAAAACCTTTGAGGCAAAGGCTAAAACCTTTGGGTCAGGAATTTTAACCTTTAAGGCAAAGGCTAAAACCTTTGAAGCAAAGGCTAAACCTTTAGGGTAAAGGCTAAAACCTTTGGGTCAGGAATTTTAACCTTTGGATCAAAGGCTAAACCTTTGAGGCAAAAGTTAAAACCTTTGACGTAAAGGCTAAAACTAATAAGGGAGAAAGATATGGTTATAAGTAGTGATTGGATACCTAAGCCGCGGGCTGAGGTACTGGCTATGTGTAGGAAATGGCTCCTCTACATAGTTCAGACATTGCGAACCGCCTGGGGCATACCTGAGGCGGAGTTCACGGAACTGGGAGACCTCTTTACAACCGCAGAAACCTGCCTACAGAAGGCGCAGGACGAGTCGGAGCGAACCCACGTGATCACGGTGGAGTGTCAGGAAGCTTTCAAAGTCCTGATCGCGAAGATGCGATTCTTCCGAGACCGGTACTTCAAGATTCCGCCCCTCAGCGAGGTAGACTGGGCAGCTCTGGGCTTCAGGCAGAAAGACCCGCATCCTACGCCAGTGCCAGACCCTGACGGTGTGCCTGCGGTATCTCTCAGCTACCCCGGCGGGCCTCACGCGATAACGGCCCATCTGGGAGCCCTTGTTGGGACACAGGAACTGGACCCCACCAGCGACTATGGCTATGCGATTTACGTAGGCATCATGCCACCGGGCGGAGCCACGCTGGAGCAGGCCGCGTCGGACAAGCACTATCTGATGAAGCCTCCGGCTGACGGCAAGGGCCTTATGCACCTCCGCTTTACGCGACGGCGGAAGGAGAAGCTCCTGTTTGAGGCGGAAGACATGGGCATGACGCTCTACGTCTGCTGCCGGTATGAGAACCAGAAAGGCAAGACTGGCCAATGGGGACCGGTGGCTTCGGCAATCATTCCGTAGCGGAATGGCCGGATGGAGAAGAAAGGAGGGCTGTCTATGGAATAAACAGATGACGGATATGCGGTACGCGCATGAGAGGCGTATAAACGCGGAAAGTGTTCTAAAAGCATAACCGTTGGTTATGGGAACCGCCGCGAAAACAAAGATAGTTATGTGCCATAGATAAAAATTATGAAATTCAACACATAACTAAAATTTTGTTGCCAAAGTAAAGGAGAAAACAATGGCAAAAAAAATGTTCTTATTAAAAATGGTGGTAATGATACTGACATTTGGAATGGTGGTTGTCGGTTGTGACACGGAGAGCAGCTCTTCCGGATCAAGCAACGACCCGATTCAGGTAAACCTAAATTTACCGGCTATTCAGGAAGTCGCAGCCTTTGAGGGGACATTTGTTTCCAGTGAAACAGAGGCTGGCCCGATGGTGGGGGACGCGATGAATGCGATTTCGGGAGTTATGGGCGGCGTAACCAGTAGTTCCTCTTCTGTAATGTACAGTCTTAACGCAACTACTCCCATGAGCATAGGACGGAGTGTTCAGGAACAACCCTTTAGCGAGGTATACGACCATAACACGAAGTTGTTTCCCGGCGGTGAAGTAACTGGTTTTGTTGAGGGGTATCAAAAGATGTCCGCTGCGAATGATAATAATCCCGGTGGTTCTGTTGGCGACTATCAGGAAATGTCGATACGGGCTAAATTTCAGGTAGATATTAAAAATGTTATCCAGAGTAATATAACCCTCAAAGGTAAATACATTTTTGATGAAAATGTATATCTAAAAATGCAAATTACTTCAGTTAGCCCCTCAAAGGGGAGCATTGCTGTAAAGATGGATGTTACGGATGGTTATGCGTTAAGCGTATCAAAGGGTGGAAAGGGGCTGAAATTTGTGATGAATTTATCCAGCAAAGGGGACAAGACATTCTCTGATATTAGCGCTAATAATGTTAATCTTTCAAGCTACTTGACGCAGGCGCTTGACACGTACAATCTGACCATTGTCATATATGACAATAACAATGATGAGAAATGGCGTAAAACCTTCACCACCTATGCAGAAGCGGCAGCGTATTTGGGTATTAAGTGATCCAGTGGCTTGTGGTTCCGCAGGTTTGATAGGTCTGCTGCTAATGGATTAGCGCTCCTAAGGATGGCGGCGCTAATCCTTGTATTTTGGGTATTTTATAAATCAATTCATTTAATATATTTCCGGGCTTGGCCTACAAAAAACTCCAGGCGGTGTGTTGCGCTTTGGTGTCAGACATCCCGTGTGCGGCTCTACCGGATAGCGCCGCTCTGTTGACGCGAATAGCTTTGACAGCTATCGTACTTGTGTGGACTCTTCATTTGGCTAGTCTGCGTAACTTGATTTAAGGAGTTTTAAACATGCTTTCAGTAGCCATTATTGGTACGGGTAACATCTCCCGTATGCACATTGATGCGTATAAGGCTTTTCCTGAACGGTGCAGGATCACGCATTTGGTGGATATCTTCCCGGAAAAGGCAGAACAGAAGCGGGTGGAATTCCAGCTTGATGCAAAGGTCTTTAGTAATCACAAAGACATCTTAGACGATCCTTCCATCAACCTGGTGAGCGTCTGTACTCCGCCCTATTGCCACGCCGAAATCGCTATCGACTTCCTCAATGCAGGAAAAAACGTCATCGTGGAAAAGCCTATGGCTGCCTCTCTTGAAGAGTGCGACGCCATAATCGCCGCTGCTCAAAACGCAGCCGCCAAGTATGGCACAGTCTTCTCCTCTATCGCCCAGAACCGCTTCCGCGACCCTATCTTCAACCTCAAGCGTACTCTGGATTCTGGTAAGATCGGCAAGGTCGTACACGCTCAGTTCGATTCGCACTGGTGGCGTGGCCATTCCTACTACGACCTGTGGTGGCGTGGGACTTGGGAGAAAGAGGGCGGCGGCTGTACCCTTAACCATGCGGTTCACCATATTGATATGCTCGGCTGGATGCTGGGGCTGCCGCTGAAGGTGAGCGCCATGTTAAGTAACGCTTCCCACGACAACGCTGAGGTTGAGGACATATCGGTGGCGGTGATGCAATACGGCGGCGGGGCGCTGGCGCAGGTAACGAGCTCGGTTATTCACCATGGCGAGGAGCAGCAGATCATTTTTCAGGGGGAGCATGCGCGCATCTCAGCGCCGTGGAGGGTCTATGCCTCAAACTCCCGGCCTAATGGCTTTCCAGAGGAGAACATCGCTCTTGAGCAGGAACTCACGGCCTATTACGAGGGTCTGTCGAAGCTGACGTATAGCGGTCATACCGGCCAGATCGACAATGTGCTGACAGCCATTGAGACCCACGGCGAGCCACTCATCAAGGGTGAAGACGGCAGGCGCACGATTGAACTCATCACGGCCATCTATAAGGCTGGTACGGAAGGTCGCGCTATTGAGCTACCCATAGCCCGCGACGACCCATTCTATACAGTTGCCGGCATTATGGCGCGAGCGCCTCACTTTTTCACAAAGTCAGCATCAGTGGAATCGCTGGATGGTAAGATTACGGTAGGGAGTGACTACAAGAAATAGGAAGGAACTCACACGGGGGCGTAAGAGCTTGGTACTGCGCTGCTGTGTGAGCATTTTGACATTGATCTGTGTTGTTTGATAGCCCCTAGGGGAGTCGAACCCCTGTTTTAAGATTGAGAATCTCATGTCCTAACCATTAGACGAAGGGGCCGGATAGCGATCGCCAAAACAAACGGTCTACGGCTTTTCCCCAGGGAGGATTTGAACCCCCACAAGCAGATCCAGAGTCTGCGGTGCTACCATTACACAACCGGGGAATGAAAGCGCTGTGATAAGAAGAACTTATCACCTCAAAAATAAAATGTCAAGAGGGTTTACCAATTTTTTTTGAGATGATAGAAAAATTGTTCTGTTGTTCTGGTTAAAGTGTATTGACACATTATGTATTTGGTGTTTTACTATAATGAAGATATGAAACCCTATGGGCTATTTCATGTCGATAAAATTTATCCATAACAACTTACGGAAATCCACAGTCAGACAAGGAACGATCACGTTTAACATTGTTTTAACATTGTTTCTATTCTTCTCACGTAAATAAATATTGATAAGATAGGTGGTTACTAATGGCAGTAGCAAAAAGAATCCGAAAATCCGTGATAACGGAACATGAGGAATTACCGGGCTTTGAACAGCCAGAGACTCCGATAGGCGAGAATGCTCTTACAGTAGAGGCTCTCAACACGGCGGGTCAAGGGTCCACGTTTCAAAGTGAAACTTGGAATGAAGCGCCGCGGGAAGCGCCGTCTCCGCTGGCAGAATCAGGGCGAGAAAGCGAGCCGGAGGAAGAAAGGCCCAGCGGGAAAACAATTGTGGTGCGAGCCAAAGGCCGCCGCACCATGCCCTCGCGTGAAAACCGGCGCTGGGAATCATCCGAAAACAACGGCAATGGTCATAATGGCGACAGTTTCGCTGCTGATACGCCGTATCAAGGGGCTGGAGGACCGCGAGGACGGTCCTATAACCGTGAACGCGCTCAGACTAACTTGGTGTCAGGTTCTGAGCCGGCTTCGAACCAGCCTCTACCGCCCTTGCCCAAACTCCCGTCTATTCCGGACATCTATGGCAAACCTGAACCAAGAGATCCAGATAACAGCAAACCTCGGCTCTGTATCAACGAGCTTATCCGTATCAGCATGATAGACCTTCGGGAGCTGGCCACTTTTTACAATATCTCCCACGAAGACCTTGTTGTCCTCAGAAAACAGGACATCATCTTCTCGATACTCAAGGCGCATACTGAGCGAGGGGGCATCATCTACGCTTATGGTTCGCTGGAAATCCTGCCTGATGGCTATGGCTTTTTACGCAGTCCACAGAACTCGTACCTCCCTGGACCAGATGACATCTACATCAGCCCCAGTCAGATTCGCCTGTTTGCGCTCAAGACTGGAGATACGGTTTATGGCCAGATTCGCAGTCCCAAAGAAGGGGAGCGGTTCTTCGCCATGCTCCGCGTTGAAACCGTCAACTATGACGATCCGTCCATAGCCCAGAACCGCGTTCCCTTTGATAACCTCACGCCGCTCTACCCGGACGAAAAGCTCGACCTTGAAACTGTAACCGAGGATGTTTCAGCGCGGATCATCAACCTCTTCTGTCCCATTGGAAAGGGCCAACGTGCAATCATTGTCGCCCCGCCTCGTACTGGCAAGACGATCATGATGCAGAAGATCGCCAACGCTATTACTAAAAATCACCCGGAGGTCTACCTCATCGTACTTCTCATTGATGAGCGGCCTGAAGAAGTAACCGACATGGAGCGCACAGTACACGCTGAGGTTATCTCCTCAACCTTTGACGAGCAGGCATCCCGCCATGTGCAGGTGGCTGAGATGGTTATGGAAAAGGCTAAACGCCTGGTGGAACACAAGAAAGATGTAGTCGTACTCCTGGATTCGATCACCCGTTTGGCACGCGCCTATAACCAGACGGTTCCTGCATCTGGCAAGATACTCTCAGGCGGTGTGGATTCCAACGCCCTGCACCGTCCCAAGCGCTTCTTTGGCGCAGCGAGGAACATTGAGGAAGGCGGCAGTCTCACTATCATCTCTACAGCCCTCGTTGAGACTGGCAGCCGTATGGATGACGTGATCTTTGAGGAGTTCAAAGGCACAGGCAACATGGAGATCAACCTTGATCGCCGTATCGCAGACCGCCGACTCTTCCCAGCCATTAACATCAAGAAGTCTGGTACGCGGAAAGAGGAACTCCTGCTCTCCGAGGAGGAACTCCAGAAGATGTGGATTCTGCGTAAGGTCATAAACCCCATGGATGACCTTGAGATCATGGAGCTTCTGATTGACAAGATGAAGAAAAGCAAGAATAATGAGGCATTTCTTAAATCAATGAATACTGGTGTCGCCAGTATTGATTGAACTACGCGCAAGGCCAGCGCCAGTGCGTTAAAACAGGAGGCTATATGTGAAGGATAAAATCCACCCTCGATACGAGGCAACCAAGATTACCTGCGCCTGCGGTAACGTGATCGAAACCCGCTCGACTGTCAAGGACATCAAGGTTGAAATTTGCTCCGCCTGCCACCCCTTTTTTACGGGCAAGCAGAAGCTCGTGGATACAGCGGGACGTATTGAACGGTTCCGCAGAAAGTACAATCTCAAGGACTAGGAATCACACGGAAATAGCCTGACCAAACAACGGTCAGGCTATTCATTATATGTTTGAAGGTGGAGTTCAAGCCTCGCTTTTAGGATTTTCTGGCTCTCTAATCCCAAGCTCACCCAGGGCCTGCGCCAGAATACGAGCGTCATCCCTGTTTACACAGGTCGCTGTAACCGAAAACTTTGTTACACCATCTTTCCGCATATACGCTCCCACATAGTCAACTCCAAGCGATACACGCTGATCCCCCAATACCAGTTCCAATGACGCTGGCTGTTGAAGCACTGGCTTGGGCTTTGGGGTGGCTGGTTTAGCTGATTTACCCATTTTTTTACTCTAACTCCTCTCTATATATATCTTTACCCGCGTATTATGTTTTCACAAGGTAGCGGGTGGGTGTTCTTTTACCCTGAAAGTCTTCATCAATAAGAATATCACTTATATCCTGTATGCTCAACCCATAAAAATCGGCGGGCTTGAGCCTGAAACCACGGGCATTGGCGCTGAAAAAGAGCGATCCACCCGGTACAAGTAACGTGAGGCACTGGTGTATAAGCGCCCTGTGATCGCGGCGTATATCAAACGTCCTCAGTACCTTCTTTGAATTAGAAAAACTCGGGGGATCAAGTACAATGAAGTCCCATACAAGCCGCTTCTGCCTGGCCTCCTCCACAAAACTCCCTACATCCATTGCATGGCACGAGGTGAGCTGAGGCGCTTCAAAGCCGTTTAAGCTAAAGTTGAGCATGGCCCAGTCCAGATAGGTCTTGGACAGGTCAACCGAGTCTACTGTAATCGCGCCGCCAGAGGCTGCATACACAGAAAACGCACCGGTATAACAGAACAGGTTGAGTACCCGCTTGCCGGCGGCTTCGGTCTTCACAAAAGCGCGAGCCTTACGCGCATCAAGAAACAGACCCGTGTCAAGGTAGTTCGAGAGGTTCACGCGGAAGACAAGGCCACCTTCCCGTGTGTCCAGCGTAACGCGCTGCCCGGGCAGTCTGTCGTACTGAGCCTTGCCCCGCTGCCGTTCCCGTGTCTTGAGAAAAACCCGCTCAAGGGGAATCGTCAGCGCATCCGCTATGGTCTGGCTCATGGCTGAAAGCCAGACGCGCTCCTCCTCATCATCAACCTCATAGGGACGCTTGTACAAAGAACCAGAGATCGCGCTTCCATAGTAGTCAAGCACAAGCGGGATTTCAGGAATGTCCCGGTCATAGAGCCGGAAGGCTTCCACACCAACACGGCGCGCCCATTTTTTCAGGTGTTTCAGGCGTTTCGTCAGACGATTGCCGAGCATCAGTACCTGCGATGCGGTTTTAGCAGACGCCAACATCATTCCCGTCCCTGCATCATAACACAGAGCATGGCATAGCCAGAGGATAGGTCCTCGTTTTGCACAGACACCGTATCAGGAACCTTGAGCTTCACATTGGTAAAATTCCAGATGCCCTCGATACCAGCACTGATCAGCGTGGCCGCGATTCCCTGCGCCTCAGAAGAGGGAACCGTGAGAATGGCGGTTTTCACTCCAAAACCGCGTATCCGCGACTCCATCATATCTACAGCCAGAACCGCAACACCATGAATAGGCTTACCTATCTTGTGTGGGTCAATGTCAAACGCAGCAATAAGGCGCAAACCGTGAAGCTGGAACTCCTGATACCCCATCAGGGCGCTTCCCATGTTTCCAGCACCCACCACTATTGCGTTCCGTGTCATTGACCAGCCGAGAAAATGCTCAACAGCGCTGACAAGCTCATTCACTGGATAACCTTTCTTTGGTCTCCCTCTAATACCGGTTATGGAAAGGTCCTTGCGAACCTGAATAGGCTCAAGGTTAAGTTCCTGGGCAATAAGGGTTGCTGAGATGAATTCACAACCCTCGCGCTGTATCTGTCTGATGATAGGTAAATACGAAGGCATTCGTCGTACTGAAGGGGCTGATGGTATCTTTTGTTTTGGCACAATGCATTTATCATAGAGAAGCTCTCGATAAAAAACAAGCGAAAAGGCCACCCTGAATGGAGCGCTTGATAAAGCGCCTTATACGAGCCTGTCCCAGACAAGCGGATAGCTTGGCAAGCATGGTTGAAGAGCCTTAATATGCCTTCAGCGGCACGTCGAAAGACTCTATCGTGTCGCCATCCTGTTTCAGAACGCCGACTCCGAAGTTCCACGCATTTTCCACAACCGTTCTGTCCATCGATAACCCGGCGACCCCTAAGTACAGCGTATGGTTCTCGTATATGGGCAAGTACCTGCGGAACTGCGCCACTTTCCTTGTTGCCATCTCTTCAGGCAGCGACGGGTGAATACGATGCTTCACCTCAATAATGGCAACCGCGTCGTGGTTCACCATAACAATGTCGAACTCGCAGAACACCCCCTTGCCTGATATTTTTAAGTTCGGAATAACCTGATCAAAGTGTATATTCCCAAACATCAGGGACTTGTCAAGCGCTGTCTGGAAATACATCTCAGCCGCGTAGCCTATGTTCGTATCCACATTACCGACTTGCTTACACAATTTGTCAAGACTCTGTTCAAGCTGCTGATGCCTGAGATCAGCCTCTCTAAACATACGGTCAGTCTCCTTCTGCATCTCCTGAAACTTACGGTCGGTCTCTTGAAACTTACGGTCAGTCTCTTTCTGCGCCTCAAAAAGCTCCTTAAAATTGAGACGAGTCTCCTTCTGCATCTCGGCAACCTCACGCAGTATCTGCTTTATGTCTTCAAACGATGTGGTTTCCATTATTTCCTTACCTAGCATCATGCTATTACAAAAAGACACCCCAGACAAGCGGATAGCTTGACAAGCATGGCTGAAGAGCCTTAATATGCCTTCAGCGGCACATCGAAAGACTCTATCGTGTCGCCGTCCTGTTTCAGAACGCCGACTCCGAAGTTCCGCGCATTTTCCACGACTATTCCGTCCATCGACAGCCCGGCAATCCCCAAGTACAGCGCATGATTCTTGTATAGGGGAAAGAACGTACGGAATTGCGCCACTTTCCTTGTCGCCATCTCTTCAGGGAACGATGGGTGAATACGGTGCTTCACCTCAATAATAGCAACCGCTTCATGGTTCACCATAACAATGTCGAACTCGCAGGATACCCCTTTGTGTGATGTTTTTAGGTTCGGAAAAACCTGATCAAAGTGTATATTCCCAAATGTCAGAGACTTGTCAAGCGCTGTCTGGAAATACGTCTCAGCCGCGTAGCCTATGTTCGTGTCTACGTTGCCAACTTGCTTACACAATTTATCAATACTCTGCTCAAGCTTCTGATGCCTGAGATCAGTCTCTTTAAACATACGGTCGGTCTCTTTCTGCGCATCAAAAAGCTCCTTAAAATTGAGACGGGTCTCCTTCTGCATCTCGGCAACCTCACGCAGTATCTGTTTTATGTCTTCAAACGATGTGGTTTCCATTAGTTTCCCCCTATTATCATTCTATCACAAAAAGACGCCAAAACAAGGCAGACCAAGGCAATGAGCTGCCAGTATAGATTGACAGGCTCACCAAGGTATATCACAATAAAAAAGTTTCAGACCGCAGTGTGTTTTGGACTTATCGGCACAGGCAGATTCCTCCTGAGGGTTTCAAGGAGAACTCCACCACATAAGCCCAAGCTGCAGCCTGAAACTATATCTACTAGAACAACGCAGCGGGTTTCGTTTCGAAGCCTAACCCACCGCGACCACCGGAACCATGCCAGCGACTCACGCCGTGTGGTATGGTTCCTTCTTTAGAACGCCCACGCAAAGCGGAACCCAAGCTCGTTCCTCAAGCCCTCTTTTGTCTTTTGCCGGAGAAAAAACACCTTGTCCTGAAACTTCAGCGTGGCGTTGGGAGCAAACTTGAACTCAATCCCAGGCCGCACCGCAAATGTCACCTGGTGATCTTTCTGAGCCACAGTTGTACTCGCTCCCACAGGTAACCCGTCCCATGTCGCATAAGAGACACCGAACCACAAGAGCGCTTTGATCCGGTCGGGAACAAGGCTATAGCTCGGCTCCCACTCAAAGTCGATGAGCATATCTTTGAATGATTCTGAGTTTACGGTCGGCGCGTCGCCATCAGTACCACCATTCCTATTGCTGGGCAGCATCTGGAACTGTACCCATGGATCGCCCAGATCAAGACTGTACCCTTCAGCGTTGGGAATGTCGAAGATGAGCCGTGCGCCGACTGATGTCAGCTGAGGAGCATCAGTCGTGCTATTCCTTGCGTTGTTGGCAATGCCCTCAGCAACTATCGCTGCCTTGAGCGTAACCGGTGCGAATGTGTATACAGCGGTAAGGTGGAACCTCATCCCCTTGAAGTCGCCTTCTTTCTCGTCAGCATCAGTTTTAGTTTTGCCGTTATTATCCTTATTACCGAGCAGATCCAATTCTGTACCAATATCAAGGTTGGGGATTGTGCCATTCAGCCTGAGACCAAAGGCCGCGTTCACCAAAGGATAGGTAGGACCCCAGTCGCCCATGTCCGCCGGGACAGCAGCGGTATAGTTAGATGGCAACCCAGTCCAATTCGCATCAACGGCTGCCTTAATCACTCTTGTTCCAGCTTTAGGCACAGGCAGAGCCACGCCGACATTGAGACCCTTCAGGACGCTGGGTGCAAAGTTGATCTGGAGGCCAGGTCCATTGTCGCCACCGTAGTTCTTGTTCAGCGGATCAGTGTCAATGCGCCAAAGTCCGTCCATACTTCCGCCGCGGAGCCAGAGCTGCTTGTCCAGCAGGTAGAACTTGCCCCAGGCGTTGTCAAGATAGAAGTCAGGTGAGCTATCCAGTATGAATGCCTTCCTAGCTCCGAAGCCAACTCCAAAGGCATAGTTGTCGCCATCGTAGCTGGCAGCAACTGAGATCTTCCCTTGCTTATCCGCATCCAACTCCTGGATCCATGCTTTGTCGTTATCGTGGTCTTTACTCGCGTCGAAAATGATGTCGAACTCATACTCAGCCTGCATGTCCAGAACGAACTTGCCGCCTCCATCTCCCACTGGAATATCAAGGGCGAAGAGGCCGCTGCCTGCCAAGACAAGGGCAAGCAAACTTGAAACAACAATTAACTTTTTCATACAAGATCCCTCCTAATACACTCGCAGGAAGAAGCAGTCAACGGCTGCATACACCTTCCTTGCGCTATAAAAATGAGAACCCCTTTTGTCCTGCCGAAGACAAAGGTTCTCAAATTCACAAAGATTAGCCTCCTTCGCAGGCAAAGTCCGTGCCACGTTTGCTTGCTATGCTCGAGAAAAAATGATAAACGCAAAAAGCGTGAGTAACTGGGGGGACCCCCTCACGCTTGCTATACATATATAGAAGAAAGATGAAATTTATAACCTTACAGGGGGGGGGGGGGGGAGGAATAATCTAAACTATAAGAAAATGATACTTTCATCAAAATGTTCTCCATGTTCCTTGTATACACACAATACAACACCCTTCAAACCTTGTCAAGCAAAAATCTATAATTTTTTTTAAGGCAGACAAGATACTCATTCACCAGCATGAGACGTGCTTCAAACAAGTCTTTCTATCTATCGGCAGCATCAACAAAACTGAACACAGAATTGTGAGAGATACGCTTCACCGGCTATGCAGATCACTTTTCGAGGGCCGGCTGATGAATCGAGTTCCGATCATGGCGAACCATGCCGCTGATAATCTTTGTGGGAGGCCGTTTTGTCGCCAGCATTTTCGCCGTAGCGTTTTCTATCCGGCCTTCACAGAGTTTTCTGTCTGGCCCTCACAGAGAACGCTGTTTGGCCTTCAACGAGAACGTTGTCCGGTTCTCACCGAGTTTTCTGTTTGGCCCTCACAGAGTTCTCTGTTTGGCTCTCACAGCATTTTTTGTCTGGCCTTCACCGAGTTTTCTGTTTGGCCCTCACAGCATTTTTTGTCTGGCCTTCACCGAGAACGCTGTCTGGCCTTCACCGAGTTTTCTGTTTGGCCCTCATAGAGTTTTCTGTTTGGCCCAAACAGAGATTTCTGTTTGTCTCTCACAGAGTTTTCTGTCCGGCCCACACAGAGTTTTCTGTTTGGCTCTCACAGAGTTTTCTGTTTGGCTCTCACAGAGTTTTCTGTCCGGCCCAAACAGAGTTTTCTGTCCGGCCCAAACAGAGTTTTCTGTTTGGCCCAAACAGAGTTTTCTGTTTGGCCCAAACAGAGTTTTCTGTCCGGCCCAAACAGAGTTTTCTGTTTGGCTCTCACAGCATTTTTTGTCTGGCCCTCACCGAGTTTTCTGTCCGGCCCTCACAGCATTTTTTGTCTGGCCTTCACCGAGAACGCTGTCCAGCCTTCACCGAGTTTTCTGTTTGGCCCTCACAGCATTTTTTGTCTGGCCTTCACAGGGTTTTCTGTCTGGCCTTCACAGGGTTTTCTGTCTGGCCTTCACAGGGTTTTCTGTCTGGCCTTCACAGGGTTTTCTGTCTGGCCTTCACAGGGTTTTCTGTTTGGCCTTCACAGAGTTCTCTGTTTGGCCTTCACAGAGTTCTCTGTTTGGCCTTCACCGAATTTTTTGTTTGGCCTTCACCGAGAACGCTGTTTGGCCTTCACAGAGTTCTCTGTTTGGCCCTTACAGCATTTTCTGTTTGGCTCTCACCGAGTTCTCTGTCCGGCCTTCACCGAGTTCTCTGTTTGGCCTTCACCGAATTTTCTGTCCGGCCCTCACAGCATTTTTTGTCTGGCCTTCACCGAGAACGCTGTCCAGCCTTCACCGAGTTTTCTGTTTGGCCCTCACAGCGTTCTCTGTTTGGCCCTCACAGAGAACGCTGCATGAAAGACATTATAGTCCACATTTGTTCTTATATTATACATGATTTCAAGTAAATTACTGTTTTGGTCAAACCCAATAAGCAAAAACTTATTAGCATACTTAGGGAGTAAGCCGTCATATACGACTGTTGCCATAGCACGGTGAATATCTTCTTCGGTAACGCCGTGCCGCAGGGCAGACTCGTTAATCTGAACGACTATAGTTCAAGTATACATCTTTCCCGATATTTTGCAAAGCAATATGTACAAGCCACTCGCTCACACGCGCTTTCAGCGTCCGTTCGCAGACCTTCCGATACCTATCTGTGTGAGGTGTCTGGTGCTCTGTGTGCAGTCGGGTCTCTGTTGTTTCACTTACTGGCATCAGATACCATCACCCTATGTACTGATCTCTCACTTTAGGTTCATAAACTCCAGCGTCAGTTCCACTTCACCGATAGAAATGCCCAGGGTGGTGGCGATTTCCTCCACAGTCCAGCCCTGTCGTTTCAGTTTAAGTACGGTTTCCTGCTGGTTGCCGTCAGGCATGGCGCTTTTTCTGCTGCTGGCCGGCATTTTGGAGATAGAGCCGCCGCCGCCGCTGACACCGCCACCGCGCACTAGCAGACTTGACTGCTTATCAATATCGTCCTTAAGGGTTTTAAGCCGTGTCTCGGACTGCGCGAGCCACTGCCTGACTTTCTGCATGTTCTCTAGCCGTTCCTCGATTGTAGAAAGGGATTGGTCTAGAAGGGAAAGTTTTTCAGCGGTTTCCTTTGCTTTGGTGTTATCGCGGATAAGGGCCTCCACTGAGCTTTGCAGTACCTCAAGCTCGCTCGTGAGGCGGCGCAGGTCTTCGTTAATAAACGAGGACATACGCTCGGATTCCTGCAAGGACTTGAAGTTACGGTCAATGCTGGCGTTGGTGATGTCCAGGGTCTCGTTTTTGCGTTCAATGCGCTGGAACTTTTCTTCTGCGTCAGAAAGCGCGTCGTTGAGCTTGTGTATCTGTACCTGAATGGCCTGCAAGGTGTCGTCTGAGGTGGTAACTTCGGCAAGCTTTGTATCAACGGACTTGGCAATTTCGAGCAGACGATTGAAGTCGGTCTCCATCTGGTCAATACGGTGCTGTTCCGAGAGGAACTTAGTCATCTTGGCGTTGACTTCCTCCTCAATGCGCTTGAGTCGCATGAACTGTTCCTCCAGTTTGACGGCCTCGCTGCTATGTTCGGTGAGGCGCTCAAAGTCGCCATTCAGCGCTGCGATACGTTCATCCAGGTCTGTCTTGAGTTCATTAGCGCGGTCAAACAGTGCGGTTTGCTTAACAAAGGCTTCGAGTTGCTGGTCTGTGCGTACAATGGCTGTGGTGAGTGATTTGGCGTGTTCATCAATACGGGAAAAAACCTCTTTACGCTGTGCGGTGATTTCACCAGAAACCTGGGCAATGGAAGCGCGGATAACACCCAAGCGCTCGTCATTTTCGAGGATCTGGCTAAGCGCCTCCTGACGCGCGGCCTGAACTGATGCTTCAAGACCCTGTATCTTCGAGCTAAGCGAGTTCTCCCATTCAGTAACGTTTTTCTGGGACAAGTCCAGCAGGCTGGTGATTTCTCTGTTCCGTGCTTCAATGGTATTGCTCATGCCCTTGAACTTGTCGTCCAGTTCTGCGCTGAAACGCTTTTCAGTTTCGCCAAGCTTTTGTTTTAGCTGTTCATTAAAGGTGTCTTCGACGCTCTTGCGCGTTGCTTCCTCATACTGAGCAAGCTCGGCGAGACGCGTATCCATGGTTGCCCGCCATTCTACAAAGCGCGTATCAATGCCTTCGCTCCGTTTAACGAGGTCTTGGACAAACTCATCCTCAAACAGACGGAGCTTTTCAGACACATTGTTATAAGCGCTTGTTTTAAGCATAGCGAGTTCTGTTTCAACCTGCTCAAGGTCGCGCTTGATCACATCTGCTGCGTTCCTGAACTCGGCCGCGATCTGCTCACGCTCATGCGATGAATTTACTGCAAAGGTGGAAAAGTCGTTCCGTACCTTTGTCTCGGTTTCGCGCACATAGCGCCGGAGTTCTTCGTCAAGTTTAGCAGTGTCATCCGCCAGGCTTTCAAGATGAGAAAACTGCTGTGCCTGAGCAGTACGGTATTCCTCAAACTTTGCGTCGGTTTCCTCAAGCACTTCTTGTTCTGCATGTTCAGCTGCCTCTCGCATTTTGGTTTTCAGCGTGGCGGTAAAGTCTTTGGTACTCAGATCAATAGCCTCAAACTGTTGCTGTATGCGTTCAATCTCGTCGGAAAGCTTTTGCTCCAGCTCTGAGGAGGTGTTTTCAAGATACACAAGCAACTGTTGCGTTTTCTCCTCTGTTTCCATCGCGGTCTGCTTCCATTGAGCAAGGCGCTCGTCAGACCCGGCAAGCGCCTTTTGCTCAGATTCTACGAGTACGCGGGTCATACGTTCCTCAATGGCGCAAGCAGTCTCGCTGGTTTTCTGCTCCAGAGTCGCAAATTCCTCTTCAATATGCTGCCGTGCATTCTGAAGCTGATTTTCCAGGGCAGCAGCTTCTGCTGCAAAGCGACGCTTGATTTCGTCAGAAGAGGTTTCAAGCAAGACACGAGAAGTCTCAAGCAGAGAACGCATCTCCTGTGTTTTGTCATCGCCTGAGTCAAGAAGCTGTTTCCATGTTTCTAGTTTTGTTTCCACATTGGCAAGCACCTCCTGTTCAAGCGTTCCAGCCACGCTCGTCACCTGTTCGTGTAACGCGGCAAGTGTTTCATCGGTTTTAGCGCGGGTCTCGTCCAGTCGTTGTTCAAGCGACATGGACGCGGCTGCAAAGCGTTTTTCTATCTCGGTATGAGCAATCTCAAGCTGGCTGATAAGCGCCTTTGCCTTCTCATCGCTCTCCTGAACCGTCTGTTGAAGCTGCTTAAAACGCGCCACAACACCAGCCAAAATCTCCTGTTCTGCGTTTTGCGTATCCTGCTCAACACTCATTCTCAGCTGCGCCAACGCTTCTTGCGTATAAGCCCGCGCATCTTTAAGTTGACCCTCAATGGCAGCAGTTTGGCCTTCAAAGTAGGTTTTGATTTCAACAGAAGAGGCTTCAAGGTCTGAAAGAAGCTGACGCGTATTGGCATCTGCCTCTGTTGTAACCCGGTTCCACATCTCAATACGCTCATCAGTGGCTTCAAGCACTCGTTTTTCCGCACTATCCGCTATGGTAAGGAGGCGCTGTTCCACATCAGCCATACGTTCCTGCGCATGTACCGAAGCCTTTTCCAGATCAGCAAGGAGGCGCTGTGCGTTAGTTTCACGCTCTTCAACCGTAAGCCTCCAGCTTTCAAGGCCGCTTTCAGCTAGAGACCGGGCCTTGGCTTCAGCCTGAATCACACTGTCCTTCATTATGGACTCAATCTGGGTCGCGGTGTTACCTATCTGCTGCTGAAGCGCCTCAAGCTGAGATTCCGTAGCTCCAAGCTCATCAAACACGCGCTTTCTGGTTTCATCGGAGGTGATTTCAATGGCAGCAAGAAGCTCGCGGGTTCGCTTATCACCCTCTTCAGCAGCGTTCTTCCACTTTTCAAGCCCTATGTCGCTCAATTCACGCGCCCTCATTTCTGCATCGCCCGCCGCCCGCGTTAACGTTTCCTCTATACTATGAGCAGTTTCATTGATCTCATCCCGCACTGTGTTTACCTTGGCCTCACTCTCCTCAATAACACGTGCATTCTGGTTCCGCGCATCCGTGAATGAGTCTGCAAGTGTATCCATCAGCTCTTTTGCTGCATCTTCCTTGTCTTCCACGATTCGCGTCCACTGCGCGATGCACTCGTTGGTCAGTTCCAACCCGCGCGCCTCAGCGCGTTCAACAACACGGGCCATCTCGTCCTCAATACGAGACACTATCTCCCGCACCTCGTGCTGAGTGGCTTTGATCCGTTCCTCTATACTATGAGCAGTTTCATTGATCTCATCCTGCACTGCATTTACCTTGGCCTCACTCTCCTCAATAATACGTGCATTCTGGTTCTGCACATCCGCGAATGAGTCTGCAAGTGTATCCATCACCTCTTTCGCAGCATCTTCCTTGACTTCCACGACTCGTGTCCACTGCGCAATACACTCGTTGGTCAGTTCTAACGAGCGCACCTCAGCACGATCAACAGCGCGGGCCATCTCATCCTCAATACGGGACACTATCTCCCGCACCTCGTGCTGAGTGGCTTCGATCCGTTCCTCAACCTTAGCCACTTCGCTACTCATGTACTGCCGACTGTCCTCGAATAACGCCTCAATGCCGTCAATGACCTTACGCGCCTGTGCATCCCGCTGTTCAGCAGCATTCTTCCATTTCTCAAGCTCTGTTTCAGAAAAGGCACGGGCGTGTATCTCAGCATCGCGCATAGACTCAGTCATCTTTTCCTCAAGATGGGATGAAAGCTCATCAAGCGTTACGCGCACCTGCTCGATCCGGCCGGTCATGTCATTGGTTTCGTCACGTACATGGCGCTCGGTCTCCGCTGAAACCGCTTCAATGCCCGCAAGTAATTGTCGTGTCCGCTCATCGCTTTCCTTGGCGATCTGGCGCCATTGTTCAAGCCGCGCACCAGTTTCTTCCCAAACCTTTGTCTGAATATCATCCGCACCCTGCACAATATGGGCGCGTAACGCGGCAATCGCCTCGTCAGTATGCACAGCAAGGTCTTTCAAGTGCTGTTCCATAGCCGCAATTTCATCGGAGAAATGCGTTTGTATCTCTTCAGACGAGGCTTCGAGATCGCTGAGTATGCGGCGTGTGTTCTCTTCTTCACCCTCAGCAACCGTTCGCCAATGCTCTAGCCGTTCATCGGTAAGGGCAAGCGCCCGTTCCTCCGCACCCTTAGCCGCTTTGAGGATACATGCCTCAAGGTTAATAGCCATAGCCCCAGCGCGTTTCTCCACTGTCTGAAACTGGTTCTCAATCGCCGCCATCTGAGTATCAACCCGCTTCTTTGTCTCATGAGAAGCCGTCTCAACATCAAGCAAGAGCTGGCGCGTATTCGTCTCGGCCTGCGTGATTTCGATTCGCCAATTTTCAAGCCGCTCACCAGCCAGGTTAAGCATAGCCTGTTCCGTGTCTTTCGCGATATGCATGAGCCGCGTTTCAATGGAAGAAACACTTTGCTCCGCAGCAGTGCGCAGGGCATTCAGCCGGGCTTCCAGAGCCGCGTTTTCCTGGGTGTTACGTTCACGCACTGCACTAACCGACTCATCAAACTCGTTAAGGAACTTGTCCCGCGTCGCATCACCACTCTCCATTGCCCGCGTCCACGCCTCCTGCTGCGTTTCCCAGTCCTCGTGCTGGACATGAACAAGATCAGAAAGCTCCTGTATATCCTTTTCCCACCTAATCCTGAACATCCGCTGTTGAGAAGCCAGTTCCGCGTTATCATGTTCCCACTCGCCCTTGCATTTCTTGACTTCATTCTGAAATTCATCAAGTTGAGCGCGGGCATGTTCCTGATGGGTCTTGAATCGCTCTTCTATACTAGCCTGAAGCTGCTGTATCCGTTCTATAGCCTGTTCTTTCAGCTTGATCAGAACCGCGTCTTCCATGCTATCCACGCTGGCCGCAACCCGTTCCAGCGCATCTGCCAGAGTCTTATTGATAGCTTCGGTATCCTGCGCAATGCGTTCAGCGCGTTCCTGATCAGCCCGCTCTATCACGGTACGGCTTTCAAGCACCTGCCGTTCAATATCCGCCACCGTTACCCGGAGTTCCATAAGTTTAGCCAGGGTATCAGCAGTCATATTCTGGGCTATCTTTTCCAGCGCTATAGTATTCTCCCGCTCAAAGTGATCCTGCAACGCCTCAAGGAGCCGTTCAACAGTCTCCACCTTTTCCTTTGCGTCGCTGATCCGTTTATGCGCCGAGTCAATAAAGGGGCCTTTGTCTTTGATCCAGTTGATATTCTCCTGCACCCGTACAGTCATGCGCGTCAGTTCAGCCAGAGTATCATCATAGACATTGAGCCGCTCGTCGATCTTGTTTACCGCGTCGATCTTGATCGCCAATTCCTCGTCAGTCGTCTGTATACGGTTCATCAGCTCCTTCGCCGACTGTTGTTTGACGTCAAGAAGCGTACTGTAATCACGCACTGCAGCCTCTTTGTCCGAAACAAACGCGGCAAGGTCTTCCTTGAGCTTCTCCGCATATTTCCGTACCTTTTCAAGCCCGCGGTTATTGCGGTCGAACTGTCGAAAGATCACGAGGGTAATTCCGACTATACCCAGAGTGATGAGATTTCCAATACTGAAGATAGGTTCCATGACAATCTAGCTTAACACATAATCGCACTGTGTTGACATAGCTCCGCACCCGGACAATGCATATCACTCTTTCTGGCTCTGAGGTATGCGTTAGCTCCGCTTCTGTACCTCACCGTTCCGCGCACTCCACAAAGTGATTCTCATTATTAAAAGAAGTGGTTTTGCTAAAATTTGTTAAAAACTCACTTGACAAAAATTTGATAAGTGCTTTAATCTCATCCTAGTTCGCCGTAAGGCTTGTGTGGCTTTGTCGCTGAACAGGGTAGCTTCGATTGACTTAGAAGTAGTTATCAATGAGTGGTGAGCTTGTCGAATCCACCCATAAATTTAAGCGCTCAGTGAGCGTGTGATAAAGAGGAGAATAAAATATGAAAAATACAATTTATATTTACACACCCTTAGTGGTTTCTCTATTTATTATATCTCTACCCCCCCCCCCCCCCCCCAATATATAGCTATTTATAGGCAAAAAGGGGCTGAATTCAGGGGGGTCCCCCCTATATTGATACAGCGCCGTATTTACCCTGCTTTCCTCTCTCGTTTTATAGCGCATTTTATCGCGGTTTTTTCTCTGTCTGAGGAAGGGCAATGTATAACCCTTCCTCACTGGAATTCGATCCCAACTATAACTTTTTTGGAGGTTTTTAGATGATAAAGATGAAAGAAGGCTTTGTTATGGGCTTGCTCATAACAATTTCCACACTAGGATTCGCCCAGGAAACAACGCAAGTCGCAGTTCCTATTGATAAGGCAATCACGAATTCGATGGATTATCTGGTGAGTCGACTCGTACCCGGATCAACCGTCGTAGTTCTCAACTTCACAGCGCCCAACAAAGCGGTTTCGGACTATGTGATCGAGGAACTCACCACCTACCTGGTGAACGACGATAACCTGGTAATCGTGGACAGGCGAAACCTGCAACTGCTGGCACAGGAGGTGGACTTCCAACTCACCGGTGAAGTCAGTGACGCAAGCGCTATTGAGCTCGGACATAGGTTGGGTGCGGAGACGATCATCTCCGGGTCACTCACCCCACTCGGAAACGAGTACCGGATGCGGATTCAGGCACTGGCTGTGGAATCTGCCCGTGTTCAGGGGGCTCAAAACCATGATATCGCCATGGATCGGCGCTTCGCCAGCCTTTTAGGGGTGGAGTTTGCGCAGGAACAGACGGCGCCGGCGGTGATAGCGGTGGAACCAGAGGCAAAGGTGGCGTCAAGCTGGTCAAACAAGTTGTTCTATTTTGGCGTCAGAGGCGGCGCTTCTTCACGCTTCTTCACACTTTCGGATGATATTCAAGGCGACATTGAGCCTAACGATCTCACCTATGAAGCGGGCGTTCACTTAGGTATCCAGTTTACCAACTCCTTCGCGCTGCAAGTCGAAGCCCTGATGTACACCGCCGACAAAGTGAACTATTACGGGAGAGGTTCCAGCTACAGCTCCTATGGCAATCTCAGCTTTGAGTCCCAGTCCCTGATGGTTCCAGTGCTGTTCAAACTCACGGCCAGACCAGCCTGGGTACTACTCGCGCTCTTTGGCGGCGGCTACTTCACCCTGCCTCAGGGCCAACTCAAGGCGAGCAGCAACTACGGGGATGGTTCTTTCGATGTATCCATTCCCTTTGGCGTTGTTGGTGGGGTTAACCTGGGGTTCAATATCGGCCCAGGCGCGCTCTTCCTTGACGCACGTTACGGCATGGAACTGGGGAAGACGTCCATCAGCGACGGCAAAGGAAATCTTGCCATCTATTCCCGCGCCATGGCGTCATTCAGCCTTGGCTATGAAATCGGGATCATCACAAGAAAATAATTTTCTATGATAAAGGAGTATTCTATGAACAAACAAAAGATTTGGCTGGCATGGGCAAGGCTCTTTCTTGTCTCGCTGGCTATGGCTATGCTAACGCTCGCTTGCGAGGTACCAACTGATGGCAAGTTCGAGAGCGACTTCCCCGGATACACCCGCACGTCTCCCACGCCCTCCCAAGTACCTGCTGTACCCACAGGCATTACCGCAACAGCGCAAACAGATGGGTCTATCAGGGTAAGCTGGAATTCCGTTAATGGAGCAAACGGTTATGAAATATATTTCGCAAGGAGTCCAAACGAGAGCTACGATTATTATGGGTATGATAGGACTACAACGAATGAGTACATAGACAATGAAGTTTCGCCTGGTGAGATTTGGTACTACAAAGTGCTTGCATATAACGATGCAGGAAGCAGCCCCTTGAGTGAATACGCCTACGCAACAGCGTCAACGCCCTCGTCCCAAGTACCTGCTGCGCCTACAGGCATTACCGCAGTAGCGCAAACAAATGGGTCTATCAGCGTAAGCTGGAATTCCGTTTCTGGAGCAACCGGTTATAGGATATATTACGGTTCTTCTAGCTATGGGATATCCACTTCTTCTAGTTATTTCCAGGCTACAGGGACTTCGTACACAGACACGAGCGTTTCGCCCAGTCAGACTCGGTACTACAAAGTACTTGCATATAACAATGCGGGAAGCAGTTCCTTGTCCAGCAACTACGCCTACGCAACGGCGCCCGCATCCCAAGTGCCGCAAGGGACTCAACTGCAATATAACACTATGAGGTCTGGTAGCCTTTCTGCAGGACAAACCGCTTATTACTATTTTCAGGTATCTGCCGGATATACTTATAAGGTGCGTTGGCAAGATTCGGATAGTCATCCAGGCAATGGATATGCAGACATAAAGGTAGGCGTAAAATACCAGAACGCCACTTCTTATCTGGTTAGTGTGTCTGATAGTCCTAATCCCCTTTCATTCTATGCAAATCAGGCTGGCTATGTCGTTGTAGAAGTACAGGGATACAGCTCTTCATCGTCAGGCTCGTTTCAGGTCGGATATTGGCAGGAATGACGTATGCTGAACAAAAGAGCAAACACACCAGCGCTCATCCTCCTCTGCGTCCTACAGGCAGCCGCAGTGCAGGCACAAACAGCGCCGCTATGGGTAACCAATCAGGCCGCAGCCTTCCCTGACAGAGACTGGCTCTCCGTTGTGGAGGCCGGAAGAGACAGGGCAAGCGCACAGAACGCCGCCCTCAATGCTCTGGCAAGGGTGTTCAAAACCAATGTCCAGAGCATGACCAGAGCTTATGAGGAATTCGCTCAGGCAGTCAGCGAATCAGACAACAAGAAGATTGCCACCTTTACTGAAAGTCAGGACTTCGCACAAGAGGTCAAAACTTCGAGCAACGTAACCGGACTCGTCGGCGTTCAAACCGATGTCTGGACAGCTGCAGACGGCATGGTCTACGCCAATGCGCGAATGAACCGCAGAGACTGCGCAGCCCGGTATACCGCAATGATCCACGAAAACGAGCGCGTCATACGGCTCCTGAAAGAAATCGCGGCTGAGAATCCCGCCACCTTTGAAGCCTTCGAGTCCCTCAGCTTTGCCGCCAATGTCGCGGCGGTAACTGATAACTTTCAGAGCCTTCTCGAAGTCCTTGATGTGTCAGCAATCGGACGCCAGCGCGAATACGGTAACGCCGACACCGTAAAAGCCCTTGCACAAGCCGAAGCCCGGTCTATCACCATCACCATTCAGGTTGAAGGCGATGTCAGTAACCGCATGAGCAGAGCCTTCTCGTCCTTCTTCACCAAACGGGATTTCAGAGCAGCCACATCCGGCAATAACGCTTACACGCTCTATGCCATTCTGGAACTGGAGGAAGCTGATGTAGGCAATCAGCGCATCAAGTATGTGCGCTACCTGCTTATGGCAACACTGGAAGACCAAAACGGCAAGGAAGTGTTCTCCTTCTCGGTGAACGACCGGCAAGGACAGGCTTCGGAGTCTGCTGCACGGCAACGGGCGCTTCAAGCCGCAGAAGCAGCTATTACTAGTGGCAGCTTTGCAACAACGTTTGACGCTTACTTAGCGTCTTTATTGGAATAGAGAGCCTACGCTCTTTATATATACCCGCTGACATGATGAGTTACACCATGTCAGCAGAACGAGGAGGCGGATATGAAATCTGTCAAAATAATGTCGGTTGTACTGCTCATCGGAGTGGTACTAGTTCTGGCCGCTTGTGCTACAAGCGAAGAAAAGGCAAACCGAGAGCGGATTCGGCTGGAATCCGAGGTAACTACGGTTACGGTTGAGCATAAAGGCACAGGTCTTGGAATCGATCAGTTGCCTATATGGATTACTGCGTACATGAACAGCGGGGCTTCAGGTATTGAAAGACTTGCTGAGTACAAAGATGTGTACGCAATCGTGGCAGAGGAGAACGGTACAGCGCTTCAGCCCCTGCTCACTTGGGTGAACAACTTCAACGCCCAGCAGCAGATAGGCGCGACGATCAACACGCGGATAGCGTCGCTTTTCCAGGCCAATGAACACATGCTCCCGAACACTGACGAGGCCGTGCGGAGTTACAACAACTCGATCAACACGCTCGTTTCCGCATCATACACGGGTGCGCGGAAAGACAGCGACTGGTGGATTAAGCAGCGCATTGAAGAAAAGGGCAAGGAATCAGAAACGCGCTATCGGGCAATAGTGCTTTACACAATTCCTAAGACGACTCTCAATGAGCAGATAGCTCAACAGTTAAAGCAGTTGGCGGAAGGTAATCCTGAGCTTGATGAAGTCTTCAACGCCATCACCGCCCAACTTTTGGAAGAGGGTCTTAATTCAGAGCCAGCTCCAGCCGTTGCTTCGACCTCAGACTAAGGAACGCCAAGTGTCTGCGGATTAACACAGATTAACGCGGATAGCCATGCATGATAGCTATCGAAGCTATCCGTGTTAATCCGCGTTAATCTGCAGACCCTTCCTCCTTTGCAGGCATTGATTTTCCAGTAATTGCCAGAGCCTAGCAATTATTTCTGAGTCGCTGGCAATTATTTCTGAGCCTCTGATGATTATGTATGAACCGCTGGTAATTATTTCTGAGCTGAAAAACGCAAGTGCCAGACTCTGGCAATTATTTCTGAGCAGTTGGCAATTACTTAAAAATGGTCTAAACATAATTGCGAGAAGCTCATACATAATTATGAACTATTGAAACGCAATTGCCAGAGCTTGACAATTATTTCTGAGCAGCTGGCAATTACTTAAAAATGGTCTAAACATAATTGCGAGAAGCTCATACATAATTATGAATCGTTGAAACACAATTATGAGATGTTCGCACTAAATCTGAGACGGTTTGTAGGCTTGGCGCTTCTTTAGATATCAGTAAACAAGAGTGCAAAAGCCTCGTCTGCTGTTTCCACGAAATCAACCGTAATCGAAGAACGCAGTTCCTCATCCTGTTCTGCCCACTGGTCTGTATTGCCGAGCGGCAGAAGAACACGCTCCATGCCGTTGCGAATGGCAGCAAGGAGCTTCTCCTTGAGTCCGCCTATGGGCAATATCCTGCCAGTGAGCGTCAGTTCGCCGGTCATGGCGATTCCGGTTTTGGACGGAACCTGACAGAGGGTTGAAAGTAGGGACGCTGCCAGCGTAATGCCGGCTGAGGGGCCGTCTTTTGGAATTGCACCTTCCGGGACATGGATGTGAAAGTTGGTCTTGTTTATGTCGTCTACGGTAAAGTGATAGCGGTTCTGGGCGCTCCGCAGGTAGGAAAGAGCAATACGGGCGCTTTCCTTCATCACATCGCCGAGGTTGCCGGTGATAATGAATTCGCCGTTCCCCTCAAACCTGATGGACTCAACGGGCAGTAAGGCGCCGCCGGTTTCGGTCCAAGCCAAGCCATAGGAAACGCCGATTCGCGCCTCTTTGAAAACAAGGTCTTTTTTGAACTTCCGTCGGCCAAGGAGTTTCTCTAAGTCATTGACGTCGATTGTTTTGCTAAAGGCGCTCAGGGCTTTGTCCTGAGTGTTGCCATAGCCACTGTTCACTGCTTCTCGCGCCACACGGCGGATGCAGTGGGCTATTTCTCGCTCAAGGCTGCGCACTCCAGATTCCATGGTCCAGTGCCGGACTATTTCGCGGATGGCTGCATCGGTAAAGGCGATATGGGCGTTTCCGAGTCCGTTTTCGTTAATTTCTTTAGGTACGAGGAATTGTTTTGCTATTGCCAGCTTTTCGTTTTCGCCGTAGCCTGGTATCTCGATGATCTCCATCCGGTCAAGAAGGGGATATGGGATGCTATGCAGGGAATTGGCAGTGGTGATAAACAAGACTTTCGAGAGATCATAGGGTAGTTCCAGATAGTGGTCGGTGAAGGCGGCGTTTTGTTCGGGATCAAGCACTTCGAGCAGGGCTGAGGCTGGATCGCCGCGGACGTCATGGGAGAGTTTATCGATTTCGTCAAGCAAAAACACGGGGTTTATGGTTTCAGCCCGGCGCATAGCTTGGATGATCTTGCCGGGCAAAGCGCCTACATAGGTTTTCCGGTGGCCGCGAATTTCGGCCTCATCCCGCACTCCGCCGAGGGACACGCGCACGAAGCGTCGTCCTAAGGCGCGCGCCACTGACTGGCCGAGGCTTGTCTTACCAGTTCCGGGCGGCCCCACGAAGCAGAGGATTGGCCCCTTGACGCCGGTAAGCTGAGCGGGTTGAGCGGGGTTGAGCGGGTTCAGGTCTCCGTTTGTGGGTGCGCTATCTGTTGGTTCTGCGTTTATTGAATCTCTGTTTGTTGCTGCCAGATGTGCGTTTTCCCAAGAGATGAGTTTATGCACTGCGATGAATTCAATGATTCGCTCCTTTGGCTTCTGCATATCAAAGTGGTCTTCATCGAGGATGCGTTCTGCCTGTGCCAGGTCAACGACGTCATTGCTGTACTCGTTCCAAGGGAGGTCTGCGATCCATTCGAGGTAGCCGCGAAGCACGCCGGCTTCTGGGGAAAAGGGCTGGAGTTTTTTCAGGCGGGAAAGCTCTTTCCGCGCTTTGAGCAGGATTTCCTCTTGAGGCGCTTTTTCTTCAATATCTTGTACAAGGTCAGCAAAGTCATCATCGTCATCATTCTTGCCCAGCTCGCGGTTTATTTCCTTGAGTTGTTCATGCAGAATGTAGTCGCGCTGAGTCTTTTCCATACGGTTTTTGACTTTACCGCTAATATTTTTTTGGATACCAAATATTTCGTTTTCCAGTTCCAGAATTTCAAGGATTGATTCAAGGCGATAGGTTGGGTCTGCGATACCCAGCAGTTCCACTTTTTGTTCTGCTTTGATAAGGATGGCGTGGCAGACGAGGTTAGATAGTCGTTCTACGCTTTCGGCTTTTTCCACTGCCAGAATGGTGTCTGTGTTTATCCTCTTTGAAAATTCTGCGTATTGGGCAAAGGACTTCTGCACGGTTCGCATGAGCGCGGTTGTTTCAAGGTTGGGCGCTTCGTTTGAAGCTGTGGCGAGTGGCGACACGCGAACCATAAATAGCTCGTTCTGCGGCAGAGCGCTGACGATGCTGGCGCGGTATTCGCCCTGAAGTATGACGCGAAAGGTGGTATCTGGCAGTTTTAGATGCTGGACAATGCGTACCACTGTGCCAACGGGGTAGGTTTCGACTGGCACGGTATCACCTGGTTTGAGGCAGGCGGCAAAGAGGCGCATATCATGCCGGAGTGCTTCGTCGATTGCCAGCATACCGGCTTTGTAGGTGATAAATACGGGCAGAAGGGTATGAGGAAAAAGGACCAGTTCCCTGAGCGGAAGCAAAGGGAACTCCTCCAGCGACGGTTTATGAGTGGAAGATTTTCCTTTCAGCGAGGAAAGGAGCCTCATGCGCTTTTCTGCACTGGGTGGATTTCAGGCAGTTCTGACTTTTCCACCACTTCTTGGGTAATGACGACCTGTTTGTTCCCCTTTATCGAGGGAATTTCGTACATAATATCAGTCATCATCTTTTCGACAATGGCTCGCAGTCCTCGTGCGCCGGTTTTTTGCTTGATTGCCATATCAGCTATAGCGTTGATAGCCCCTTCGGTGAACTCGAGTTGTACGTCATCAATGGCCATTGACGCCTGATACTGCTTTACAATGGCGTTTCGCGGCTCAGTGATGATGCGTTTGAGGTCGTCCCGCTTGAGGTCTTCGAGACCCACGGTTATGGGGAGTCGGCCGATAAATTCCGGGATCATACCGAAGTGAATGAGGTCATCGGGGTGCAGTGCGTCGTAGAGTTCCTTGAGGTCTTTGCCGTGAGTTCTGTCTTTGGTATCAGCGCCGAAACCCATAGGATGCTCTACGACCCGTCGCTCGATGAATTTCTCAAGTCCGACAAAGGCGCCGCCGCAGATGAAGAGAATATCAGTGGTGTTGATGCGTATCATCTCCTGATTGGGGTGTTTACGGCCGCCCTGTGGCGGCACTGACGCGATGGTTCCCTCGATAATCTTGAGGAGTGCCTGCTGGACGCCCTCGCCCGACACGTCCCGCGTGATGGAGATATTTTCGCCTTTACGGGCAATTTTGTCGATTTCGTCAATGTAAACAATTCCGCGTTCAGCGGCGGCGATGTTGCTGCCGGCGTTTTGGATCAGCTTCAGGAGAATGTTTTCCACATCTTCACCCACATAGCCAGCCTCAGTCAGGGTTGTGGCGTCCACAATGGCAAAGGGAACTTTGAGCTTTCGTGCAAGGGTTTTTGCCAGAAGGGTCTTGCCTGTTCCGGTTGGTCCAATGAGTAAGACGTTTGACTTCTCGATCTCAACGTCATCCGGGTCTTTCATAGGATTAGCTATCCGTTTGTAGTGATTATACACTGCTACAGACAGGGCTTTTTTCGCATTATCCTGTCCAATGACAAAGAGATCGAGGTAGCTTTTGATTTCCTTAGGGGTGGGGATGTCACCAGAGAACTGGTTAGAAAGCTCGATGTCCCCTTCAGTAAGAATCTTACGGCATACTTCCACACATTCATCGCAGATAAACACATTGTTTGGTCCTGCGATGAGCCGGCGAGCCATATCAGCGCTTTTTCCACAAAAAGAGCAGACACGCTCGAATTTGCTGGAACTACTGTTAAACCGTCCCATGTTTTTTCCTTATTAAGACCTTGTCCACCACTCCATACGCGACCGCATCTTCGGCGGACATGAAAAAATCCCGCTCCATGTCAAGAGCGACTTGCTCAACAGGCTTACCGCTATGTCGAGCGAAATACTCTATTGTCAGCTTTTTTAACCTGATGATTTCCTTTGACTGTATCCCGATGTCGCGTGCCTGTCCCTGAGCGCCTCCCCAGGGCTGATGAATAAGCACACGGGACGAGGGAAGTGCCATGCGCTTTCCCGGAGCCCCGGCAGTCAGGATAAGCGCCCCCATACTGGCGGCTTGTCCCATGCAGATGGTCTGCACATCGCTTTTCACATACTGCATGGTATCGTAGATGGCAAAGCCGGCAGTAACCGAGCCGCCCGGTGAGTTGATGTACAGACTGATGTCTTTTTCGGTATCCTGTCCATCAAGAAACAGGAGTTCAGCCACTACCAAATCAGCAGTAAGGTCATTGATCTCGCCGTCAAGAAAGACGATCCGATCCTTCAAAAGGCGGGAGTATATGTCATACGACCGTTCTCCCATGCCGGTTTGTTCCACCACAACAGGAACAAGGCTGTTCATTTGTTCGTTCATAACTTGCTTTACCTATTAACCTCAACGAAGAATTGCTGATAACTCTGCGGAGCGCCTATGCTTACGCGGTTTTCCGCCAACAGAATATCAAAGAGTTTCCGCTCTTTGATGTCATTCTTGAGTGCTTCTTTTACCTCATCCTTTGCGTAGTACCCCTTGATTTCCTCAAGGGGAATTCCCTCTTCGTCTGCGAGGTGTTGGAGAAACGCTTCTTGTTCTTCGTCAGATGCCTCCAGTCCAAGCTCTTTGATGAGGTTCTCTACAATGAGCCGCGAGTGAAGTATGCGTATGGTATTGGGACGCAGCGCCTCCATGAGCTTCTCGTATGATTCGTCTAACGGAACATTCATGTTATGGGAAATGTTGCGAAGCTGGGACTCAATCTGGAAGCGGATCATGGATTCTGGGAGGTCTACTGGCGTTGTTTCCATAATTTTCTCAAGAATCTTGTTAGTCTTGACACTTTTAAGACGCCTTTCAAGCTCCTTCTCAAGATTCTTACGGATGCCTTTCTTGAGATCGTTAAGCGTTTTGTACTTTTCATCAACATCCTGCGCGAACTCATCATCCAGATCAGGGAGTATTTTCTTTTTAAGCGCAGTAATGCTCACGCGAAGTTTCTTGGTTTTACCCGCTAGGTCTGCGTCTTCAAAGTTCGCCGGATAGGTCTTCTCAATATCCTTGGACTCACCCTTCTTCATGCCAATGATTTCATCATCGAACTTGAACACATTTCGCCCCGTGCCAATCGTAAAGACAAAGTCTTGCCGCTCAGTGCCGGGGATAAGCTCGCCATTCTCAGAAAGTTCGCTGTAATTCACTGTTACCACGTCATTGAGAGAGGCAGGTGTGTCATCTTCGAGGTCTGCTACTACAGCATTCCGATCTCGAAGGATTTCCAACTCATGGGCAATATCTTCATCGCTGATACGCACATTGGGAACCTCGACTTTAAGACCCTTCCATTGCCCCAAGACAACCGTAGGAAGCACATCGTACAGCAGGGAGTACACGAGGTCAGAGCCAAGATTCAGAACCGGTTTTGCCTCTGCCTTAGGTGCGCAATACGGCAGTGGACGCTTCTCTGCAGGAAAACTTTCATCATCAAAAATCAAAGAGACAGAACGATCAATAATACGCGCCAGCACATCTTCCTTGAGCGCGTCTCCCAGTTTGCGTTCCAGCACCTTTTTAGGCGCCTTACCCTTGCGGAAGCCGGATATTTGCACGGTTTTACCATAACCTGCCAAAGCTTTATCGTATTCGGAAAGTACATCATCCTTTCCTACTGTGATAGTTAACTTCAGAGCGGAATGTTCAAGCAGGCTTATTTCTTTGGATACAGTCACTATTGTTCCTCTTTATCGTAAAATTTATACGAGTCATCAACTCTCTTCTATAGTATAAGCACTTTACCCTTTATAGCAAAGACACATCCCAGCATTTTTTAATAGGTTAAATAGAAAATACCAATTTTATCTTTGTTAGTCAATGGCATGAACGGTAACTATCGACGTGAGGGCTTGCCAAAGCAAAACGTATCCACGGGTGTCCGCGATGCGTTATCAGTATATAATGCTCACTTTTCTATTATTCACACCTTTGCCGAGCAAATTTGCGCTTCTGCTCCTCTGAGATATCAAGTCCAAGTGTACCGCCAGGGTTCATAATGTTGTCAGGGTCAAAGTGCTTCTTGAGCGCCTTGTACACCGCAAACTCATTCTCTCCAATGCTATACTCCAGCCAGGGGCCAAACATCTTACCAATGCCGTGGTGGTGGCTCATGGCCGCGCCTGATTTTTGAATTGCATCAAGAATACCCGCGTGGAAAGCACGGAATTCTTCCGGGTCGTGCATAAGAACAATAAAAATCCAGTAGAGGTTTGCGCCCTGGGGGTAGACATGGCTCATATGGGTCATGCAGATCGTGTTGGGACGCGCCTTGACATACGCGCGTACATCGCGGTGAACCTGACTCATGTTGCTCCAGTTCACGCTACATTCCATTGTGTCCATCACTAGGCCAAAGTCCTGCATGGTGTCGCGCAGGTATGGGTCACTGAAACGCCCCTTTTCCCAACCGCGTGTTACCGCGCCAGAAAGCCAAATGCCGTCATACTTACGCGCCACACGATGAACGTTCCTCGCGCAGTTCTTCGAAAAGCCCTTTTCGCCATTGATAAAACCGAGAAACAGGCACATTTCATTTATCTTGAATCCCTTAACGTCAAAGATCAGATGCAGAGGGCTGTCAACTACGCCGTACATATAGAGCATGATGCTTGTCTCTTCAGGGTCGGAGAGGCGAAACACCGATGGATAGCCTGCCTCGCTCTGCATAATTTCCCGCGCTGCCTTTTGGCCAGTTTCCCAGTCCCTGAACATGTATGAAAAACGTTTGATCGTCTCCGGTGTATGACGGAAGATTTTGAGGGTTACATGGGTGAGAACGCCGAAGGTTCCCTCGCTTCCCATCATGATTTGATTCATATCAGGCCCTGTGGCCTTGCGGGGATAGCGGTCCGTAGAAATGTTTCCCGCTGGAGTGGCATAATCCTGTCCAATCACAATGTCCTGAATACAGCCGTAGTAGGAAGAGTTCTGGCCTGCGCCATGGGTTACGGTCCAGCCGCCGACAGAGGAATGTTCCCAGCTTTGGGGGAAATGACCAGAGGTGTAGGCGCGTTTTGCGCCAAACAGCTTTTGCGCATTATTCAAGGTCTCTTCGAGTTTCGGCCCACTCATACCTGCCTCAACAGTGATGGTCTGGTCAATCTCGTTGAAGCGCACCACCTTGTTAAAACGCAGCCGCATATCAAGGGATACACCGCCCTTGACGCACTCCACTCCCCGCGTAACTGATGAGCCGCCGCCATACACATAGAGGGGGATTTTCTCTACAGTGCAGAACGCCACAATCTGTTCAATCTGCTCTTTGGTATCAGGATAGATGACCGCGTCTGGTACATGTTCTACAATCTTATTCCTAAGACGCATGAGATCAAACATGGTTTTGCCATAAGCAACAGAAAGACGCGCATAGTCGTCTGTGCGTACCAATTCCGCGCCCACGATGCTCTTAAAATGTTCAATCTGCTCCGTACTTAGACTGATGGCTTTGTCGAATTTGACCTCATCAAGACCCAAGTTTTCACTATATCCTCTGAATACATCATCACTGAGGCCAAACTGCTCTTTCATCAACTTGTACAGCGCCTCTTTAGGCGCCTTGATTTGCTCAGGAACACCCCATTTGAAGATGGAGCGCCAGGAATTCTTTGGAACTGCTCCCTGATACCATTTTGGTTCAAAACCTTTGTAAGGGTGAGCCATCTTTACCTCCTGTTTTCCTTCTATTGTAGTGTATGAGCTAGGGGTCTGTCTACGAGAATGACAGGCCACTTACTGTATCGTAACCGCCCAGTAGCCATTTATCAGGCACCCTGAAAGAAGGCTAATGAAGACTGTCCTATTCTGTTCGTGTGGTTCTGGTAAAGAAAGCGCTGTATCGTGAGCATAGAAAGGTGTGTCCTACCCAAAGCTGCCAAGTGAAGGCTTACCGTGAACCTTCACTTGGAAAACACCGCGTGTTAATCTACTGAAGTCTTGTCGCCGTAGAACGCCTTCCACTTGGCGACGCGCTCATCTATGATGGACTGACCACCTGAGCTAAGCCAGTCCCGATAGCCAGAATCAAACACCGAGTCAAACTGCGCGGGAGCGGCTGGTACGGCTTTGGCGTAGATGGCATCCCGTTTGCTGTCAAGCACCTGCCCCATGCCTTCCTCAGATTCGATAATGCCAACATTCGCATGGCCAAAACTATTGCGCGGCTCAGATGCCCTGGCATAAGCCTGCTCCATAATGCTTGTGTCAATGTCCGAATAGGCCAACACCATAGACTTTACCTTAAGGTCTTCCGTCGGCATCTTGATGCCGTTAATCAGCGTCGTATAGTCAATATTGTTCGGGGAGTTGATGATCTTCTCGCCGGTCGTTGCTATCCCCTGTACCGCCCCGTTGGACATAACCTGATGGGTTACGCCTACATCTCCAAATTGCAGGTAGAAGAGGTTCTCCTGCTTATGTATCCAGTCTAGGTAAAAAAGACTCGCCACTGATTCTTTGTTAGACGACGGGAAGAAAACTTTACGGTCAACCAGAGGACCGCTCACCTGGACATTCCTGTCTGCATTGTTGGGGAAGGAGTGAACCGCAATGAAATTGGCATCGGGGCCTACATTGGTATGCAGGGCGGCAGTGATGCTATTCCTGCCATCACGGTAAGGCATGTCCCAGTTCTGTATAAAAGCACCCACATAGCCAGACTTCGTTAGATTATCCTGTGTTGTATCCCCTGAACCATAGAGGGCAAAGTCCTTCCATATTAAATTTTCGTTATACCACTTGTTCAGAACTCGCATGGCGGACTTAATGGCGATTTCGCCAGAGACCGAGCTGGGGCGACCAAGATGCCGGTCATCAAAGCCATAGACGAACCAATCACGGTCGGTCATGTTATTGGGGAGGAATGATACAATGAGGTTCCGCGCCTGCCAGCCCACATCTTGACCCATGATAAAGGGGGTCATCATGTTCGCATCATTGCCGAGCAGAAGTTGCGCGTTGTCCCGGAATGCACAGAGCATCCTGTAGAACTCGTCCAAAGTTGTAGGCTCCGCCATGTTGAGCTTCTTGAGCCAGTCCGAGCGGACAAAAACGTTTTGCCCAGCGTCATTCGATATTCTGCCTTCCAGCGCCCAGAGCTGTTGCGTCTTGGGGTCGCGGTCATAGTTGATAAACTCCTCGCCCAGCCAGCCCCAGATATTGGGGAAGAGATCAACATATCGGTTGATATAGGGGTTCAAATCCAGAACGCCACCCATGTTTGCATAAGCCTGAATCGTGGGATAGTTGTAGGTTACACAGATATCCGGCGCGGTACCCGCGGCAAGTAGATTGTTTAGTTCATCAATTTCCGTCCAGCGACCCACTGGCTTAAAGGTTACCGCAATGTTGTGATCCCGCAACATCCCAGCCTTGATCCAGTTGGTGTAGAAGTTGTCTTCCGGCTTGGACCTGCCACCGTCAAGACCACGATCAAACACCTCAACCGTGATCGACTTGGTCTGCTTAAACCGGTACGTGTTGCCTGACCTTTCAAGCCCAAGCTGGTTAAGCACTGCGTCGGTGATCGCTTCCTTTTGCACCACCTGCCCTGTCGTTGATGTCCCGCTTGATTGCTGAGACCCGCCTGACTGTTGTGTACCGCCGCTCGCAAAGAGCATCGCACACACAACAGTAACCATGAACATCACTGATAGAACTTTCTTCATAATTCTATCCTCCTTAAAATATATCTATTCCTTCACCGCACCAAGAGTAGCGCCGGTAATGAAATACTTCTGGAGCCATGGATACACGACAAGAATCGGTACCGTGGCGAACATCACCGAAGCGGCGCGTAGGGTTTCTCCCACGCCCGGGGTGGTAAAACCTTCCTGAGTGGCTGTTTCCATGCTATTAGTGGTATTGAGAATATTGTAGAGCAAAAGCTGTATGGGGAAGAGATTGCGGTTCTTCACGTACATCAGCGCATCGGAAAAACCGTTCCAGCGACCCACCGCGTAAAACAGCGCTAGGGTTGCCAGTACAGGGGTAGATAGCGGCAGGTATATGCGAAGCAGTACCTTGAGGGGACCTGCGCCGTCGATCTCCGCTGATTCCCGAAGGCTTGTAGGTATGCCAAAGAGAAAGCTCCGCATGATAATCATGTTAAAGACCGACAGGCAGTTTGGAATAATGAGTACCAAGGCTGTATCAAGCATATTGAGGGACTTCAAGAGCAGATAGGTTGGAATCGTCCCCGCGCCAAAGTACATGGTGATGATAATCACTGTGTTGATAATCTTTCGTCCTTTTAGTTGCTCATAGATCAAGGGATAGGAGCAGATAGTTGTCATGGTGAGGGACAGCAGCGTGCATACCACCGTAAGGAAGGCGGTCCACCAGAGGGAGCGTATGTAACGGGCGTCATTCAGGATGGTTGTATAGGCGTCAAAGTTAAGCCCCACCGGAAGAAGCGTTACCTGATTCCGCACCAGGGCGTTGGCGCTGGAGAGTGAGCGTGCCAGCAGGTTTATCATGGGGAGTATGCAGATGAGAATCAGCCCTACACAAAGGATGGCGATAAGAATATCCCCTATTGTAACTGGATTCGCGCTCAATACCTTAGTTCGTGTCTTCATGTTAGCCTCCTACCAAATGCCACGCTCACCGAATTTCTCGGCGAGTGCGTTTGCGCTGAGTACGAAGGCAAGCCCCACCACTGACTGGAAGAGTCCCACTGCTGTTGCCAGAGATACCCGCATGGCCTTGATACCGTATTCGTACACAAATATGGAAAGTACATTGGAAACGTTGTTGACCAAATCGTTTTGCAGGGTATATGGCCGGTCGAACTCGGATCCTACGATACGGCCTAAGCTCATAATCAAGAGGATAATAATGGTCGGCCTGATGCCTGGCAAGGTGATGTGCCATATCTTGCGGAACCGGCCTGCGCCGTCCACTGTGGCGGCTTCGTAGAGTTCTGGGTTGATGCTCGTGATGGCGGCGAGGTAGATGATCGTGTTCCAGCCCACGCTCTGCCATATCCCCAGAAAAATGTAGGTAAAGACCCAGTGAACGGATTCGTCTAGGAAGTGGATTGGTCCAAGCCCGATCCGCCCCAAGACGATATTGACCAAGCCCTGAGTGGGCGGGTTTGGCGCGAAGAGCCGCAGAGCCAGGCCCGAGATGATGATCCACGAAAGGAAGTGTGGCATATAGGCCACTGTCTGGGTGATCCGCTTGAAGGTCTTGAAACGTAGTTCATTGAGCAGGATGGCTAGGATGACTGGCATGGGGAACCCTAAAACCAAGTCCAGCAGGTTCAGCATCACTGTATTCCGCAGCGCATAGAGGAAGTCCCTGTTCTGGAACGCCTTGATAAACCACTCAAACCCGTGGTTAGCAGCCCAAGGCACTTCCCAGACCGGCTTCAGGAAATTATTCTGCTTAAAGGCGATGAGGATGTTGACCATAGGCGCGTAACGGAACACGAGGAAAAACACAATTGGCGGCAGAAGCAAAAGATACAACACTCCGTATCGCTTGAGGTAAACAATCCCTCCGGGCTTGGAATCGGCAATCGTCTTATTTGGCATATTTAGCCCTCCTCTTGTATAGTGAAATAAGTGTATTATGAGGTTTTTCAAAGTGTAATATATAAATTTTAGAAATGTAGGTATAAATTACAGATAACTTTGAGAAAGTATAGCGCTATGTGCAGGCAGACACGACGACAGACTCTTTCTCATCTGTGTGTTCAGCTAGACTAGAACGCCACATTGAGGCACGCGGTGGAAATGCTCAACTGAAGGAACAGCTGGCGCTTTCATCATGTTTAACTTTATGTTTTCCCCCGCATTGCGCGGGTACGAGATTGGACCACCATATATACCCCTACCGTTAGGTAGAAAAATATATGGCGGTTTTGATATCTTCTCTTGCTAGAAAAATGAATCTTTACCCAAAGTCAAGTTTTGCTATGTACAACCCGGACCAGGATTGCTTATAAGACTCAAACTAAACTAGCAACTACTTCGCAGGCGCCGCAGCAGATGCAGTGATTGCTGCACTGGTAGCGCCGGCAGGTAAAGCTTTAGGCTTTGCAACCACAGACACTTTCGCAATAGCGAATTTACCATTTGCGTTCGCGCCAGTATAAGGGATCGTTACTACTGTTTTAGCAGGAACATCAATAGTGGTAGGCTCTTTACCTGCAATCGTATACTGCACGGTCTGAGCCTTATCAGTATTGTTGGTAAGACGAACAGTCGCTTTACCCGATACCTGCACCCATTCAATAGTACAATTCCCACTAGTAACAGAACCAGTGCCAGCAGGAACAGCCGCCTGAGCCATTACAACGCCACATGCTACAAAAAGTAACACTACTACTCCCAAAAAAGATCTTTTCATATATAACTCCTTACCTATAACTTAGCATAAAAGAAAACCAATGTCAAGCCATATCATAAAAAAATCAGCGCTATTGATAGCTAAGCGCATGTATGCCCGCTAAGCACTGGGGCAGCAGTGACAAACACCTCTAACCTCAGCGCCAAGCGGGTATCTAGCAATGAGCGACTGTTATTCTACCTTGAACTTGGAAATCTCGTTAACCAGAGTATCAATATGTTCTTTGTTAGCACTGCTGAGTGTACTGACCTGATTCACTGCTACGTTCACCTGATCCGCGCCTTTTGATATCTCAGTAACCCCATTTGAAACCTCCGCGGTAAGGGAACCAAGATTCTCGCTTTCTCCGATAATCTTTCTGCTCCCGGTGTGCATTTGAGTAGAACTATCGCGCACTCGCTGGGTAATATCATTGAGCCGGGAAATGACATCAAGTACCTGCTGGCTCCCATTTTGCTGTTCCTCCATCGCGCTCCTGATGTTCTCCTCCTGCCGGGACACCAGCTTAACTCCTGAATCAATCGCCTCAAAACGCTCCAACACCGCGTCGGTGGATTTCATAATCTTATCAATGGAAGATTTTATCTTTTTCAGTACCCCCGCGATAGTCTTCGACTGTTCGCCAGAAGATTCCGCAAGTTTACGAATTTCATCAGCCACCACCGCAAATCCCTTGCCAGATTCACCTGCGTGGGCAGCCTCAATAGCAGCATTCATCGACAGCAGGTTCGTCTGACTGGCAATGTTCTCCATCACGGCGGTAATCTCAAGCAAGCCTTCAGACTCTTTGGCAATCTCCTGAATGTCAGTGGAAACTTCCACAAGGCTCGTACGCCCCACTTCAGAAGCAGAGGCAAGACGTTTAACATTTTCTACATTCTGAACTAAGGTTTGAGTAACCGAATTGATATTGGCAATCATCTCTTCTATAGCAGACGAAGACTGGGAGATGTTCGAACTCTGATTCTCGATATTCTCATTGAGTTCGCCTATGTTAGTGGTCATCTGCTTCATTGTAGAACTGGTTGTAGAGACACTGCCAGACTGATTAACAACCTGATCATTAATATTCTGAATATTAGCGGTGATCTGGTTCATGGCTGCAGCAGTCTCGTTCATATTGGTAGATAGTTCAGTACCAATACCTAACAATGACGTAGACTGCTCCTTAATTATCACTATAAGAGCCTTAATCTTATCAATAGTAAGGTTGAAATAATGAGCCATGTCTCCAATTTCATCCTTGCTATTGATGGTGATGCGTTTGGTCAAGTCACCTTCCCCTTCAGATATGTCCTTCAGCATAGAACCAACCACTATGATGGGCTTTACAATAGTACCTGCCACTATGAAACCAATTATTACAGAGACAATAATAGTTACTATAGCAATTATAAGGGCAAATTGGCTCATCTGATTTACCTGAGCAAGGACAGTATCTTGAGGTACTGTGGCCAATACGGATAACGCTGTGGTAGAATCTCCAACATAAAAAGGATAATTTACTACATATTGACCCCCTGACTGGAAGAGCAAAGACCTCCCGCTTGAGATGGAACCCAATATCTGCCTCACCCTGTCTGCCCCTAAAATAGCAAGAGACGTCTGCTGAAAATTAGAACCAACTATAGAAGGATCATAGTGAGCCATTACCGTACCATCGTTAGATAGGAGAATAGCCCTGCCTGTATCAAAAGGTTTAATTGCAGCAATCACCGGCTGGAAAACCGACATATTAACATTAACGCCCACAACGCCAACCACCCTGCCATCAGGCCCGACCACAGGAGTGGTAAGATCAATAACATAGGCGGTTTTACCAGCAATTTCCATAGTATACGGATTCCCTATGGTGTCTCTATTGCTGAGATTGGCTAAAATTTGCTGATAGTTCGGATAGGTGCGACCTGTTATGTCGCCTGAAACTCTGGTGTACCATGATATGTACTGGCCACTTACATTCGTTCCCTGGGGATCAGCATAAAAATCATCCATCCCGTCAAGAGCATCAGGCAGCCACAATGAGTAGATACCAATAAAGTGTTCATTTGCCACAACAAGACCGTACATGATGTCATCATAGCGAGAACGCCTTTCAGAGGGGTCTATCATTGCATAACTCCCCATGATTTGCGCCACGGTTCGTACAGCCTCAAGGTATTGTTCACATCGACGTTGAATATCTGTCGCAGCCTGACCAGAAACACTTGTCATATTCTCTGTCGCCGTCTCAACCTGAATCGAACTAGATCGATTTAACATAACAACTGCTAAAATAGCGACAGCAAACGCTGCCATAATACCAACCATCAAAGACAACTTAATTCGTATTTTCACAATAATTCCCCCAAAATTAAGGTCGCTGGCGATCCTCTCAACTTCACCATGCACTTATAATGTACTCACCATACAATTTCTGTCAAGCAAAATATAAAAAAAATATCCTTTTCACCCATTGAGCAGTTCAAGCTCTTAGCAAACGATGTTCTCTCCAGCACTAAACCCCTTGCTTTTAGCCCGGATACGACTAAAAGACAGCTCATCCCCGCTCTTCAGCACCTTCGCCTTTCTACAGAGAAGTGCGCAGGTAAGCGTTCTCCCTTCTCTAACAATGGTATCAACAGGAATGGCCTTGACAGAGACCGGAACTGACCAACTCTCCCCAATGTCCCTAGATCGTACCTTGTCAAGAATGCTAAACTCCGCCATAGCTCTATCCCGCTCGTGTCAGTAAGCCCATGCCCAAAGCCAGCGGCCTGTGGTTTGGCCTGCTTACCCAGGTTGCCCTACAAGGTTCCTACCTTATTATTAAGAACCATCACTACCATATCCACAAACCTTGACTCTCCGCACTGCCCAAGGATAAGGTTATATACTAAGCTGTTATCACCTTTCCATCAACAAGAATGTGCCAAAGCTGGCTTCCGCCTCGCCGCCGCCTTCCATCCCTCGGTTTAGGGCTTGAGAGGCATAATACTCAGGCAACACACAAGGGCAAGTCCCTCTGGCTCGCGAGGACTTTGTGGCGCGGGCACTTGGCTGATCGTGCTTGGCGCGTCATCCTTGATCCCAGGGAAGGGCGAAGCAGCTGATGTTGCCTGCCTATTCCTTCGTCCTGAGGAATTGGCTGATGTTGCCTGCTGATTCACCCTTTTGCATCGCTTCCCTCTTCAAGGCTTCTTCCCTCTTCAGTGCCGCTTCCCTCTTCAGCGCCGCTTCCCTTTTCAGCGCCGCCTCCCTCTTCAGCGCTTCTTCCTTCTTCAGCGCCGCTTCCCTCTTTGGCGCAGAAACCCCAAGCTTGATGGTATAGCCCTCATAAACACTGATAAAAGACGCCCGGTCAAGCAGCTTGAGAAGGTCATACAGCTGCTTAACACGCTTTTTTACCGAACTAAGACTGATCCTCTGTTCCGCGGCAATAGATTCATACTTATCGCCCTCAAGTATGGACTGAAGCAGCTCAATATCACGCTGCTTGAACAGAGGCTTATATAATAGAAGAATTCTCTCCTGACCATCGCTCGTTACCTTATGAAGATGAGTGTCCATGGCCGCTGCCTGTCTCTGAACATCCTCGCTCTCGTGCTTATTGATCGTTACCTTACGAGTGTGAGCGTCCTTGCCCTGTCGCTCCTGCCCATCACTCGCTATCATAAGCTCAGGGTGTTGATAATCAGGATATTTTTTCTTGAATCTCTGTATCTGCCTATAGACACCCCGATACCATTCATCAAGCATATTCTCAGCCTCACCAGAGGAACCGCCACGACCAGAATCAGAACCAGAATCAGCGCCACCGCCCGTGCCACTACCGCTAATCAATGGACACATACAACAACACGCAGCATTGACAGCCATGTCTACCTCGTGCATTGCAGGCGCCACGTACTCGCTAAACATAATGAACATCTTTCCATTCTCCTCTCACTGCGGAATGAAAGATCATTATACACCTATATGTCATGGATCGATACCTGTCCTGTGATATTTTTACCATATACATTGACCGCCCTACCAGTATAAAAGCAGGTCCCTCTGAGCAAAAAGAGGACGCCGAGTCTACTATGACTTGCCGCGGCTTTGTGGCACAGGGAATTGGCTGATATTGCCAGCCTCTTCCTCCTTTGGAGCAGGAATCCCCAGCTCAATAGCATAGCCCTCATAGGCATTGATAAAAGACACCCGGTCCGGCAAGTTGAGGTGGTTATACAGCACCCTGACACGCTTCTTTACAGAACTAAGGCTGATCTTCTGTTCTGAGGCAATGCCTTCATACTTATTCCCCGCAAGTACCAATTGAAGTATCTTAACATCGCGCTGGGTGAACATAGACCGAGGTAATAGAAGCATGCTCTTCTGCCTCTCGCTCCCTGCCATGTCTTCATTGACATCCTCACCAGATACCTGCGCTTGGATTTCCCGTCCGTACAAAAGACCACCGAGCAGCGCTATGAGGAATATAGCAACCATGTCAAGGAGTGTCTCGTAGAGATGTTCGAACCCATAGTGTATCTGGGAGAGTACCGCGCCAGCGAGTACCAGTATCGCAAGACATAGCTTGACCCTTCCATGAGTGTGAAAGAATTCTCCCTTGAGCGCAAAGAGAAGACCCAGACCATACATCAGGATACCGCCAAAACTGCCCCCCTCAATGAGGTGAATGAGACCCCACAGGCAGCAGAACACTGCATAGATAGAGAACTGGAGGGGAAAGATGACCAACACTACACAGACAATGACAGTTACCCCCTGTAAACCTAGCCCCAAATATGGGTGTATCAGCCCTCCCGCGGTTTTTTCATAAGCAGAGATCGTATAACGATCAACCACGAGAACGAGCATCCAAGCAAGCGCGGCAACAATGGCAATAATGCGCCAGTAGAAAAGCTGCTGGTTATGTTTCACCATGATACATTATAAATAGCTTCCGGGAGGATGCTGTCCAGAGCTTCACAGGGCTTGGCATGGACCCGCTTGGTAAGCTCTTGCCGCAGAGCTTCCGCGTCCCAGGCCCCCGCATTCAGCGGGTTGTACTGATGCCTCCGACAGTCTTCTTCCTGACTCCGCTCATACCCAGCGAGCATCACCAACGCAAGCTGGCTCATGCCGTGGCCGATGATCTCCTGGTTACCACCCTTGAACGAGGACAGGAGCCGGAGACGGGCAAAGGGACTGGTGTTGTCCTCCAGGGTATGATCCCCAATGCTCCTGCCGCCTCTAAGCTCAGTCATATAGATCGCTAGGTGCGCCAGAGCAGTGCGTTCCGCTTCCTCACAGCGAGCCGCAAAGGGAATCGCTGCAATCAGCTTTGCTGTTCTGTTCCGGGCAAAGTCCGCCCGTTCCTGAGCGCTGAAACAAAAGGTTTCCGCCACGCAATCACAGAGCCTTTCCCAAGGAAAGGACTCCCGCGTTTCCAGAACCTGAATCCGAGTGGCGCTTGCTAGAGCGCCAAAGCCGCTGTCTTTCATAAAAATCTCCTCAATTGAGAACGATTGTAAGTACATGGTACCATATACTGGGAATGAATGTCAACCGCTCTTGCTAACATTATTCGTTTTCTAGTTTATGCCAAGGTAAAACACGGGTCTAGGCATGAATCATGCCTCCATATACCCCTTTACACCTGCATTACACCTTTGTTACACTCGCTTACACTTTGATTACACCCCTACTTACACCACGCTTACATCCTATTTGCACTCAAAATGACCCCGAATGTACTCAATTACACCTCAAAAACCATTGACTGCTGCAAAGAAGAGTGTATTATGGAGATACATACATGTTCACTCTATGGAGGTTGTTGTGCGTTCCTTACTCGACTCGTTGTATTTCCCAAACAAGTACCTGCGCTTTTCCCATGGGAAGTATCAAGTGCTGCTCAACACTGAGAACTGTAGAAGCAGAAAACTTTTGGAACACGAGTACGCTTACTTCAATAAACTCCTCCTATTAAAACAGGATTCAACAAGAGCCGCCGCAGTTCAATGGATAGAAGAGAACCCAGACGCATTTGCCTTTGTCAAACAGATGATCGTCTCCGGCATGGTGTCCATGAAGCCTTTTGTGGAAAACAAACGCGATACTGTACAGGGAAAGCCAGTCTCGACTTACTGGGGCGTGTCGTCACGGTGTAACTTTAGGTGCAAGTACTGCTATGCTGACTGCGGCGCTCCGGTCCCAGAGGAAACCCAGCGATACTTAACAGTGCAAGAACACCAGCGCGTCATTGACAAGATCAAAGACCACGGGTTTTCCGAACTCGTCTTTACCGGCGGGGAACCACTCTTGAACAGAGACGTTTTTGCTATGGCAACATATGCAAAGCAAAAAGGACTGTTTGTCGGACTGCTAAGCAATGGGTCCTTGATAAAGAATCACGACGTTGAACAGTTTAAGACCTTCGACTATGTAAAGCTCAGTTTGGACAGTATTAAGGAAGAAGAAAATGATTATCTCAGAGGACGCGGCAGTTACCATCTGATCATTGACGCGATTGAGCGGCTGCGTTCAAACAATATAGACGTGCATATTGGAACTGTTTTGACGAAAATAAACAAAGACACCATAGCAAACCTGATAAGTGAACTCTACAAGACCTATACCATTAAACGCCACACCATAGCGAACTTCACTCCCATAGGAGCGGGAGCAGTCCACGCCGCTGAGTTGGAATGTGACTTAGAAGAGACAGGGAGAAATGATGCCCTGATACGGGAAACCAAAATGAAGCTGTCAAAAAAGGATTTCCATTCGATTTTGAATGACAAGGCCATTTCTGAAGACAGGCATGTCTGCTGCGGTATGGGCAATTCAGAGATATTCATTAACGAGTGCGGGGATGTGTATCCATGTAGAATGACCTACTCCAACGAGTATTACTTGGGCAATATTCTAACCAATGATATGGCAGCAATATAAAAAAACGTTGAGAAAATCACGAAAGATTTAACGGTTGATTCCCTTGAATCCTGCACATCATGTGATTACAAGTATGTATGCGGCGGCGGCTGCAGGATGTACCACTGTGCCTATACAGGCTCGATCTATAAAAGCCACCCGCCGTTTTGCGCTGTCTTAAAACAGCAGTTAGAAAGTTTGCTGCTCCTGAAAAATGGAGTGTATGACAATGAATGATGTTATCAGTATGCGCGTGCATATTCGGAAAGCTCATATCATGACCTGTTTGAAAACAAAAGCTCCCAAACAGGTCAAATCTTAGGAAAAGGAGGGAATACTATGATTGGTTTGTCCGTGTATTTTGAACATGGACATATATATAAGCGTGCGCCGAGCTGATTCTTTGTGAATCAATCCGGCATATATCTATTAGGAGAGTAGTATTTATGAAGAAACTTATTTTTGGCGGGTTTATTGGCCTGTTGCTTTGCTGCACGGCAGTGGCGTTTGCCGATCCGGTTGTTACAGGAACCTTTAGCGGGAATCTTGGTGAAGTTGTCCTTGACAAAAGCGCAGACGGGGTATTAGGGCATTTTGACATTGAGGTAGAAGTGCCAAAACTACGCAACAGACAGAGTCTTGGAGCGCAAGAGCCGGCAATTAGAGAAGCGATAAAAAAAGAAATCGCAAAACTTGGCGGCACTCGCGCTATAGATATAATGATACAGGGCTATGAAACAGCTGACACTGTTTTTGCCCGCGTAATCGGGACAGTAGTAAAGTAATGGCAAACGCGTGATAATTTTTCATCCCACGTCGAAAGGAGAATGAAACGATGCTTAGTATGTTTAGCAAGTACGCAGCGCCTGCAATGCGCGAAGTGGACATTGCCGCCAATGCTGATTGCCATTGTGGTTGCACAGTAACTACCGGCGGCGGCGGTGGTGATGGCCCCAGAAATTCCAAAGAGGCTAAGGAGGCGCTTGATAAGTGGTACCGGGACCTTCGTAAACAGCTTGAAAAACTCAAGAAAGACTATCCTGACTACGATCACCCTGAGCTTGAGGATAATTAAAAGGCGTGTCCGCTTATAAGATCAACGCCGATAAGTTCGACGCTTATAAGCGGATGTTCCTTAAAGACACGGCGCTCATTGTCATAACATGCGCCGCGTCATTGGTCTGTTTGTCTTTTAGCAATAGCCATAGATTGAAGCGTGCGCCGGGATGGTTCTTTGCGGACCAGCCTGGCATATATCTAATAGAGAGGTAGCATTTATGAAGAAACTTATTTTTACTTTGTTGCTTTGTTGTGCAACAGTGGTGTTTGCTACTTCATGTGCCTTATCACGTTTTTCCAGTTCTGGGGCCGAAGTTGTCCTTGACGAAAGCGAGGACGGGGTACTAGGGCATTTTGACATTGAGGTAAAAGTGCCAAAACCACACAGAGACTTTAGCCTTAGTGGTAATGATCCGGCAATTAGAGACGCGATAAAACAAGAAATCGCAAAACATGGCGGCACTCGCGCTATACATATAAACATAGATGGTCGGGAAACATTTGGCTCTATTATTGTCCGCATAACTGGGACAGTCGTAAAATAACGGCAAACACGGCATATATTTCATAGGAGAGCAGCATTTATGAAAAACCTTGTTTTTGGCGGGTTTGGTGGCGTTGCATCAACCTTTTCTGGCATTCTTGATGAAGTTGTCCTTGACGAAAACGTGGACGGAGGATTAGGGCATTTTGACCTTGAGGTAGTAATGCCAAAACGACACGGCGGACGGAGTTTTGGCGCACAGGATCCGGCAATTAGAGACGCGATAAAAAAAGAAATCGCAAAACGTGGCGGCACTCGTGCTATAGATATAACGATACGGGGCTATGAAACAGCTGACGCTATTTTTGCCCGCGTAATCGGGACAGTCGTAAAATAACAGCACACGCGGGATGATTTTTTACCCCGCATATAAGCTCACCGCCGATAAGCTCGACGCTTATATGCGGAGCTTCCCCCTATTAAGGAGAACTCGTATGTTTAGATTAAATGACACGGTATTTTTTGAGACTGACAACGAAACAGGCAAAAAATATCTCATTGACTCGGAAAACGGCAATTTGTTTCACCTGAATGAAACCGCGGCCCTGCTCCTGGGCTTTTTGCAAGACAACAAAGACATCGACAAATACGCGGCCTTTGTTGTCTCCCATGCAGGCAGCGCAATTCCCCTCCAGACCATCCGCAAGGACGCTGAAGCGTATATCACCCTGCTGCTCGACAAGGGGTTTCTGCTCCGGGAAGAAACGCCTTGAATAACGTAAACCCCAGGTTCATCAAAAAAATGCTCTCACACGGGGCATTTAATTTTACTATAAACGGCAACTCTATGGAGCCGCGCTATTTTCACGGCGACACCGTTAAAATAGCCGCCTGCCCAGACTATCATGTCGATGATATTGTGCTCTATGAATCAGGAACACGGCTTGTTGTTCATAGAATGAGGGCTATACACGGCGAACTGGTTATAACCAAAGGAGACAATAACCAATTCATGGATCAGGCCATACAAAAAACCGCAATTCTGGGGAAAATTATTGACCACAACCCTATTGCGCCGCAAGTCAGAGCCGCAATGGTTTTTAATTTCTGGGAAGAGGCGCTGTATCATGAATGTAAGCCCTACTGCGAAAAACTGGGGCTTGAAATACGCTGCATGAAAAATCATTTTTTTGAAGACGGCAAAAACATCGGCCTCTCAGCCGGTTCCCCCGTGAGTATTCTGGACAGGGAAAAGCCCCCGACCAATGACCAGCTCTATATCCATATCGGCGTGCCAATAGCCGACCACCTTTGTGAAGGCTTTGTTCATAAAAACCGCTTTGACGGCGTGTACCGTTCCGGCACATACACATCTCCGTACCTCTTAACCCATAGCGAAAACTTTTTGGTTCTCTATGGAGAACTTATGCAGTATTGGAATGCTGCTCAATAGGAAAAACAAAAAATGAAACGAATACTCCAGAATAATCTTTTTATGCTTCGTTATATGTGGAAATACGCCAAGGGCAATGTACTAGCCCGATTTTTTACCATCCTTCTAGCCCCAGTACAGCCCTTTGTATTTATTATCTGCATGAAGTTTTCCATTGACGGCATTGCCGATGGCAAGCCGCTCTCCTATATACTCAGCATCATAGCAATCGCCTTTATCGCCTCCACGGTTGCAGCGCTTATTAACGCCTTTATCACAGGCAGCAGCTCCAAAGCGCGGGTCAGGGTGAAAAAAGGCGTCCAAGACGAGCTGCTCACCAAAATCCTCAGCATTGACATTGCCTGTTTCGATGACGCGGCTTTTTACGACAAATATGTGCGGGCGCTCGACGAAGCTGAAAACCGCGCAGACGCTGTCCTTGATTCAATCGTGGGAATACTCTCTTCCCTCGTTTCCCTTGTTACAGTCATATCTATTGCTATAACCCTCAACCCCCTTGTTATTGCCATTGCTGCAGCCTCAGTTGCGCTCCAAACGCTCCTCAATATCGTGCGCGATCCCATTGATTATAAACGGCAGATGGATTTTACCCGACCAAGACGAGAGTGCAATTACGCAAAAGGAATCTTTTATAACCAGCAATACGCGCAAGAACTCCGCATGGGGAAACTTGGCCCCCTTATGAAGCGCAAATTCAACAGTGCTATGGATACATACCTGGGGATTGTCAAAAAATATTGCCCAGTGTTTATCGTGTTTGACAGCGCATTGCCTGTGGTTGGTTTTGGAACCATGACAGGGGTCATGGCATTTTCCGCTGTGCAGATTGCAAAGGGCGCACTCACCATCGGCGATTTTGCCGCGCTCCTGAACGCTTCCAATGAAATAGTCGGCAATATGTTTTCCCTGTTCGGGAAAATCCCTGCGCTGCGGCAAAACAGTATGTATATCGAAAACCTGCGCTCGGTTATCGAGTACAAGTCAACAATCGTTTCTACCCGGAATCTTCCTGCTTCAATGGCAGCAAATAATACCCTGACGCTCAAAAATATAACCTTTGCCTACCCCGGCAAACAAGAGCCAACACTCAAAAACCTCAGCATGGAAATCAGGCATGGCTCAAAAACCGCGATTGTCGGCTATAATGGCGCGGGTAAATCAACCATCGTAAAACTGCTCCTGCGTCTTTATGATCCAGTTGCCGGAACCATCGCTCTGAATTCTCTTGATTATCGAGCTATTGACGTGGCTTCCCTGCGGAATAAATTCGGTGTGATTTTTCAGAACTACAAAAGTTACGCCATGACTGTGGGGGAAAATGTGCTTCTGGAAGAGTTCCGCTCCAAAGAACAGGAAGAGCGCATTATTGAAGCCCTGGATTATGCAGGTGTTTATGACAAAATCGCAGGACTTGAGAAGGGCGTTCACACTGCGCTTTCCCGTGAATTTGATAGTGACGGAATTCTGCTTTCAGGCGGTGAGGAACAGAAAATCGCCATTGCCCGTGCGTTTGTAGACAACCGCGACATTTTGATTCTGGACGAGCCTTCAAGCGCCCTCGATCCAATGGCCGAGTATGAAATCAATCAAAAAATACAGAACATTGCCAATGGTAAAACCGTTATTTTTATTTCTCACCGCTTGTCAACAGTCCGCATGGCTGATATGATATATATGATAGATAAAGGCGCAGTCATTGAAGCAGGCAGTCATCAAGAACTGATGGCGCTGAAAGGTAAGTACTGTGAAATGTTCACTGCGCAGGCAAAAAATTATTATATAGACGATCAGGACGCCCACTAAAAACACGCGGCGGTTTGAATGCAAAACCCCCAGCTCAGCTAAGGAAAGCGCTTCATGGCATGATAGGCGCCATGCCGGTTCAGTTTATCCGTGCAATGGTTCCAGTGGCAGCGTGCATAACAGAGCAATACTGAAAACCAGCCATTGAGCCAGCGGATCAGGAAGAGCTAGCCCTCGTTGAAGCGCGTGTACAAGACTATGGGGCAAACCCAGCAGCATGGGCAACTATCAAGGACATACTGACTAAACCCCAGCCCCTTTCTCGTGCCATATCGCCCCTGCCACGTCTTCTATGCTGCCGCCAGAATCATGGCTGCTCATGAAAAAATGGGTAAATTTTTATGTAATACTATTGACAAAATCTATAATCTGTTCTATACTAGACACTATGAAGACAACAGGCTTTGAAAAGCTAACACACCACGCAGCGTCGCTTAACACTGCCATAACAACACCATTCACCCTTGGTGTGAGACTAACTCATTCCATAAGAAAGGCTTATGATGAGTATCCCTACTCTTCTACGGGCTTCCCGAACCTCTTCATGGCGCTCTTGAGCGACTCTGTGGTGATTCCCACGAAGTCTGTGGGAATCCCCGCGAACTTCGTGGGAATTCCCGCAAAGTCTGTGGGAGTTCCCGCGAACTTCGTGGGAATCCCCGCAAAGTTCGTGGGAGTTCCCACGAAGTCTGTGGGAATCCCCGCAAAGTCTGTGGGAGTTCCCGCGAACTTCGTGGGAATCCCCGCAAAGTCTGTGGGAGTTCCCGCGAAGTCTGTGGGAATCCCCGCAAAGTTCGTGGGAATCACCACAAACACGCTTGCAGCCTCTTTGAGGCATCAAAACAGGTTCTCTATATTTTATATATAAGGAGTTTATATGAAAGGTCATGATTTTATACCACAAGCAGACGAAGCGTTTCTTGCTTGGGTTCGCAATTTCATCACCATACTCTTGGCTAACTTTGCAGCATGGGGCATACTCGAAGCGGATGTAACCGTGCTGCAAGGCTTGTTCACCACTTACGAGACTAGGCTGACTGCTGCGCGATCAGGTAACCGAGGTAAGGTCGATGTCTCGGAGAAAAATATCGCCAAAAAAGCACTTATGCAGGCGATCAGGCTCTTCGTTAAACAGCATCTGGCATGGAACCCGGCGGTAAGTCAGTCTCAGCAGAAGCTCTTGGGGATTACGGTTCATGACGATGTGCGTACACCCATCCCTAAGCCTCAGTCCCGCCCTGAATTTAACTTCAAGGTGATTGACATTATGCGCATCCAGATTGACTTCAAGGATCAGGGAAGCGCAGGCCGTGCTGTACCGTATGGGTATAGCGGGGCAGTGTTTTTCTACACAGTGGCAGATACCCTGGTTACTGATTACGATGTGCTGCTGAAAACAGCTTTGATGACTCATTCTCCATGGATACTTGAACTGCCCCCTGATACACAAGGAAAAGTGCTTTCAGGAGCTGCACTATGGCAAAATAAAAAGGGAGAAATGGGGCCATGGAGCGAAATCCAGTCTATTGTCATCCCCTGAAATAGCTATTGAGTGCGAAAACCCTATGGTGAAATACCGTGTGCCGAGCAGAAGGAGTTTTATGTGCGTTATGGCGCTGATCACGTGAAGATACCGAAAAACCTATACTCAGAAACAACGGTCATTGCACTTGTCTTTATGATCCTGTGTGTGGACAATGTTCACGCACAGGAATCAATGCCTCTGTACCTGAATAATGCTATTGCCCAGTCCGCAAGGTCAATCGAAGGTCGCGTCCCTGCTGCAACAAGGGTGGCAATTCTGGAATTCTCTTCAGATTCTGAAACCTTGTCGGACTATATTATTGATAAGTTGTCCGGCGAATTCGTGAATAATAATAAGCTAACCGTGATCGAGCGTAAACGCCCTGATTTAATCCGTAATGAAATCGCTCTGCAGCTTTCTGGAGATGTGGACGATGACTATATGATAAAAATAGGCAAACAGTGGGGCGCACAGGTTATCATATACGGGTCATTGAGAAGCATAGGCGATACGCTCTCTTTTATGATTAAGTCGGTCAATGTTGAAACAGTCCGCATTGAGGCGCAGGTTTTTTATGCTATTGACCGGCATGACCCTATTTTTACGGATGCTTCCTCCGGCGAGGAAAGCGATAGTAACGTGCCATTACCGGGTTTTATTGCAAGGATGTATGATCCTGCGTATCCCACGCGCGATGACACCACCGTGAAAACGAGGAATATTGGCGACTTGGAACTCGGCAGCTGGTTTTCTTTTTATAACCCCACAGGCGCTAATGACGGAGACCTTAGGCTCGGAATCGATGCTTCTATTGCCTTTACTAGGGCTTTTACCGACACTTTTTCTCTGAATATTCTATTGAATCATTACAGTGGCATTAACACCGGCGACACGGCAAACTGGTACAATGTCCGCGACGTTTCCTCTGTCCGGGATTTTCTTTACCTCAGATTTACGCCTTCCTGGTTTCTGCCTATGGGTCCGGGTGTTCTGCGTTTGTCCGTGCAGCTTATGCCGGTGTTTCACCTGACGAATAACTACGACTTTTTTTATCGATTCAGCGGCTACCACAACATAATGGAAGAGGGGGACGAAGATGATTATGGCGACGAAGAACATACCTCAGTGCAGATTGGACCGACGTTTATATTCAACCCGCTTATCCAGTACCGGTTAGATGCTTTGATTGGCTCTTGGTGGTTTATATTAGGGACGAGTAATATGGGCTTTGCTGAGGGCGCGGACTATGATAAAAAAACAAAAACATACTCGTATGGGCTTTGGATCAATGATTTGTACGCGAGCGTGGAGTTGGGCTTATATACGGGTCTTTCATTCTGGGCATCGTCGTATTTTTTTATTAACACCAATGCCTATCAGCCCAGCAGCTTTTTTAGAAAAGTGCGCGTGGGGATGGAATATGACTTTAACCATATTCCGGTTAGCGTTGGTATGCAGGCTGATGTCCCTATTGGCACGGTGGTTACTCAGACTACTATGGATTACTGGGGTATAAGCCTTATTCCTTATGCGCGGGTGAATGTGAGCGGCGTTGCTATAACCGTCAATTTTTATATTAACCATGTGGGGGCAGACTCTTTGTACAGAGCAGTGGTGATAATGCCTGAAATCGGCATGTTCTATAGCTTTCATCTGTAGGGAGATAATTTAAAAAAGAGAGAGGGAATAACGGGCATGGGCGCGTGTGATGGGTGGAAGTGTTTTTTAACGAAGAAAAACGTGGCGGGTTTTCAAGGCGCGAAGCGCAGGTTTGCGGGGGTAATCGTGAGCGGCTTGTTGGCGCTTATGCTTGCGGGCTGCGATGCGATGTTCATTGTCGATGGCTCAAGTATGGAGTACGCAATCGCGCTTACTCTCAACACATGGAAATCTGGTGAACTCCGTACAGGCGAGGCGTGTTGGTATGAGTTCACTGCAACGACAAATGCCCAGTATATACACGTTGTATACGGCACGGTGAGTGCGCTGTATGTCCAGCTGTATGACAGCGCCGGCGATAAGATGGGAGTTTCATACAAATATGCTCAAGGTTTAACGACTTACGATGCGCTGTCCGTTACCAAGGGCAAAAAGTATTATTTCAAGGTGTCGGCTTCTGACAGCGGAGCCTACAAGATAGCGTTTGCTGACTCAACGAAGATAACACCTGATATGGCGGGGGAGATGGCTTCTGCGATAACGCTCTATGCTAATACATGGACGCGGAATGAACTTGCTATGGGCGCGGAGCATTGGTATCAATTTACGGCGACCGCGGACAGGCAGTATATACACGTTGTGTTTGGCACGCTGCGAAATTTGCACGTCCAAGTGTATGAAAGCAACGGCATGTCCCTGGGAGGCCCTTATACTTTTAATCAAAATAACGACAGTGCCAGCTTACTCATTAAGAAGGGCGAGGTGTACTATCTCAAGGTGTGGCCCCGCAGCAGTTCTGGTGACGGCACATACGAGATAGCGTTTAATACATCGAGGAGTCCGCTGATCGATTAAGCGAAGGCAGTTCAATGGATTGAGCATATTTTTTATTGAAAGAATATATGCTCAGTCACGATTTTTATTCCGATGATGATGAGGACTGCTCCGCCGATAAACGCTGCTTTTGATTTGAATTTTGCGCCGAATACCGTGCCGATGAGTACGCCGCAGATAGATATACCGAAGGTTATTGCGCCGGTTATGAGTATTGCCCTATATATATTAACCGTAAAGAAAGCGAATGTGATACCGACGGCCAGTGCGTCAATGCTAGTTGCGATGGCTAACACCAGCATTTTTACCAATCCCAAGGTGTTTTTATGTGTTTTTTCATCATCTTTTTCTTTGTCGAAACTTTCTTTTATCATTTTTCCGCCGATGATTCCGAGCAGGGCGAATGCGATCCAGTGATCCAGGTTTTGGATTTTGTTTGCAAAATAAGTGCCTGCGCCATAGCCGATCAGCGGCATAAGGGCTTGAAAGAATCCGAAATATGCACCGGGAATTAGCATGAGCTTTACGGTTGGTTTTTTTGCGGATAGCCCTAATGTAATTGATACGGCGAATGCATCCATTGACAGCCCTATAGCGATTAACACAATTTCTAATAAACCCATACTACTATACCTCTTATTTTTGAGTATAAAAAAGACTTTTGACACTATTTTTCTTTAATACAGAAAAACCATGTTAAAAGCCTCGTTTAGCGCGACACTCCTCGTGTTGTGCTCTGTCCATACCTACCAGTATCGGAGATTCGCACTGAGGCTTGAGTGGATTTAGGCAGAAACGGTGTGTATCTTCTCGCCCCTCATAATACGGAACAACGGACGGCTCAATGCAATAGCAATACCTGTGGTGAGTATATCAGCGGCGGGCTGCGCCCAGATAAAACCATTGAAGGCGAAAAAGTAATTCAGCAGGTAAAGCAAGGGAACATAGAACAAAAGTTGCCGCCCTAAGGTGATGATCATGGCCTGAACAGACTTACCGAATGACTGAAACGATACCATGAGCGTTATCTGGGAGCCAATAAACGGCAGTCCCCACACAAACGTATGCATTATTGCCCGTCCAGCCTCAACGGTGGAGTTATCATTGATAAAGACCTTGATAAACGCATCACCCAGCAGGCGGAGGATGATGCTTCCGGCTATACAGACCACTGTTGCGTATAGCATCGTGAGTTTGAAGCCTTTGCGGAGCCGTGTGTAGTTTTTTGCGCCGTAATTAAACCCGGCAAAGGGCTGATAGCCCTGTACGAGTGCAAAGACGAGCATGAAACACAAGCTGGCGATCCGCATTTGGACACCGATCCCAGCAACTACGAAGTCGCCATAGCTTGCTGCTATGCGGTTTCCCAGTATATTTGAAACGCTCATGATGATGTTACTCAGTCCTGCGGGGAGGCCGATGGACAGGATTTGAAACAGTATTGTTTTATTTGGTTTGCAATCTGCGGGTTTGACTGAAAGTACTGTTTTTTTCGAGAGGAAGTAGCGTAGAGCGTAGATAAATGAGGCGGCCTGTCCTGCGACTGTTGCCCATGCTGCCCCTGCTGTTCCCATGTGAAGCAGCAAAATCAGGATGGGGTCAAGCACGATGTTCAGCACAATACCGATGAGCATAGTTATCATTGCCTTGTTAGTGGCGCCTTCGCTCCTCATCTGGCCGCTTAACACGGTTCCTGCCACTGCTATAGGTATGAAGCTATTTATCACGGAGAAGTAATCTGCTGTGTAGGCAAATGTTGCGTCGCTTGTGCCGATGAGCCTGAGTACTGGTGTTTGGAAAATCAGCAGTATGACTGCCAAAAAAAGCCCCGTGCCAATGGAGGCGTAAAAAGACACGGAGGATGTATACCGTGCCGTGTCGATGTGTTTTGCGCCGAGCATACGGGAAATATAACTGGACCCGCCTGTGGCGAATATGTTGCCCACTGCTTGTGAGAGCATGAACAGAGGGAATGCGAGTGAGACCGCTGCCACCATGTTAGGGTCTCCGGTTTGGCCGATAAAGAACATGTCGGTCATGTTGTAAATTGCCTGAGCGAGCATAGCCGCGACCATAGGCAAAGCAAGGCGAATAATAGCCGCTCCGACTGGGGCGGTTTCCATGAGTTCAATGCCTGTATACTTTTTCACGTTTATCTCCTTTTTTGTGTTAAAGTTCATTAGTTTCTTCTACAATTTTAGCAAAACGGTTAAAGAGGCTTATAAGGAGGCGTGTGTCGTTTTCACCGAAGCGCTGAATGATGCTGGCAAAATAGGCTTCTACTTTTGTATCTATTGCAGCAACTGTTTTGCGGCCTTTTGCGGTAAGGCTGAGGAGCCGCTTGCGCCGGTTGGTGTTATCCAGTTCGCGGGTAATATAGCCCTTTTCCTCTAATGCGCCTAATGTCTGGGAAACGGCGGATTTTGAGACGTGAAAATCTTCTTCAAGATCGCTGAACCGGTCGATGCTGCCCTCGCTAATTTTTTTTAATAGCACTGTTTCTATGACATTGAGGTCATGCTTACTGCCACTGTTCTTGTGGAGAATAGAAATCTTTATTCGTTTGAATCGTAAGAAGGTTTCCATTAGTTCTTTTTTAAGCTGTTCGTCCATGTATTCTTCCTCCATTAAGCGAAGTGCGCGCACTCCTGGTGTTTAGAACGTTCTCCTCTGAAACTGTTTAATCTCTAAACTGTTTTAAGTATAAACAATATAGTATTGATACGTCAAGCACGGATCTGGTCAAACCTCTGCTTGATGATCCGTCAGACTGGTGCCTGTCGTCAGCAAAGACAGGCTCGCGCTGCTCATGGCTTCATCATGTTAATCGTCTCAGATACGTTTTCACTTGACAAGCTCTCTTTCATCCATATGATATATTCGCCAAAAAGGAGGCATTAGATATGCATAATGCGATACCACAAGGTTAAGAATATTGTTCAAAGTGGTACAGTCATCATGTTTAACAATCCGGATGCGGAGTTGGTAACGGTAAGGCAGCGTGGTTTTGAGGATGCGGTCAGGGCTACTAGCATCAGCATTGTCTGTGGCGTGTATGCAGAACATGTCTTTTGGAGGAATGAAAAAATAAAAAACGGCTTTATTAATGCCATAGAGATGCTGAATGAAACGCAAGCCATGCTTGATTCATTCGGGATTAAGCGCCGTGCTGATGAGCATATAGCAAAACTGACTATGGCGGGACAGCAGCTTGTGGAGATTATCAAAGCAGGCATCAACATCAAACAGATACGCTTGTTTATGTATGTGTTTTCTGGCATCATGGCTTCTGTTACTGGCGTGATTCTTTTGGCGCGCACCTATTCTGGGTGCTTGGCAAACGGCAATGGCCGAGTGTTGACTATGGGCATATCATTGGCGGCGTGATCACAGTACCAACGCTCTCTTGCTGAGACTGTTGTGGTTGTGTCTCCAACGTTTGTTCTCGGTGGAGGTGATGTGAAGGCGAGTCATAGGGTGATATAGTCCATCTGCTGCCGCATAAATGGAAAGAGGCGCCTTGAAGCTTCCCTGTGTGGGAAGCGTTTGAGATAGCCCACGAGCTAGACATACGCTATACGCCCAAACAGGGTAGTTGGCTTGACCGAGCGGAGATAGCATTGAGCGCGATGAGTAGCCACTGTTTAGACGGCCGGATAGAGACCCAGGAGGATCTCTCAAGAGAGCTTGAGGCATGGCAATTTGACCGCGATACAAACGGGAAAACGGTTACGTGGCGGTTTACGACAGAATATGCCTGGATAAAGCTGCGCCGTTTATATCCGCCCTTTTAGTTCACTCAGTCTACTCGTTTAGGTCTCTGGCACTGTCGCGCCAATACTTGAGATGATAGAGAATACCGGCTATGATGAGCTATGGCAAAACGAAAGCCGGTGTCTGACACCGCCGCGTCTTTAGCGCAAACAGTTCCAGCACTTGTGCCGGAGACAGGTATTGTACATTCTGAGCATCCTCTTGCGCCTGAGGAGCGGGATATAGATATGCCGCTCCGTCCCCAGTCGCTCAAAGATTTTCTGGGGCAGGCAAAGCTCAAGAAAAATCTCGCTATTTTTATAAATGCGGCTAAACAGCGTGGCGAAAGTCTGGACCACCTCTTCCTCAATGGCCCGCCCGGATTGGGAAAAACCACGCTTGCCCAAGTGGTGGCGCATGAGTTGAATGTCGATTTTAAGCAAACTTCGGCGCCAGCACTGGATAAGCCCAAAGACCTGGCCGGTATTCTCACAACCGTTACCGAAAAAACGGTGTTCTTTATTGATGAGATACACCGTCTGAAGCCCGCTATTGAAGAAATGTTGTATATAGCGATGGAAGACTATGAGCTTGACTGGATCATCGGTCAGGGAGCGAGCGCCCGTACCTTGCGTATCTCGATACCGCCGTTCACGCTCATTGGCGCGACCACAAAAGCAGGCAATGTCTCAAGCCCGCTCATCGACCGTTTTGGGATAAACTGTCGCTTCTCATTCTACGAACAAGCTGATATGGAGGCCATACTGCGTCGTTCCGCTGGCATACTCAAGACAAGGATAGACAACGATGCCGCTACCCTGCTTGCTGCATCGTCCCGAGGCACACCGCGTGTAGCCAACCTTTTACTACGCCGGATGCGTGATTTCGCCTTGTTTATGGGACAAGAGTCCATCACTACTGAGGTAGTACAAGAAGGGCTGAAACGCCTGGAGATCGACGCGCTGGGGCTTGAACAGCAGGATCGCGAGATACTGCGCGTCATCATTGAGCGCTACAACGGCGGGCCGGTCGGTGCGGAAACCCTCGCTATCAGCGTCGGTGAGGTGGTTGATACCCTCGAAGATTATTACGAGCCATACCTGATTCAGGCAGGTTTGTTACAGCGCACACCGCGAGGTAGACTGGTTACCGAGCTTGCATATCGTCATCTTAATCTGTATCGGCAACAGGGAGATTTTTTTAATAAAAATGAAAACAGTGGACTTTTATTTTGACCTGCCAGAGGCACTAATCGCCCAGACTCCGCCAGAAACCCGTGGGCAGAGCAGGCTTATGACCCTTGACCGCGTAACAGGCGCACGCGCTCACCATAGTGTAAGCGATTTACCCAAATTGCTTGACCCGCGTTCTCTCCTCGTGTTCAACGATTCGCGGGTACGCAAGGCACGGGTTTTTGCTGTCTCAAAAGAAACCAGCGCACGGGTTGAGTTTCTCCTTATCAAGGCCATTGACCCGCATACGTGGCAGGTTCTTGTTCAACGCGCCAAGCGACGACATGGGAGCTATGTGTTTACCGCTGCCACTGTTGCCGATACCCGTGAGGCTGAAATCATTGCCAATGATAGCGCCGAACCACGTCTACTCCGTTTTGATAAACCTATTGATGAACAATGGCTTGACCGCTATGGGCATGTCCCTTTGCCGCCCTACATCAAGCGCGAAGACAGTTCCGCCGACAGCGAGCGTTACCAGACTATATACGCCCGGCACATTGGTTCAGCCGCCGCGCCCACTGCGGGTCTGCACTTTACCACAGCGCTCCTCGACGCTCTCCATGAACGCGGTGTTGAGACCGCCTTTGTTACCTTGCATGTTGGCCTGGGGACATTCCTGCCGGTACGTAGCGAATACGTCGAGGAACATCGTATGCACGAAGAAGCCTATTCTATAGAAGAAAACACCGCACGACAGATCAGCTGCGCACAACAGGAAGGGCGTCCACTTGTGGCAATTGGAACGACAAGCCTGCGCGTGCTTGAGTCCGCGTGGGTGTCTGGCACTGCCAGCGATGGGTATGGCCATCTTCAGGCTGGAGAAGGCGCAACCTCGATCTTCATCTATCCGGGTTATCGGTTTAAGGCTGTTGACGCCCTGTTCACAAACTTCCACACACCGCAATCCTCCTTGCTCATGCTGGTTTCTGCTTTCGCAGGCCGTGATATGATCCTTGAGAGCTATGCCGAGGCGGTGCGTAACGGCTACCGTTTCTTTAGCTATGGAGACGCCATGCTCATTCGCTAGGCATCCGGCTTACAGCACAAACTTGAAGAAACGCAGTACCTCACGGTAGTCCGTAGCTGAGAAGCCAATAGTCTTTTCGTCAATGGCGAAAGCCATAGGATACAGGCTGTTCCGAAACGCCTTCTTGTGCGTGGAGTAGCGCACGCGTACATCGAAGCTGTTCGGCATAGGTACAGCGCAGGTTTTCATGCCGTCGCTGATGAACTTCTTCACCGCTAAACACATCTCTTCTTTTATATAAGCAACAGCGTCATTGGGGTGTATACTGATAACCGCCGCGCCATATCCTTCGTTAGTAGCCACGGTCCTTATGCCCGGTATAAAACCGCGGGCGAATTCACAGAGTGCCGCATCACCACTGAGGAAGATCACCGGCACGCCGAGGCTCCCTGCCGCATAACTGAATATGAGGAACTCACTGGTCCTGACGCCGTTAATCGTAATCTCGTCGATACTGGTGTTCATGGTATGCGCCAGCGGATTGCCGTTGGCATACGCCGGCGAGTGGTAGCCAGTGAACGCCAATGCGTCGAAGCCCTCCTGCAAGCCGTCAACCATGGAATACAGCCCACCGCTCCATTCCCGCCCCAGTCGCACTCCACGCGGCAGTTCCGTGGGAATGATGTTACGGGCGGTATCATGTGCGTCTTTCACAAGTATTTTATCCGCGCCGCCCTCTGTCGCGCCCATACACGCCGCCGCCACTTCTCGTGTCATTTGCTCCCGAAAGTAGTCATACCAGCGCCCACCCTTGTCGTAATCGGTCTCGTCCCAATGTGTGATCCCACACGTTCCTTCCATATCACTGGAAATAAAGAGCTTCACTACAAACTCCTATTTGCTTAATACTAAGCCACCACATGAAACACGACAAGCCACTTTTATCACGGTGGGTTATGGTGTCACACCGATCACAAGCGTTTAGTGCCAGACACCTCCAGACACTCCCACGCTATGGACCTATTCGTAGTCCACGACAGTCGCCCACTTGAGCAGAATGTCGCGCTCTTCTAGTTTGCCTTTCACAAGTTGGGAAGCAGACACTATTGGTATCCACTTCTCCACATGCTGACGGGCGGTGTCGGTCTTCTTGCAGAACAAGGAAAGGTACTGCTTGGCAAGATCGCCGCGACCTTGGAGAGTGAAGAGCAGAAAGGTACGCGCCGCGCCCGCCGCTGGATCGCCCTGAGTGGCGTGCGCCCAATCAATGGTGTATGCCTCGTCCTTGTCCGTGATCACAATGTTGCTGGGGTTAAAGTCACCGTGACAGAGCTGGTCGAGGTCAGGCAGGCTGTCCAGGCGGGTGTGCAATTCATAACGCTGAGTGGCATCAAGACCGCTCTGGCGTATCTTGGTGTGCATCTTCTCTTTGTGGCGTTTCAAGCCCGGGGCTGAGAAGCCCTGAGTATTGATTTGAATCTCAACGAAACGTTCCAGGTACTCAGCGGTTTTATCCGGGTTCTGCTTCATAAACTCATAAAGCGTTGTTCCCTCAATGTACTCAACGACAAGTGTCCATGTGCCATTGATTCTGCTTACTTCGATCAGATGCGGGACCGCTAAGCCGGTCTCGCCGACATACGCGAGATTCAGCGCCTCGTTCAACACATTGGCCGCTGAAAAATCTTCATTGAAGACTTTTATGGTCTTGTCGCCATCGCGATAGATTTTTTTGTTTGGTCTCTCTGCAATGAGATTGTTAAGGTTGTAACTCATACAGCCGCTCCTTGTAACAACTTGCTTGCCGCTTCGCTATCTCTGCCATAGTAGGCGTTGAGATACATCTGTTTGATTTCAGCGATCAGGGGGTAACGGGGGTTTGTACCGGTACATTGATCGTCAAAAGCCTTCTCGCTCATATCATCAAGGCGTTCAAGGAAGTTCTGCTCGTCAATGCCATAGTCCTTGATGGTTTTCTTGATGCCTATCGTGTCTTTCAGCTTTTCAACAGCCTTGATGAGCGATTCCAGTTTTTCTTTGTCGTCCTTGCCCTTGAGTCCCAGAAACTCAGCGACTTCACCATAGCGGCGCAGAGTATGTGGGTGGTCGTACTGAGGGAAGGTTCCCATCTTGGACGGAACTTCGCAGGCATTGAAATGAAGCACTTCGCTAATGAGAAGCGCGTTGGCAATGCCATGGGGGATGTGGTGGAACGCGCCGAGCTTGTGCGCCATGGAGTGACAGACACCGAGAAAGGCGTTGGCAAAGGCCATGCCCGCGATGGTTGCCGCATCCGCCATTTTCTCGCGGGCTACCGGATCATTCGGGCCGTTGTTGTATGCAGCCGGGAGGTAATCGAAGATGAGGCGCATGGCGCGTAAAGCCAAGGCGTCAGTATAATCCGTGGCCACCATTGAGGCGTAGGCTTCAAGCGCGTGGGTAAGAGCATCAATGCCAGAGGCACTCGTCAAGCCTTTAGGCGCGTTCATCATGAGGTCTGCGTCAACGATTGCCATATCAGGCAGCAGTTCATAGTCGGCAAGCGGGTACTTGATGCCACTCGTTTCATCGGTGATGACAGCGAATGGTGTAACTTCGCTTCCAGTGCCGGCTGAGGTGGGGATGGCAATGAAGTAGGCTTTTTCGCCCATCTTCGGGAACGTGTAGACACGCTTCCTGATGTCGATAAAGCGCATTGCCATGTCCTGGAAGTTGGCTTCGGGGTGTTCGTAGAGTACCCACATAATTTTGCCCGCATCCATAGCCGAACCCCCGCCAAGCGCGATGATCACGTCTGGCTCGAACTGGGTCATAAGCGCAGCGCCTTCACGGGCGCACGCCAGCGTGGGATCAGGCGCTACATTGAAGAACACCGAGTAAACTATACCCAATTCGTCAAGTTTGTCGGTAACTGCTTTGGTATAACCATTCTTATAAAGAAAGGAATCAGTAACAACAAAGGCGCGTTTCTTACCCATGACATCCTTGAGTTCGTTAAGAGCCACAGGCAGACAGCCTTTCTTGGTATAGACTTTTTCAGGCATTCTGAACCACAGCATGTTTTTCCTCCGCTCCGCCACGATCTTGATATTGATGAGATGCTTTACCCCCACGTTTTCACCCACCGAGTTACCGCCCCAAGTGCCACACCCCAAGGTGAGTGAAGGCGGCAGCTTGAAGTTGTACAGATCGCCAATGCCGCCGTGAGACGAGGGCGTATTCACAAGTATACGGCAGGTCTTCATGCGCTCACTAAATGCGGCAAGTTTTGTCTGCTGAGTATGCGCGTTGAGATACACCGATGCAGTATGCCCGTAACCACCATCTTTCACGAGGGAGTCGGCCTTGTTGAGCGCGTCCTCAAAGTCAGTGGCACGATAGAAGGCAAGCACGGGGGAGAGCTTCTCGTGGGCGAACTCTTCGACAAAGTCAACACGCTCTACTTCGCCAATGAGAATCTTGGTAGTGTCTGACACCGTAATGCCAGCGAGTCGAGCGATGGTCGCGGCTTTTTGTCCAACGATCTTCGCGTTCAACGCCCCGTTTATAATGATGGTCTTGCGGACTTTTTCAGTTTCTTCAGGAGAAAGGAAATAGCATCCACGCGCGGCGAATTCCTGCTTCACCCTATCGTATACATCGTTAAGAACGATGACCGACTGCTCGGACGCACAGATCATACCGTTGTCAAACGTTTTGGAATGGATGATCGAACTGACCGCGAGGAGTATATCCGCGCTATCATCGATGATGGCAGGCGTATTCCCAGAACCTACGCCGAGAGCGGGCTTACCCGAAGAATAGGCGGCCTTCACCATGCCAGGGCCGCCTGTTGCCAGGATGATATCCGCATCTTTCATTATACGGTTAGTCAGTTCAAGTCCCGGCACATCGATCCAGGCGATGATCCCATCCGGCGCGCCCGCAGCAACCGCTGCCTCAAGCACAATACGCGCAGCCTCATTAGTGCAGCCTTTTGCGCGTGGGTGCGGCGAGAAGATAATGCCGTTGCGCGTTTTCAGGGCAAGGAGCGCCTTGAAAATCGCAGTGGAAGTGGGATTAGTCGTGGGGATAACTGCCGCGATCACGCCGATAGGCTCGGCAATCTTCTTTATGCCATACACCGCGTCTTCCTCAATGACGCCGCAGGTCTGTGTGTTCCGGTAAGCATTGTAGATATACTCAGCCGCGAAGTGGTTTTTGATGACTTTATCCTCGATCACGCCCATACCGGTTTCCTGTACAGCCATTTTGGCGAGTGTGATGCGTGACTGGTTAGCAGCGTCCGCAGCAGCAAAGAAGATTTTGTCTACCTGCTCCTGAGTAAAGCCCGCAAAGATGCGCTGTGCTTCCCGAACCCGCGTAAGGGCGCGTTCAAGACTAGCGACGTCTTCAACTGTTTCATACAGAGTCGAATTCATATTTGTTCCTCCTTTATTTGAAATAGATACTTTTTTATCTATAATGTAATATAGCTATAGGTAAGCAAAACCGTCAATACCTTGTTTCAATCCACGCGCCCTTCATGGGCGCGACTACCCTCATACGCCCAGCGCCCGCATGAAATTTGCCACCACTTCATCCACAGCTGGACGAGCGTCAACGTCAATCAGCACGCCCTTGTCGCGGTAGAAATCAATGAGCGGCGCAGTTTGGACGCGATAAACCTCAAGGCGCTTCTGGATAGCTTCGGCTTTGTCATCGTCGCGGATGTAGAGTTCACCACCACAGGCATCGCAAACGCCATCCTGCTTTGGCTTACTGAACACAACGTGGTGGTTAGCCCCACACGTGCGGCAGACGCGGCGACCCGACAGACGTTCCAGTATGGTACTATCGGGAATGTCGAAGTTCACGACCTTATCCACCGTGGAGAAGCCGGCAAGAGCCTCTGCCTGCGGAATAGTGCGGGGGAAGCCGTCGAGGATGTAGCCAGCTTGAGCGTCAGCCTGAGCAAGGCGCTCCTGCACGAGGGCAATGGTCGTGTCATCATCAACCAGTTTACCGGCATCGATGATGGCCTTAACCTTCAAGCCGAGCGGAGTTTTTGCGGCAATGGCTTCACGGAAGATCGCGCCAGTACTGATGTGGGGAACCTTACAGATGTCCACCGCTTTTGCCGCGAGAGTACCCTTACCTGCTCCGGGTGGTCCTAAGAAAATCAGTTTCATAAACACTCCTGTATGATTGTTTTGAGCGCAGCTCAGCGCCTACAGTGGGACGTCAACTGATGGCGCAATGCTTTGTTCTCTAAAACATAATACAAGTCTAATGAGAAACATGCAATACCTTAAAAGAGTTTTTTCAGTTAACAAGTTACCTCGTATTGAATGGGAAACCTTGTGTTGATATTAAGTTAAAGACAGCTTGGTATACTGTACCAGAAACGGTTGATTAGCACTAATAAGAGCAAAGTTATAATAACCACAAAGTCAAAAAAGGGTACGTTCCTAGCTTAGGAAAGGGTAGGCTCCTAGTATTAAGAAAGCATCCTCTCCTAGCTTAGGAAAGGGTGCTTTCCTAGTACTAGGAAAGGGTACGCTCCTAGTATTAGGAAAGGATGCTTTCCTAATACTAGGAAAGGGTGCTTTCCTAGTACTAGGAAAGGGTACACTCCTAGCTTAGGAAAGGGTACGCTCCTAGCTTAGGAAAGGATACGCTCCTAGTATTAGGAAAGAGTACACTCCTAAGCTAGGAAAGCACTGATGTTTCTTGATTGAATACATCAGTACTTCATTAGGTACTATCTCTTACCTTGTTGACCATGAGCGTTCTCTCCTTTTGGCAAGGTGGGCGCGAAATCCCTTGCCAGAACTTCTCATTCCTGTTAATTTAGACCTTATGGAACTTTCTATCATTGGCTATGACCCCATCGGCGCATGGCAGCGCGAGGCCACGACAATTGAGGAACTCTTGGAGTACCGTAACAGTGCCGGACTCTCCTGGATCAACATTCGCGGCTTGAAAGACGCCGCCGCCATAAGCAAACTTGTTGAAGCCTTCGCTATACACCCCTTAACCGTTGAGGATATCCTGGATGCTGAACAACGCCCTAAGGCTGAGGAATTCGACAACTATCTATTCATCACGTTTAAGTCCCTGAAACACCGAATAGACAAAGCAGCTGGTAAACTTGATCTGGATCAGATAAGCCTCATCCTCACCACTGATATGGTGATCACCTTTCAGGAAAGCCAAAGTAACCTGTTCGAGGGAATCAGGCGGCGTATCATGAACAACGTGGGGAAAATTCGACGCGCAGGCGTGGCCTACACGGTCTATGCAATCATAAACGCGGTGGTTGATGAATACTTTTTAGAGCTAGACCGACTGGGCAATGCTATCGAAGTCTTTGAAGACCGCGCCCTTGACGAGAACGACAATACGCTTCTGGCTGACATACAGCGGGTGAAACAGGCGCTCCTTGAAATCAGGCGGGTTATCCGGCCCCTGCGCGAAGGGCTGAACGTAATCATGCACCTTGATTCTGAACTCATCGCTGCTCCACTTGAACCCTTCTTCAAAGACCTGCACGATAGCGCAACGCAGGTGTTTGATAACGTAGAACTCTTCCGTGAATTGCTCGATGGGGTAATGGAGGTACACCTGGCGTCAATTTCTAACCGCATGAACAAGATTATGCAAGTGCTGACTATCATTGCAACTATTTTTATCCCCCTAACCTTCATCGTTGGAGTCTATGGCATGAACTTTATGAATATGCCCGAACTCGAATATCCCAACGCCTATCCTATAGTCTGGGGTCTGATGATACTCATCGCTATTGGCATGATCATCTTTTTTAAGCGCCGTCATTGGTTATAGGGTCTTATGCAGTACTTTTCGATTATTGACGACGCTGCGCTCCATGCCGGCGCAGAGGCATTACGCGCCGGTGAACTGACTGCCTTTCCTACAGAAACAGTCTATGGACTGGGCGCCGATGCCTTTAATACACATGCACTGGCAAAGGTGTTTGAGGCAAAACAACGCCCGCGCTTTGACCCACTCATCATTCACATTGCCAGCCTTGATAGTGTGGAACAGATTGCTGACCTGAGTCTGCTGAACGCGGCTGCACGCGCCCGTTTTGACACGCTTGCTCAGACGCTCTGGCCTGGGCCTCTGACACTCATACTGCCAAAACAACGCGCTGTGCCTGAGCTTGCCACAAGCGGCCTCTTAACAGTGGCGCTGCGCTTCCCTCAACACGACGTGGCGCTGGCACTGATCCGGGCAGCAGGCGGCGCAATAGCCGCGCCCAGTGCCAACCCCTTTGGCTACCTCAGCCCTACACGTGCCGAGCATGTACGGGAACAGCTTGGCGAAAAGGTCGCGGTTATCCTTGACGGCGGTCCCTGTGGCATCGGCGTTGAATCAAGCGTACTGGAACTGGTCTCAGACACACCGCGTCTTCTGCGCCCAGGCGGAATGCCGCGTGAGCGTATTGAGGCGCTTATCGGCGCAGTGGAACTGGGTGTCGCGTCGGCTGTAACAACGCCCCTTTCACCAGGCCAGCTTAAAAGCCACTATGCGCCCCGAACCCGTCTTATGCTCCATAGCCGCGCTGAAATGCTTGAACTACCCTGGGAACCTGCGTCAGCCTGGCTTTTCTTTGACGGCAATACCCGCGACCTCTGGCTGCAGCATCGCCACATCATAAACCCGGGTCGCAATCAGGGCTGCATCCACACGCTCTCCGAACACGGCAATCTGGCTACTGCAGCTGCCTTGCTCTTCGAGACTCTGTATGAAATTGACCATACTGGCGCATCTGCCATTCACGCTCAGCGTGTTCCCAGCGTAGGACTGGGAAATGCCATCAACGACCGGCTTGAACGAGCAGCGATTTAACTATTCCTAAAGTTGCGCCACATGAAAAACTACTCTATTCGCTCACGCCCAAGTATGATACCATACGTGCATGAGTTTTGGAAACTTCGTTGTTGAACCCGGTAAAGCGCTTCCATCAGGCGCAACCTTAACCGAGAATGGGGTGAACTTCTCCCTGTTTTCCCGTAATGCTGACTCAATCACGCTACTATTATTTGAATCAGACGCTCCTGACAGCGCGTATCAAAAGTTGAAGCTTGATCCCATAAAGAATCGCACTGGTGATGTGTGGCATTGTTATATAGCCGGGCTCAACGCCGGCACGCTGTATCTCTACCTCGCGGACGGTCCGTATGCCCCTGAACGGGGCTTTCGGTTTAATCCTCACAAAGCACTCATCGATCCATACACGCGGGCATTGACGCGCTTTGATAACTGGGACCTGAGCGCCTGTACCGGTTATAACCCTGATGACCCAGGTCGCGACCTTTCGTTCTCTCTTCAGGAAAACTTCCGCTCCTCGCCACGCTGTGTGGTTATTAATGATGCGTTTGACTGGCAAGGGGATACGCCGCTCAACTATCCCCTGCGTTTCAGCGTGCTATACGAGACCCACGTCAAGGGACTGACCGCCCATCCTTCTTCCGGCGTGGCGCACCCAGGCACTTATCAGGGCGTTATTGAGAAGATACCCTTCTTCAAAGACCTAGGCATTACGAGCCTTGAGTTCCTGCCTATTCAGGAGTTCAATGAAAACGAGTATTTCCACCAAAACCCCCGCACGGGTGAGCGTCTGCGTAACTACTGGGGTTACTCAACCGTGGCCTTCTTTGCTCCTAAAGGCTCTTACTCCTCTGATCGCAGTCCGGGATCACAAGTGCGGGAGTTCAAGGAGATGGTACGGGAACTGCACAAAGCTGGCCTTGAAGTGATACTAGACATTGTGTTTAACCATACTGCCGAAGGCAATGAGATGGGGCCGACCTTCTCATTCCGCGGACTTGATAACTCGATTTATTATATACTTGACGAGAACAAGCGCTACTACAAGAACTACTCCGGCTGTGGTAATACCGTGAACTGTAATCATCCGGTAGTGCGTGACCTTATCACCGAGTGCCTTCGCTACTGGGTGATGGAGATGCACGTTGACGGGTTTCGTTTTGATCTTGGCTCTATACTTGGACGCGACCAGTATGGCAAGCTTCTTGAAAACCCGCCCACACTGGAACGCATTGCCGAAGACCCGGTTCTGCGGCACACCAAAATCATTGCGGAAGCCTGGGACGCGGGTGGTGCATATCAGGTAGGCTGGTTCCCCGGCGGACGCTGGGCTGAGTGGAATGATCGCTACCGGGACGACGTGCGGCGTTTCTGGCGAGGCGACGCTAAGCAGATGCGCCACCTTGCCACGCGGATATCCGGCAGCGCAGACCTCTACCTACGCGATGGCAGGAAACCGTTTCACTCGATTAACTTCATCACGAGCCACGACGGTTTCACCTTAAAAGACCTTGTCTCCTACTCCACTAAGCACAACGAGGAGAACGGCTGGAACAATACCGACGGCAGTGATAATAACAACAGTGCAAGCAACGGCTTTGAAGGCCATTCCCAGAATCCTGCAATAGAAACAATCCGCGAGCGCCTCTTAAAGGATTTCATTGGCACTATGATGATTTCTCAAGGAACGCCGATGCTGCTTGGAGGCGACGAGTTTGCCCGTACCCAGAACGGTAACAACAATGCCTACTGTCAAGACAACGAGACTTCTTGGTATGACTGGTCGCGTCTCAAGACCTATGCAGGGCTTTTCCGCTTTGTCAAAGAGGCCATAGCGTTTCGCCTGCGTCATCACGGTTTCATGCGGCCTGAATTTTACACTGGTCGTGATAACTACAACGCCATACCTGACATCAGTTGGTTTGATGCAAAGGGCAACACCCCTGACTGGAACGAGATCAATGAGTGTCTGGCGCTCCGCATGGATGGCAGTAAAGCCGACATTCTGGCTGATCGTGACGACAATGATTTTTACATTATGTTTAATGCTGGTTTAAGGGAGGTTCCCTTCACCATCTGCAAAGCGCCTGAAGGTAAGAAGTGGTTTCGCGCTATTGACACGGCTCTTCCCTCGCCGGATGACATCTGTCTTCCCAAAACAGAGAAGCCTTTGCCCTATCCAGACATTTACCTTGTAAAGCCGCGCAGTATGGTTGTTTTGTTAAGCGTATAAGCCAAGTGTCTCGACAGCTTATCACGTGCCGCCTTGTTTCCGACCGCCTGACCGTGCGCAATCTCAACCTTGAATCTGTACAGACCTTTGCACGGCAGGCAGTCCCACAACTGTTTTATTATTTTGGTTTTCCCCAAACAGCTTTTTCCTGGTAGGAATTAAACCCTATGCCAAGGTAAGGCTTTATGTCAAACATTGAGTATCCTGTTATATTATTGTACTCAATTCGTGTCTGGGTTCTTTCATCATTTGAAGTTTCCTGCCACGAATAGACGTACATATATTTTTTCACAGTATACGATAATGTTATACCTCCATTTATATAGAAAGAATCAGTAATATCATATTTGATCCCTATATCACCACCAATACCAAAATGAGATGCCACTCTTAGGAAATCTATCGTATTCCCTGTTGCGTCTTTTTGGTTATAGATCGCATAGATGTACATAAAATCAAACCCTATACCGCATCGCAATTTCAAATCTTCAGTGATATGAAACCGAAAACCAGGCCCTAATATGAGTTGAAACTGAAAATCATAATCTTCAAGGTCTCCATTCCGGCTGGAAATCACAGGAAACAGAAAAGAATAATGAGCAAATGCGCCTATATTTTTTCTATCTTGGAAACCATAGAGATTAAGATTAAATCCGGGCGCTCCTGTATATACGCTTCCTTCATCAGGACTATTCTCAAAGGAATTACCGAATTCAAAACCCGTCGACAGCCATGCTTCCTGAAGAGAAAATGCCGCAGCATTGATACCGACAAGCAAAAGCATAACAAAAGTAGCTTGTTTCATTATATCTTCCTTGTTTATAAAATAATCTATACAAATAGTATAGAGAAATCTAAAAGAAAGGTAAAGTGGGATGACGGGCGATACCAGAAGTCTATGCGTGGGCGACTTTTGGCATCAGCGGCCTGATTTTGGCTGGATTTCGGTTCTTAGGCAAGGCCGACGCTTGACAATATCTCCAGTATGCTTTCTACTCATGCGTAGGAAACAGGGAGGTTTACTGCGAGTGTACAGGAAGGTTCTTGCTATGTACGGGTTTTTGGTTCGATTTCCGGTTTTGGCTTCTGTGAAATGATTGATTTACATACCCATTCAACAGCTTCAGACGGCAGTCTTAGTCCTACGGCGCTTGTTCACGCAGCGGCGGAACAGGACATCACGGTGCTTGCACTCACGGATCATGACACCCTTGCTGGAGTCAGTGAAGCGGAGCAGGCGGCAAAACAGAAAGACATTCGGTTTATACCAGGGATTGAAATTGAGATTTCATGGGAACCAGGTGAGTTTCACCTGCTAGGTTTGGACGTATCAAAGCCCAGTCCTGCCTTCACGGAAACTATTACGGAACTGGCTCAGAAGCGGCAGGCGCGTAACCTTGCAATCATTGAGCGGATGCAGGAGGCTGGCATTACCGTGCAGTACGAAGATATCCTTACCCTTTCTGGGGGTCATTCAGTAGGACGTCCGCATTTTGCTTCTTTCTTAGTGAATCAGCATATTGTCAAGAACCATGAACAGGCGTTTGAAAAGTACCTTGCCAAGGGAAAGCCCTTTTATGTTCCTCGTGAGGGTCTTGACTTCCAGCGGGCGCTAACACTTATCAAAGAATCTGGTGGAATTACGGTTCTTGCTCACCCCATGTCGCTCTATGTTTCTTGGGGCAAACTGCCATCGCTTATCAGGAACTTCCAAGAACAGGGCCTAGATGGTATTGAGGCATGGCATCCTGCTGCAACGCCAAGGGTATGTAAGCGGCTTGAGGAACTGGGGCGTTTGCTAAATATGTACATTACAGCAGGCAGTGATTTTCACGGGGCCAATCGGCCTGATCGGAAGCTTGGTATCACTTCTGGTGGCCGCAATATAAGCGAAGCGTTTTTGGAAGCCATTCCGCCGCTGGCAGAAGGGGCGCTTCGAGCAGCAAGTCCATATCAGGTTTAGGTAATCTCCCACTCAGGCTTAGAGTGGTCGCCCACTCAGGCTTAGAGTGGCACACCACTCAGGCTTAGAGTGGTCTCCCACTCAGGCTTAGAGTGGCACACCACTCAGGCTTAGAGTGGTCGCCCACTCAGGCTTAGAGTGGTCTCCCACTCAGGCTTAGAGTGGCATACCACTCAGGCTTAGAGTGGTCGCCCACTTAGGCTTAGAGTGGTCTCCCACTCAGGTTTAGGTAATCTCCCACTCAGGCTTAGAGTGGCACACCACTCAGGCTTAGAGTGGTCTCCCACTTAGGCTTAGAGTGGTCTCCCACTCAGGCTTAGAGTGGTCTCCCACTTAGGCTTAGAGTGGTCTCCCACTCAGGCTTAGAGTGGTCTCCCACTCAGGTTTAGGTAATCTCCCACTCAGGCTTAGAGTGGTCTCCCACTCAGGCTTAGAGTGGCATACCACTCAGGCTTAGAGTGGTCGCCTACTTAGGCTTAGAGTGGTCTCCCACTCAGGCTTAGAGTGGCAGACCACTCAGGCTTAGAGTGGGAGACCACTCAGGCTTAGAGTGGGAGACCACTCAGGCTTAGAGTGGTCTCCCACTCAGGCTTAGAGTGGCATACCACTCAGGCTTAGAGTGGTCTCCCACTCAGGCTTAGAGTGGTCGCCCACTCAGGCTTAGAGTGGCACACCACTCAGGCTTAGAGTGGGAGACCACAAAAATCGTGGCGCATTGCCACGATAGCTCTTTCTTAACCAAAGTATTTACCTTGCTGACTTTTCTTAACGCGCTAATGAGTCAAAGTAGCCGACGACAAAAACCGCTGGAGAGTTCCAGTAGATCGCAATTTCGTTTGATGACGCGGTTGGTGTATGGTCGATCCAGAACTTGGCTGGCGGCGTATCCGGCGGGATCGTCATTTTAGCCGCCGCATCTGGATGTATCTTGTTGGGGCCGCCTGACACTAAGCCAGGTATAGGTGCGTCAATGCCATCAGCATAGGAAGGCCGGTGATGAGGAAAACGGACAGCCTTGTCGCCAAAGCCCGTAACAAAACTGTAACCAGTCGCGTTGAGTCCGAGGAGGTAATTGAACTGGGTTTGTGCCGTGTTCTGGTACTTATCCCGGTGGGTGAGCAGTTTGGCGCAGATCATGACGATGGCGTTATTGAGAATGGGCAATATGCTTCCCCAGATGTAGTTATCTGGGGCAAGAGCGGTTCCATAACCACTTTTTTGGGCAAGTTCCACAATCTCATCGGCGCGTTTGAGGAAGCGGTCGCGCATGCTTGAGAGGAATAGTGGTTCCAGCGAGTCCTTAACGATAAAAAGGCAGCATAATGCACCAAAACCAGCGGTTTCCCGCCAGCCGAACTGGGCAATGTCAACCTTGTCCGCACGCCTTTTTATGGCCGAGAGGTACGACGCCTCATGTGTAGCAGCGTAGAGTTCACAGGCAGCCCAGAAAAGGTCATCCTCGCAGTTTGGATCGCTGTATTCGCCGGAGCTGAGGTTTGGCGGATTCTTGAACGGGACAAAGTCCGGGTGTTCCTCAAGGTATAACCAGGCTTGTTTTGCAGCCTGTAAGAGCCTTTCGGCGAGAAGCGGGTTGTACTTTCGATACACACGGTAGGCTTGCGCGTTTACGGCGGCAAAGCACGCGGTGGAGCAATGTGAGACGTCAAAGAGCAGGAGTTCCTCACGGTCGTCTTCGGGCATGACAAAAGGCGCGAAGTAGCGGGTGGTAACTTTGTGGTACACGCCGCCATCGGCTCTCTGCATTTTGAGCATCCACTCAAGCTCATAGCGGCACTCGTTGAGTATATCGGGAACCCCATTGCCGCTTTCTGGAATGGTAAGCTCCTCGTTAAATACATTGGGGAAGAGTTCCCATGCGTAGAGGATATGAGAAATCGCCACTGCTGCTGGCTGAACATAACGGCCATAGTCGCCAGCATCATGCCAGCCGCCTGAACACTCGATAACTACGTTTTCCTCAAGGGTTCCATCTGCTTTCACCAGAGTTGCCTTGCTCAGATGACAGGCTCTGTGCTGAAACTCGCCGGCGTAACGTGGCTGGAGCGAACACCCGCAACGCTGGTAATACAGAGCCTTTACCAGCGCGTTGTTCAATTCGTGGTAGGGCCGTGCCTTGATCTCAATGCTTACCTTTTCCCCATCAGCTATGAGGAAATAGCGTCCTGGACTGACGAGGTTTGAGAAGTCCACGATTCGCACTGTATCGCCTGAAGCCTCGTCATACACTGGCTCGGACAAACGCGGTTCGCAGACTTTCGCATGGCCATTGGCGTCGAGAATGACGCAGAGTTCCCCCTGCCCGGTTAAGACGGCTTTCTTGGGCAGATTGCTGTCATACCCAACCTGATTGTAATGAATACTCATGTCCCGCTCCTTTAAAATAAGAATCTTGTAATAGAATCAACGTTTGGAACGTTGGTTCTAATCTTTTTTATCCCGCTGTTTATTAATTTTAACCTGACGTCTGTAGGCGTTCCAGTGAAATGAACTTAGTTTGAAAATATCCGTTATCTTCTCACAGATAATTTTCTCATCAATTATGAGTATCGTTTTCTCTGCAAGCATTTTGTTAATAGCCTCGCTCCCATCAGCAGGGGTAAGGCCAACCATATTACTCAACTCTTTCGGACCAAAGTCAAACGTATAAGACCCGCTGTTCTCTGGATTAATACGATTTTTCTGAAGCTGAATTGAAAGCATGTCATACATACGGGCAACTGGATCAGTAAGCAGGGTGCTGATGAGCTGTTTGTAGATGAGCCAGATTCGGTCGGCAAGTATAGTCGTGATCCGCGCGACGATATCAGGCGAATCAACCACGAGACGTTTGAAGTTTTCGAGATTCACCGCCGTAACCTCGCAGTCATCATAAGCCACAGCGCTGGCTGTTCGGGGCTTATTCTCCAGCAGAGCCATTTCTCCAAAGATGTCGTCATCCTTGAGAATAGCCAGAAGCACCTCGTTCTGGTTAATAATCTTGGTGATCTTCACCGAGCCTTTCTTGATGATAAAAAGCTCATCCCCAGGTTCAGTTTCACAGAAGAACATCGTGTTCTGGGGGTAGATGCGGTTCGTGCCTTCGGTTCGATACGCAAGCTTAGCAGAATCAACCTGAAAACCGATCTCCATGAGCTTGTCCTTGACGAAATTCACCTTATCGCCTTCAGGAGCGTGTTTCAGATACTGCTGGTAGACAAAGTATGCCTGGTTGTACTGATGCCGGTACGAGTAATACTCGGCCACATCAATCAAGTGAGACACATCTTCGTTTGTCTTCTGCTTTAAGGTACGAATCGCAAGCGCTTCGTCCAGATAGCGCATCTGTTTAGAGAACTGCGTGATGATCTTCATAGCCAATGAGCTATTGTTACGGATAACATCGCCGTACTGTTTCTTCTGCACTGCTAGCACAGAGACATCGGTCATCGCCATAACACTTTCAATATGTCCGTGGCTCGACATGGCTGAGATAACTCCAAAAAAGTCCCCTGGACCAAGAACATCCCGTTCTTTGACTACAGTCATTGACTCTTTAGAGACATGCACATTACCTGAGGTAATGATGAAGAAGCGTTCAGCCTCTTGAGCATCGACAATGAGGTATGTACCTTTTTTAAATTTGATACGATCAAGTTGTAATTGTTCTGTCATGTATTGAATCTTAGCATAAAACTCAAAGTTATCAAGTATAGTAGAGCCTTGAATCGCCCTTCACACACTCTTATTGGCTTTTTCAAGATACTAGTATACGCTGTTGACATGAAAGAAATCATGCTGCCTGAGCTGGTCATTGTGTTTCTGCTTCTCCTGCCAGTCATCCGGCCTCTTATCAAGGGCCTTCGCGCTCATGAGGGGCTGGCCTGGTTCCCACTGATTGCTCTGCTTGTCTGCATTGGCCTTGTACCAGCCTATGGCTTTCGGTCTGAATGTGTCCCGCTCTTTGTATACGCCCTGGTGGTAAACATTCGTAAGCTCCATACGCTTATTTTGAGTGTGAAGCGCGCCTATACCGCGTCCTATGACGAAAACCTTGCGCCTATTTTGCTATCTCTTCTGTTCCTGTCCCTGGGCGCAGGCATTGCGCTATACTTCGCGCCGTTAGTGGATACAGCGCTGCTTAACCAGGGCGTGCGGAGCGTCCGGCTTATTGATGGCACGCGAAACGCTATCATAGCCCGCATCTACGAAACCCCGGACGCGAATGTGGCACAGACTGCAGATGCGCAGCCGCTTATACTCATGGTTCCGCCTGAGCTGGGTTCTGTGCCATCCATTGATCGCCTCTGCGGGCAGTTACGGGACAATGGGTTCACGGTAATCAGCTATTCCCGACTGGGTTTTGACGCACCAGCGGTTTCCGAAGACGGCAAGCTGCACTATCCCTCCTTTGCAAACCTCGTGGGGCTGTTCAACACTTCCATTTCAGGGACAGACACTGAAAAGCCTAATCAACGAGGAAAGCTAATAGAACAAGGCCGACAACAAGATATCGAGTTCCTGCTGTCGTCTATCCGCGCCGACAGGCTTGGACTTGCGTCCCCCAGTTCCGTTATACTAGCTGCTTATGACGCAGGCGCTTCCGCTCTGGTTATGCTTGCCGCCAGCCCCGCGTTTGTCGCCGCACATCCTGAGGTAAAGGGCATCATTGCAGTGGAAAGCCCACTCTGGTCGGTTTACCAGACTGAAACTAAGGCGCCACTGGAAAACGCCTCATGGTGGACAACGTTATGGGACAATCTGGCAAACCTCTGGCCTAAGCCAGTACGAGCCACTGGCGATCTTCCTCGTCCGGCGATCCCTACCCTGTTCCTCGTCTCTGACAAGGTAACAAACCAGAAGGAGCGAAATGGCAGATACAGCCCTGTTGTGCGCTCCCTGCGCCTGCCATCATCGTCGGCCCTACTGATAGCGGTGGAAGGCGCCGGTATACTGGATTACGCTGACTATCCCGCAAAGCATCCGCTCTACTCACTCTTTTTTTCAGGCCGCAGTCGGGCCGCTTGGCGTAACAAGGACTTCATCGCAGGTACAGCCTCGCTTATGGGCAACTTCGCGGCTCTGGTTCTTGACCAGCCTGTAGCCGGGATACGTCATTGGAAAACCGGCCTGAGCGACAAAACGTATTTTGAGACCGGTGGCGGCTGGAATTTACCTGAAGCTCGATCTATACTTTTGCCATGAATAGTGCAACTTTAGACAGCTTCTTCAGAAGCCTCCTTCATATAGAAGATTTTAGCAGTATAGACCCCTCGCTCAATGGTTTGCAGGTGGATAATGACGGCGCTCAGATAGACAAGCTGGCTTTTGCCGTTGATGTCAGCCTTGAAACAATCGCCCGTGCAGCCTCTGCCAAAGCCGGCCTGCTTTTTGTTCACCACGGCCTTTTCTGGGGAACGCCACTGCGAATCACGGGTAATCTCCGTAGCCGTATCAAGGCGCTCATGGACAATAACCTTGCTCTCTACGCGGTTCATCTGCCTCTGGATCAGCATCCGCAACTAGGCAACAACGCTGTCCTGGCGAAATTGCTGGGTATTGTCGACCCAGAGCCTTTTGGCGCGTATCATGGCCGTAAAATTGGGTATAAGGGCAAGCTGCAAAACCCGTTAAGCATTGATGAGGCAGTGAAGCGTATCGCGTTTATGGGTAAGCCGCCCCTTGGCGTGTACGCCTTTGGCAAGGAAAAGAGCGAAACGTGCGCTGTGGTTTCCGGCGGCGCAGCTGAGCAGGCGCGAGATGCACTTGAGGAAGGAATCGACCTCTACGTTACTGGCGAGACTTCCCATTCCGTCTACAATGATGCGCTTGAGGGACAACTGAACATGATTGCCGGCGGCCACTATGCCACTGAAGTGTGGGGTGTTCGCGCTATAATGGAACGCGCTGCAAATCTTAGCGGCCTCAATGTTGAATTTATAGATGTTCCCACAGGACTGTAATTGGTGTATACTAGAATCAAATAGGAGCTGATAATGAATGGGAGAAAGACTACTTCACCAAAAGACGTCTTGCTAGACCAGACAGGCAAAAGCGGGGTAAGCGTGGGCAAAAATAAACGTGATTCGCTGGCCCGGATACGTATGGCAAAACTGCTGCCCTTTTCGCTGACAGCAGCGGTGATTGGTGCGGATCAAGGGGTGAAGAGCTTCATAGCAAACAACTGGCCGCAGGATCACTTTATAACCGATGTGTTTGGTAATGACATCCTGTGGATCATCCATGTACGAAACAAGGCCGTGGCATTCAGCATAGGAGGCAATCTGCCAGATAGTGTGCGGCCCGTGCTGTTTATCGTATTGCCCCTCATCGTACTGGGGTTTCTGGCCTGGTACTATTTCAAGTCCAGCGATTTTACCACGCTTCAGCGTTGGGTTTTTGCCGGCATCATAGGCGGAGGCCTGGGCAATATCACTGACCGCATCTTCAGGCCAGATGGTGTGGTTGATTTTATCAGCGTAAAGTTCTACGGTATACTTGGATTTCAACGCTGGCCAACCTTTAACATCGCAGATGCCAGTGTGGTTGTCTGCTGTATCATCCTGTTGGTTTCAATTCTGATAAGTCATAAACATTCTGTTTCAAACGAGGTAGTAATATGAGTAAGAAAACAAACACCCTTCTTTTTATGCTGGGCGCAACCGCATTCAATGTGCTAATCACCATCATAACCTTTGTAGTGCTTTTGGTAGTATATGGCAGGGTTGTGGTTCCTCTGATACCAAGCCCCGATCCTGAAAACCCGAATCCAGCCATTGGCTGGGGCCTTCCGGTTATCTTCATCGGCTCCATAGCGCTGTCATTTGTCCTGTACCGCGTTATCCTGAAAAAAATCGTTAAGCGGATCGACATAGACAAATATTTTGACCCGCTTTTCAATCGACGGCGACAGCACAAAAACTAAAACCTTCTTCTGACACAGCCAGCAGAGAAAAAGGTAACACAACAGAGGTATATCTTTCTGACAGGTAGTTTCGGCCTGCTCCCTCAAATAGGGGCGCAGCAGCTCGTCAAGTTCTACGTATGTCCGGCATATAACTCTATACTCGTTTGAGAAAGCTGTATCAGTAGAGGAAATTATGAAAACAATATTATTAAAACTTTTAATAGTTATGCATATTATTTGTTATAATATGCTGTATGACTGGTATATATGGTTTTTTACATGATCAGATAAACTATACAGTTTCACCTGAATATGTTATATCGGCGGCATTGTGGGTATGATTGTGGGTCTAATATACATACATTTGAACCGAAAAAGAAAATAAGGGAAAGAACACGCTCATTCTTTCCCTTCACCGTTTTTATTCTTTCTATAACTACTCCTGTCTCTAGAGATAAAACGATACTACTTCGGATACTTCGCTTGGCGCTCGTCTATAATCGCCTGTGCGCCGGAACTAAGCCAGTCCTTAATAGAGCTGTCCCACACCGAATCAAACTGAGACGGCGAACACATAACCATCGCCGTAAACATCGTGGCAACTTTGGCCGTAAGTACTTGCACATAAGGCCCTGCGGCAAGTAGCGGGGACGCGGTCTGTACCACTAACGACGGTTGGCCATTGGTAAGGGCGACCTCATATGCTCTCTGGATAAGGTCAGCAGGATACGTGTAACCCGCGGCTAATGCACGGATGCTCGCCTCATCGGTTTCCATGAAAAGTCCGTTCATGGGCATGGTATAATCAATGTTCTGGTTACTGTTCATGATCCAAGAAGGGTCTTTCAGAGCATTAGGGTCGAGCTTTATCACACCGTCAGAACCAATCGTATGGGTAATGCCCTCATGACCGGTCTGAATAAAGTGATAGTTCTCATACTTTGCCATCCAGTTGAGATAACGCGCAGCAGCTTCGGGGTTCTTACTGGACGCAGGTATAAAGTAGAAAACCCCTGCACGGTCATAAATGCTCTTAGCAGTCTTACCATTGGCGTCCGTAAGGCAGTCCACCGGAATAATGTTGGCATTGGAGATGTTCTTCTTAAGACTGGAAAGTACCCCGTTTGGTTCTCGATAGGTGTCATCCCAATCGCCAGACCATGAACCAATTATACCACTCCTCATGAGCGCGCCCGCACTGTAATCGCTCCCATAAAGGGGGAAGTCAGGGTCGATAAGGCCCTCGCTGTACAGTTGGTTCACAAAGCGCACTCCTTCCTTATAACCAGGAACCAAGAATCCCCGGTCAATCACCGTATGTATCCAGCGCTCCTTATCACTCACATTAACATTGACAAACGTATCTAAGATAAGGCTGGGAATGAAAATCTTATCAACCGTCGTGGGAACCACTCTGTCTACGCCCGTGGCTTTCATAATCTCATCAGCCCGATCCCGGAACGCGAGTAGGGTTCGATGATACTCCTCTGTAGTAGTGGGAACAGGCAGGCCAAGTATAGTAAGCCAATCTTCACGTATCCATAGGATTGACCGCGCAACATTCATACGCTTTGCTGGCATTGAATAGATAGCGCCAGTCTCCAGGTTCTTAGTGCGTTCTATGAGACGAGCGCCAGGAATCGCTTCATCTGTACCGAGAAAAGCGTTCAGGTCTTTGAGTATGGTGTTAATGTAAGGGGATACGTCATGGATGCCGCCCATAGAAGCCCACGTCTGAATGTTGTCGTTGCTGTAGCTGTAGCATACATCCGGCGGATTACCAGCGGCGAAAAGATTCACCAGACTCTCCGCCTCAGTCCAACGGGGAACCGCCACAAAGCTTACGTCAATGTTCTCATCTTTTAACAGCTTGTCGTGTATCCACTTTGTCCACTGGTTATCAGTAGGATTGGTTTTGCCACCATCTGTGCCTCGATCAAAGATTTCAACTGAAATCTTAGCCGGTGTACCAGCAGCAGCAGGCTGGCCAGCATGTCCACTCCCCTGCTGACCACCGGCAAATGCGACTACGCTTGTCAACGCTGCGACAAGCAAGAATGTTACTGTTTTCTTCATACAAATCCTCCAAAAAATATCTTTATCACCTGTAAAGGGATATCATGTTGATAAGTACCCTTGTCTAAGTCAAGGGTACTTACTATACTATCTGGTAAGAGTCAGTCGTTTCACGCCCTCACCTGATACAAGAGTGAAATACTTACCTTCCATATCCAATATATACGGTAAAGATTCCGCACATGTGCGGAATGTCTCTGTACATGTGCGGAATGTCTCCGCACATGTACAGAATTAACACCGTATACATAAGGCTCATCGGACATGGGTATACATACTCTATCTTCCGAGCGCCGCGTTTCGCATATCAACCACTTTCTGATACTTACTCGTATCAAAGGCAACTAGATCGTTCCAGCCAAGACCTATCATCTGCCGTTTCATATCTGCCCATGTAGCGTTAAACTCTGCGTCGTTCCGGGCGAAGATCATCCTCCAGGAATAGTCTCTAAGAATGGTTCCACACTGCCCCCGTATAAGGGCGATGTCTGTTGGATCGCTGGGAAGTACAGCATTGACGCTCGGTACGACTTTCAGTATGCCCTTGTTTTGCATATAGTCAATAACGTTTGAAGCACTATAGTGAGCAGCCCATTCATTGGTCATCTTAGTCTTGTTTTTCTCTATAGTAGATGACCAGTAATCCCAAACATACGATTCCCCAGTATCAGGATTGATACTAACAGCATGAATGAGCCACTGATTCATGGCGTTCATACCATCCTGGTATCCGCCGCCGCCGTATAGAGTAGGAACTTCTTTGTTATCCATGAGCGCATTTTCATTGATACGGGTATACTTGCCGTTAGTACCAACCGTGTAGTTAAAATCTTTGAGACCAGAATGAACAATAGTTAAACCTTCGGGGGATGCAAGCCAATCCATGTACTCAAGGAGGCGCTTTGTATTCGCCTCACTGACCTTTGAACCGATTCCCCATACCCTGCCATCGCCAAAATACATGTCTGACGGCTGATAGATAGCCATATCAGCAATAGGAATGCTTATATACGCATCTCCCTGATTAGCTCGATCAGTGGTATTCCAAAAACCGCGCATCCAGATGTTCCATAAAAGATAGACACGCTTCGCAGTATGTTTTGTATTCACCGAGTCCCATGTTTGTGCAAAGGAATCAGGGTCAACAAGGCCGCGCTGATTTGCTTTATAAAAAAAGTTTGCTATCTTATGGTATGCTCCTGCATCATCAACAGCATCCTTTATAACTCCGTTGTAATCAATACTAATGGAACCATTAATCTCTTGACCATACCACTTGGTTAGCTGCAGAATATTCTCAATGCCTGAATTACTATCCCATGAGTTCCACAAAGATAGGGGATACGCTTTATCCCCAGCAGGATTGGTCGGATATTTTTTGATCATAAGGTCTAAAACATCCAGAAGATCATCAAGTGTTTTCATTTCTGGACGACCAATGCCGGTATAGTAATCCCAGGGAATCAGCGGGCTTGTGTATGCAAGCTCCTCAGAATATCCAGTAGGCGATGTGGTCGCTATTTGGAGGGGGAATCCGTATATTTTACCGTTAGCCCCCTCGACAGCATTATTCCATGTTTTTACCGCAGGGTGATCATTAACCAGTCTCATAAGGTGAGGATAGCCCTTCACCAACTCGGTAATATCTTTGATAAGCCCTGCATTGATACAGTCGATAAAATCAGCGTTATCAAGTAAAATAACGTCGCCAAGATTACCGCTGCTTGTCCGCGTCTGGTAAAGCTGGCGTCCATCACCGGCAGTTTGCGGCGCAATAATATTCTGGACAAGGTTAAATTTGTCCTTCATAATTTTGCCGAACCATCCGGTCTGTAATCCCATATAATTTGCGGCCTGATTATAGAACTCAAACGTATACGTAGCGTTCCCGGTTGCTGCTGTAGCGGTACTTTGCGTACCTCCGCCTGCAAATGCAAGAGCTGCCATCATCACCATGATAATGGAAACAAAAGCCATTTTTTTCATACATACCTCCATAAAAATACAACATAAAACATATCTATATGCACTGGAATCCGACAGATTTCAGTCTTATAGCAGGAAAAAATACCTCAACCTTTAACCGCGCCAATCATAATGCCCTTGACAAAAAATCTCTGGAAAAATGGATATACCAGCAAAATAGGCAGCACAACGATAATGGTTACGGTCATACGTATTGAGGTTGCGGTTTGCGTCTGCGCCAGGGTTTGTGCAACAGAACTGCTCGACGAATTAACCAGTGCGGAAAGGGAACTCGCCTGATTTATGTATTGATACAGAATAAATTGCAGTGTATAGAGCTTACTGTTTGTCATTAAGATGAGCGTGTCCTGAAAAGCGTTCCACTGGTTTACGCCGGTAAATATCGCCACTGTTGCTAGTATGGGTTTGATAACCGGCATGATGATGCTGATGAATATCCTGATAGTTCCCGCGCCGTCTATCTCTGCAGCCTCCCGCATTTCTTTTGGAATAGATTCGATAAACGTTTTACACAGAATGATAAAAAAGGGAGAAATTAAACTGGGAAGTATATAACCAAAAAAATTATTAGTCAGATGGAGATTATTCATGGTTATATACCAAGGGATAATCCCAGCGTTAAAATACATGGTTATAATAACGAAACGATACCAGAACTTTCTTTTCCATACGGTGTCGCGGGTAAACATATAACCCATGAATGCTGAAGTCAGCACGGTAAGCAATACGCCTAATAGGGTTCTGGCAGCGGATATTTTAGCGGCGTCGAGTAATCCGGGTATCTTCATAGCGTCAATATAATTCTGAACGTGTACCTCATGGGGTATGAATATAACCGCGCCCTTTTCGCTCAGGTTATTTGCGCTCATTGTGTTGATTAAAATATAATAAAATGGGTACACACATAAAAATGCGAAAACAGTGAACACGAGGTAGGTGATTATGAGTGATATAGTATCTGTTAGACGTGCATTTTTGAGTTTATTAAATACCTTCACTTATTTCTCCTAAATAAATCCTTCTCCACGAATCAACTTTGATGATCCATTAGCGATACAGAGCAGGATCACGCTGATGAAACTTTTCAGCATACTGAGCGCGGTAGAAACGCTATATGCCCTGCTGCCCATTGCCAGGTTATATACATAGAGGTCAAGCACTTGAATAAAGTCTTTATTAAAGGCGTTTTGGAACACATAGTATTGTTCCATTCCATTTGACAGGAAGTTTGCGATATTCAGCATAAGCAGCACAAAATAGGTAGGCAGCAGGCTTGGTATGGTGATAACGCGTATCATTTGCATACGAGTGGCGCCGTCAACCTTAGCGGCCTCGTACATTTCCTCGTCAATACCGGCAATGGCAGCGATATACATGATTGCTGCCCAGCCTAGGTTCTTCCACGTGAGCCACAACCATTGGGTCAGCCAGACATGTTTTGAGTCTTGCAGGAACATGATAGGTTCAGTGGTGATGCCGAGGCTTTGCAATATGCTATTGACCGCGCCGGTACTGTTAAACAAATTGAACGCGATTGAATACACGAGAACCCAGCTTATAAAATTAGGCAAGGTAGTAACGGTTTGCACGAATTTACGGTAAGGCATCCATTTAATTTCGTTGAGGAACACGGCGAAAAGCATTGGCAGCCATGACGTGCTGAGCGTAATGCCACTCATAACAAACGTGTTGCGCAGAACCGCCAGTACGGTTTGCATCCTGACTGGATTTGACGTCATATAGGTGAACCATTTGAGTCCGACGAAGTCTTTCATGGTGAGAGGCATTGGCGGGCGGTAATCGAAGAACGCATAGAACCAGCCGTAAAGCGGGTAGTATGCGAACACGGCTACCATTATGATACATGGCAGAATATAAAGGAACTCACGGTATGCCTGCAGTTGTTTTCTGCTGATTCTTGATTCCAAACCTATCCCCCTTAGCGAATGTATGAAGAGGTTCTATGAACCCTGGTCTAGCAAACCTGTGAAAGGCTCTTCTCAGCTTTTCGTTTAATATGCTAAACAGGGACCTATCGGACTGTCTAATCAAGTTTTGCTCTATTTTGCTTAATCCTTGTTAAGTTTTCAGGGCAGCCGTTCAAGGGCGTGAAGATGTATGAGAATGTCCAGAATGAAGACTATACCTTTGCTCGAATTTTTAAGGGGTTTATCAATGTGTCGTTTAATCATTACCTATAACAAAAGCAGGTAGAAAAGACGAAAAGGATGTTACTTAATCCCACACGTTCAATTATCAAAGATTATTCGTCCTTTCTACTATTATGTATCTGTGTTTAACCGTGGTTTTGGTTAACGTGATTCATGCGGAACAACTACCTCGATTTCACCAAAAACGTATGGGGCCAATTCGTAGGGGTTCCAATGAAAACCGACGCCTTCCCCGCTCAAGAAAAAGTTTTTCGTCAGCACGAGATCGTCGCTGAAAAAACCCGCAGCGGTTAACCCTTGTCCTTCAGCCAGTTCAAATCTTTTCCTCAATGACTCCATGACAGCCTTATACAAAGCCTCTTGTTGGTCTGTGCTAAAAAGGTCCTGAAGCGTTACAAACCGTGCGCCATTTCGGTCAAACACCTGATACTCCGTGCCATACAAGCCGTGAGCGCCACCGCTATAATACTCCATCTGCTGCTTAATGATCACATAATGATCATAGTCAGTCGCTGTAATGGTCTCGTTGTAATAACGGGAAAGCAGATCGGCCTGCGTATCGGGAAACTGGACAAGCAGATCGGCTACATCCGCCAATAAGTCAGGCTGGTCAGACGCTGGATCAGGAACGGAACGGCACGATACAAGCAATATCCCGCCTACGATGCATAATAATGCGATAAATTTACTCAAAACAATCCTCCAAATAATCAGGCCGCTTCCCGATTAGGTTACTGTTTTGGAGCGGCCTTATCTAATAAGAATATAATAAGGCGGGGGTAATAATTCAATAGGCGGGGTCTGAAAAGGGGATAAAGGCAGAGCAATTTTTTATAACCATGAACCATGCGAAGGATCGTGATGTTTGTGGCTAAGTATGATGTAGCATAACCTGTGGTTTCCTCATGGCTGCAGGATAACCGGCGGAGGTGCCGGGCGTTTTCTTGGAGAGGCGCTTTCCACACGCGGTCATGGCGCGGCGTGCTGTCGAGCCGCCGGAATTCCGCTGTGGGGATATTCCGTCATATAGCCCGTGATGGCCTGGCCATTGAACCGCTTCCTGTCAAAAGCACCACTTGTCTTCGCGTCAGCAGGCCCACTTGCGATGTGGCTGCCACTGGCGAAAATAGCAACGGCAATGCTCCACAGCGCCGGACAAAGAACTAGCTCTGTTTGTGATTTTGGCGCAAACATAACTAAACATTGGGTAGTTGACGTGCTTCCCGCTCGGAACTATGAATCCCTGTTCTAGCGAATCTGCGAAAAGTTCCTAGAGGTCTTTCGTTTCATATCATAAACAGGGGTTTATCGGCCTGCCTAATCAATTTTTGCTCTATTTTGCTTAGTCATTGCTAAGTTTCAAAAACAGTCTTTCAAAAACGTGAAAAAGAGAATATGATTTGTATATTACCTTAAAGAGATACTCTATAGAAAGGAGCGGTTCGTTATGTTTTACTATCCTCCGGACGGCGACTATAACAGAGTCCCGTATAAAAGTAACATACAGGTGTTGGTGTATGAAAATGTCGAGAACGAAGACTACTCCATGCACTGGCATACAGCCACCGAGATAGTCATGCCACTGGAAGGCGCTTATGATGCGATTCTACTGAAAAAGAAGTTGAGCCTCAGAGAGAATGACATTCTCATTATCCCTTCTCACGAGCTGCACAGTTTAAGCGTTCCGCGATCTGCTGAAAACGGGCGGCGCTTCATACTGATGTTTGAGCCAACCCTGCTTTATTCACTGTCAGGCTTATCCGGGGCTATTTCTGTTCTGTACAACCTAAACCTGATAACACCAGAGGAAATGCCCGCGCTCTACAAGACTGCCCGCTCATTGCTTCTTGACATACGCGACGAATACTGGCAAGGCGATGCCCTAAAAAACGCCGCCATCTACGCCAAAATAATTGAACTATACATAGCCTTGGCGCGATACTACAGCAGTGGGAAAAACCTGACCGAAGCCCTTTCTGAAACCACTTGTGGAGGAGCCAGTAAACTAAATAAACGACAGGAGTATGTGGCAAGACTAAACGCAGTATTTGAATATATCGAAAATCACCTGTCAGAGGACTTATCTCTGGAGACGGTCGCGGACCTTGCTAATTTTTCAAAGTTTCATTTTGCCCGAATCTTTAAGGAATTTACTAACTTGCCATTTAATCGCTATCTACAGCAAAAGCGAGTAGAAAAGGCGGAAGCGCTTTTACTTAATCCTACTTATTCAATTGCTGATGTAGCTCTGGATGCTGGCTTTAAGAGCATATCAACCTTTAACCGCGTATTCAGAGAACTTAAACACTATAACCCTTCTGAGTATAAAAAGATGTTCACCAGTCGGTCTAAGTAATCCTTAGCAAAGATCACGCTTCCAGTATAATTATGCCTGTTCAAAACGAACAAGGTTTTAAAACAAGCTCAATTACCCACGTGCTTCTAGCGATTCTATTTGATCGAATTTATGTTTACTTGGATAGCCACAGTTACGCTAATGTCAACATTCTGCTGAACCGGTTTGCCCGCCAGAAGATCAACGCCTGCCTGAAGACCCTGATACCCCATTTCATAGGGATTCTGTACCATAGTCGCCAGGAGAATGCCGCGCTCAATCAGCGACTTGGTATCCGCTGACCAGTCAAACCCAACAAACTTAATCTGAATGGCGTTTCCCAGCCTGCTCAATGGCGTTTTCCGCGCCCACTGTGCGCCCTCATTACAGCCATAGATACCAGTCAAGTCAGGGTTGGCGGTCATGCTTGCTGCAGGTGGAGCCTGCCCGGAGAACTGGATTGTAGTTGGCGCTTAGACCTTTATGACTCATGTTGTATATTTATACGATAAAGCAAAGAAAATGTCAAATGGGAAAAGGCAAATAATGCTATTTCTTGACACCCTTCAGGGTTATACATAGCTATTAAAGGAAAGGTATATCAATTCTGGATGGTACTCAAAGTGCATGGTGTCATACGTCGCCCATTTGCCACCCCAAATAAAACCCTCATCCTCAAAGATGCGTACCACAGAATCAGGAGGATTCAGCTTATCCTCTTCCGGCACTGTGCGGAAGTCAATGCCCTTTTGCTGGGTCCAAAGCCAGTAAGTCTCCTTGCCCGGCTGTGACTTCATCAACAAATCAATCGCCACACCGTAAGAATGAAAGCTGCGGCTGCTGCTCCCCGCAATATTCCGCCAATTCCACGCGCCAATGCTGTCTAATGATTGTTTCCACACCGCGATCTCTTCGTTCTCCTTTTCAAGCTCATTGATGCGCTGCTCAACCCGCGCCAACGGCACAACAGTCCGCTCATGTACGGTTACCGCGCTTCCCAAAAACCTGATAGTCTGTTGATGCGCAAACGCCTCTGTACGAGTTTCACATTGAAGGAGCTTCTCATAAAAGTTTGAACGAACCGCACCAGAAGCAGCGCGACCATATCCACGACTTACCCTATCCGTAAAAATACTCCGACGCCAGAAAAGCTCCTCAGCAGCTTCCCTCCACGTATTACCCTCCGCTGTATCATCAGCAAATTCCGTAACATAACGGGATAGAGACTGAGAACGAAAGCTCGCCGCCTGTTCAACCTCTGTTTCACTTAACAGTTTGCCCTGAGCATAGTAATACCGCTCCTCATCCATCTCCACGGTCCAATCGCCACCATACAATACAGGCTCACCAATACGGTCAGGATAGGCTGCTGCAAACGCCTTCATCACCGCTTCGGCCCGTTCACCCGCATCCCGCAACACATTAAGCTCCTCACTAAACACCACAAGCAGGGCATCCACCTGTTCACCCACAGGCTTCATGGTAAAGAGCGAAACCCCCGTAAAGCCGCCAACCCCGCCAGCGTGTATCACACGCGGCCGGTATATCTGTTTTTCAAAAAGATCGCTGTAATCAGCATCATCATCTACGCCAGTCCAGAACGGAATGACAATACCGTCAAAAAAATCAGCGTTTGACAAAAAAGTCTGCATTGGCAGGGCTATGTCATTGTCAATGATTGAAGCACCAACAAAATAGTAGCGATACGTCCGCAAATCAGGCAACTCTTGCTTACCTTCAATATCAAACAAGGCGGAACCGGTCTTCTCAGCAAGCAGTTTCGCCACCCGCCGCGTTTCAGCCGTTTCTGAATAATAAAATACCACGCTATCTGTTTCTTCCGGATACTCTTCAGCACAGGCTGCCAGCGCAAGAACGAGTATATATAGTATGGTACAATGCTTATAGTGTATCATTGACGCTAGTGTATACCAATGACGCCGCTCTGTCAACGGGTTTTTACGCGCCCGAGGCGTCTGTCTATAACGTAACCACATAATTAACCACAAACCCGGTAAACAGAGACCACAGCATGACAAACGCAAGATAGAGAACAAAGTTTTTTAAGCCCAGAACAATTTTAACCGCGCCTAGGTTAGTAACCTTTGTGGCAGGTCCGCTGATCATAAACGCAGCGGCAGACCCCATACTCATCCCGCTGTCCAGCCAGGCCATAAGCAGCGGGATAGTTCCACCGCCGCACATATAAAGAGGGACGCCTATCGTGGCTGCCATAAGCAGCCCGAAACCTCGATTCTTGCCAAAGAGCGCAGCCATCGCGTCTTCAGGCACATAGCGCTGAAAAAGAGCGGAAAGCACTATCCCTATCAGGAAATACAACCCAGTTGCCTTGATGTTACGCCCAATGTTTTTAAGCACCCGTAGAGCAAAATGAGGGTCAGTATCGTGATTTTCCGGCGCCCTGAAGCCAGCAAAGTTAAAAAACGCCTTGCCCTTATACAAGTACCTGACGCAAAGCCCAGCGGCAATCCCGCACATAAAGCACGAAACAAAACGGATAACCAAGGCTGTTGTTCCCAAAGCCGCGCTGTAAAATAAAAGCTGTGGATTGAGCAGAATCGAACTCATCATAAAGGCGGCAAGCATAGGTTGCAACGTAAGCGCATCGCTCTCTTCGCCCGTTTCCGCAAAAGAGGCTGCAATGGGGATTGTGCCGTACATACACAACGGCGAAACAATGCCTATAAGCGACGCTGGAACAAGCCCCAACACTCCGAGCCTTTTCCGCAGATACACGCCCAGAAGCGCGTGTATCTGCGCCTTACCAAAGACAGAAATAAGCGAACCAAGCAGTATGCCAAGCGCATAATACCCAGCTATCTGCTCGAATTGCAGTCTGGAATAGTACCAGAGATAGATCACCTCGCGTTGGATAAACTCAACCATTGACATTGACCAATTCGTAGACAAGACTACCCAGACTAATTTCAACTAAGCCCAGCGTGCTTATCAAAGTTGTTTTCATAATCGTCATTATTAACCTCCAGATCAATGATGTAAAGACTATACATCTTAAAGTCAACTCTAGTCAAGCACTTTTTGCATTTTTTAGGACGTGTGTCAGCCCTTGCGCTATACCCACTTAAAGGTATACTATCATAATGATAATTACGATTCATAGCTCCATACCCAAAGACTGAAACTTTTTGGCGATATTGATAAAGCAACTCAATGAAAACATGTTTGCAGACCATGAAAACATGTAATTGGTGGTTGCAATTCATGCTGTATAATCGCAACTTTAACATTTTATACTGTTTTGTAACGTTGTACCAAGGGCATTTGACTGGGAAATGATACTACACTTGTTTTATCCAGCTCAGTTTGTTCTTATAATCGTCATATTTACCTCCAAGGCAATGAGGTAACCATTATACATCTTAAACGCGACTATGCATCAAGTGTTTTTTGCGTTTTTTAGAAAGAATAGATAATGATAAAAACGTACAAGTTAAACGAAGCGTGATCTATCGAAATATTTCGATATCACTTTTTCTGCGGGCTTTGCGTATACGTCATATCCTTTGTTTTTGTCGGAGCAGTCTTCTGTATAAGGCAGTGCGCCACTCCATGACCATAACCCATAGCCGCGTACCCACGAGCGGTGTTTGGTGTGTTCGAACATTTCGCAGTACCACGCGGCTTGTTCTTCAACGTTTGCCGGGCCATTCGTCAATTTCCAGTTGTTAGGCACTCGTGCTGCGCCATTCACACTCATACAGCCGGTTTCAGCAAAGAAGAAGGGTTTCTGATAAGCGCGTACAACAGTTTCAATGCGGTCAAGCTCGGTTTCCCATGTACCTGACGGATAATAGCCACTCGATGAAATAACATCAACACAATCCCACCAGCGCACTGAGTCTTCCTGATACTTATCGGTGTTATAGCTTATCGGGCCTTTGAAAATCTGTTTTGCTTTTGCAGCCAGATCGCGCCATTCTGCTTCACGCCGTTCAGCCATCACCATCTCGCAGCCGAGTATAAACATAACACAGCCGGTCTGTTCGGCAATAGCGGCATAGTGTAATTGAAACGTTTCATGGGACGCAAACCAGTTCTGCCATTTTGGTTCACAGGGAACATCCTTGTCAAAAAAATTGATAAACGCTCGCCACGTACCGTCTTTGCAATTAACCGTTGGCTTCAAGATGACATGCAACCCCAGGTCTTGCGCATAGCTGATAATTCTCCGTAACTCTTCATCAGTTGGGGTTCCTTTGCCTGAAAAACGAATGCTTTCCGAATGAGCCGACTCTTGCCAACCCGCAGGGGTTAGGATGATATGACTTGCTCCAGTGCGGGATGCCAGCGCTTCAAGGCTGGCTTTCGCTTTAGCATTCCCTAAGATGCCCCGCTGCGGGAAAGGCGCGAATGTGATAGCGTTTATCAATTCCATACTTGTTTACCTATATTGATAGAATGCGAAATCGCCTGGGTCGATGCGTATATCGAAGACCTGTTCATCGGCGTTTTTGTAAAGCGGCGTGATGGTTTCTTCTACAGGACTTGTCGCGCCGCTGCTGCAGGTGTTACCTGTAAACGGGATGACCGTAACAGTGCCGCTTGCCCGGATATGCACTCGAACCAGTTCTGGCGCATACGCATCAGGGACGCGGTTTCCACCGCACGTGTAGGAATAGAGGCCGAAGGTTTTGTTATCATAGATAAACAGTGATACCATAGCGCCGCTTCCTTCTGGTAATTCGATAAGCACATCGCCTGCTGTAGTTTTTCTGGGCTGGAATTCGCTACGGATGCGGAACAGCGCGGCTTCCGGCAGTTTCTGTAGGTCGGAGAACAAGTCTGGCACAGCGAGCGTAATGAGTTCTCCTTTACCAAAGGTGTCGCGCACTAAGATTGAGCCATGCTGACTGCCATTTCCCGCGTTCATCAGGGACCAGGAGGCGTTATTCCGGTGTTCAAGCAAGGGGAAACTTACCGTGGCAGCTGCGATTCGGTGGACTTGTGGCTGTATACCTGCGCCTGGTGTTGTGATATGGTACTCACGGGCATTTTCGATGCGCCGTCCTCGGTCGCGGAGGGAGCTTAGGGTTTTAATGTCGTTCCCCCTATCTAGGGATGCCTGCACGAAACCTGATGTTACTATAGCCTTGCCGCCCTGATTCAAATAGCGTGTTAGTTTGGCGATGATGTCTTTGTCATAGACTGCCTGCGCTGTGAGAAACACGGTTTTTGCGTGTTCAGGGAATTCAGGCGTGGGTTCAAAGGGAATACCGAGCATACCGAGGTAATCCTCAAGGTGATCCTCGCCTTGAGCGTTATGGGGCAGGTAAACAGGAACGCCAACAGGCTTTCCAAGTTGCGACATTGCCTGATCAATTTGATGCAGCCTGAACCCCAGTGGGGTAATCACCTTGTTGTTGAACAGAGATGGCCAGCAAAATAGCATGAGTTCGCGGGGTTTTGAGAATGCGGTGAGGTATGCCTGTTCAAGGTAGCAATCAATTGGGTAACACTCGTAGGGGTCGAACCAGCCGCCGTTGTTTCGTCCGGGGGCGGCGTTTTCCATGAAGCGCATGATCGAGTAGCTTACATAGCGGGGCAGGTGTTGATCGGTTTGGGACTGATGGCGGGTTTCTGTGCCAGTATAGATTGCGTCGAAGAGCGGAATCTGTTCAGCGGGGTTATAGCCGGTTTCCTGAAAACTTTCCACCCAGTTTGGATACTTGATGATAACGTGTACCTTTGGATTTACTTTTTTTGCGGGGCCGAGTACGAGGTTTTCTGAGACTTCTTTCATTTTGGCGAGTTTGGATTCTTCCCAGGTACGCTTACCTTTTTCGTTCTGGCAATCTTCGCAACGGCATTGGCTGAAGAAGAAGTCGTCGATGATGAACTCATCGAACTGTTCAGCAGTGTATTCAACCATGTTTTTAAGATGGTTTCGCATTGCTTGGTTGCTGTAACAGAAGGTGTTAAAAAGGCGTTGGCGTTTTTGGTCTGTCTCGCTTAGATCGTTACAGGTGGTGGTTATGCCGCCGGCGAACGCGATGTTGTTTTCGGTGAAGAACCGCTTGCACAGTTCAATCTTGTCTTTAGGCGCGACAATACTCCGGTATGTTTCGAGGTACACCTTATCAATGTCAACATAGCGCCTGAAAAACGCGAGTTCTTCTTGCAGGCTCTGCTCTGTCGCTTGCGCCACCCATTGAGCAGGACAGTACACTGCTAGGGAAACGTTTTTATAAGTACCCATGAAATTCTCCTCCTTGCTATAGTGAGCTTTCACTTTAAGCTATTTGTCAAACACGTATCTAATCTATTAGGTAAGTGATAGTAACTATTATTAGGGAAGAAGGAGCATGAGTCAAGTGACAAGTGGCATCAGACACCTAGTTTAGGCTTGACGTGGTGCCAGACACCTAACTTGGAGCTTGCTTTGGGGACAGACACCCGAGTCGGGGAAGATGTACCCGATGGGGTGATACTTTGAATTCCTGATTCTAAAACGTTTAAGGCATTGAGCGTGGTACCGTAGCGCTCAACCATCACTCTTGGTTGCTGCTCCTGTTGCCACATACTTATCAAGCTGCGCAGCCGCGACTTTAGGATTGGTGATCACCGAAGGGCCACCTATACAGCCGCCTTCACAAGCCATAACTTCGATAAGGTTTGGCATATCTGGTGTTTTGGGTAAGGAACCTGCGTTGATCTTGCCGTACTTGTCAAGCTGTTTCATGCCAGCCCTATTTAGGCCATTGATAAGCGCTATTTTCAGGTGTTCAGACTCTTTGAGCCGCACTCGAACCGCCTCAGCAACGCCACCTGATCTGGCGAAGTTGCGGCCTGATGCGGTGGGAATAGTGTCTGGCACTGTTGTTGGTATAGCTATACGAGTGAGTTCGATGTTCTTTGCCACGAAGAATGCGCCTATTTCCTCAACCGAAAGTACATAGTCAACCAGATCATCGTCCATGCCTTCGCGCCGTTTAGCGAGACAGGGACCGATGAATACGGTAACGCAATCAGGGTCGGCACTTTTGGCGAGTTCAGCCGTATAGTGCATGGGCGTTCTGGTGTCAGAGATGCAAGGCGCGAGTTCTGGTACATGACGCCGTACTGCGCGCACATAAGCCGGGCAACAGGAGGTGGTCATCATACTTTCGCCTCGTTCCATACGTTCCTCAAACTCGCGTGCCTCGTGTTCCGCTGTTATGTCCGCGCCAATGGCAACCTCCCAGACTCTGACAAAGCCAGCGGCGAGAAGCGCACCTTCAAGCTGACCGGGCGCGGCACGGAACTGTGCGGCAACTGCTGGCGCATACAGGGCGACGACCTTTTCGCCCGCGAGTAGGCGTTTTATCACATCAACTAACTGTCCCTTATCCATCATCGCGCCAAAGGGACACTCTTTCATACAGTTACCACAAAAGATGCACCGATGATAATCAATGCGTTCCTTGCCCTGCTCATCTTTGGAAATTGCACCCACTGGACACGCCTCTTCGCACGGTACTGGGATCCTGATGATCGCGTGGTAGGGACAGTTTTGGAGGCAGAGGCCACAGTTGATACATTTTTCGCCATCTATATGGGCGCGTCCGGCTTGGATATGTATCGCTTTTTTTACACAGTTCATCATGCACGGGCGGGCAAGGCAGCCCTGACAGGCGTTTGTTACCATATATTGGGTGTGAACACAGGCATTACAGGCTTCATCAAGCACGGTGAGCATGGGCCATGTGGGTTTTTCGCGGTTAAGAGCCTCTTCAGCATAATCCGCAAGCTCCTTTGTCTCATCGTAGTCCTCAAGCCCGTACCCGAGTCGGGCAATAATCCGCATCCGCAGTATCTCGCGGTCGTGGTAGATGCAACAACGCACTGACGCGCTTCCCCGTGGCGCTAGTTCGTGGGGGATCGCGGCCACGCCATCAACGAGTTTTCCATCAAGCTGTAAGCGGGCGATTCGCATAAGCAATTCGCGTTTCAAACGCGCTGCGTTGTTATTGATGTTCAGCACGACGCGCCCTCCCTATCTAAGAGCGCGTTAATCCGTTCAAGTACACTCTGTGTCGATGCTCGATCCATTGGTTGTCCGTTTATCTTCACAAAAGGCGCTTTGCCATATTGAGCATCACGACACAAGTCAAGACAGGTTACTCCTTTAAGCTCGACAAGCGCCCGCTGTTCCGGCGTCAGGTACTCCTCAAGTAAAAGTAACTCGGAACCACCCATCACATAGCAGGACGTTCCCGTGCAGATTGATACATCGATCTTTTCCATACAATACAATATTCTCCTATTAAATCTATAAAAAAGTATCTATTGTAAACAGTGATCTGTCAAGCGGATTTCAAAGCTCGTGGGCTTTCTTATACGCGGTATTTTTGTTAGGATTTGTCTATGTTTACAATGATTGCGGCTCTGGACGACGCAGGACGCAGACTTGACCGTTTACTTAGAAAAGCGCTTCCCAGTATTCCGCTTTCAGCGCTTCACCGACTCTTGCGAAAGCGACAGGTTCTGCTTGACGGTAAGCCAGCAGACGCCTCAGCGCGAGTGCGTGAAGGCGCGAGCATCACGGTGCTTGTGCCGGACAACATAGTTTCGCCTGAACCCGTGCCGGCGACAGAATCAAGGCAAAGTTCAGAGACACGGCGTCTAACGCAAACTGCGCTCACACCAGAAAGCATACTCTGGCAGGGAAACGGTCTGCTTATTTTGAACAAGCCAGCGGGCATTCCTACTCACGGCGAGGATAGCCTTGAAACCTGGGTGCGCGCTTTTCTCGTGGATAGACTGTCGCCTTCGCTTTCGTTTAAGAGCGGGCCGCTTCATCGCCTTGATACGCCAACCAGCGGCGTTATTGTGTTTTCAACGAGTCTTGAAGGCGCACGTTATTTCAGCGCACTTATCCGGGAACAGCGGGTGTGTAAACGCTACATCGCGCTACTTGGCGCTCAGCTCGATAAATCCGCACGGTGGGAAGATGCGTTGTTCCGGGACAAAGTTGCAAAAAAAACGCTCGTCATGGAGGCTGGCGCATGCTCAGATACGAAGTTGCCGTATGCCAGAACCGCCGTGTATCCGCTTGCTGTAAGCGAGGGCTGTTCCCTGGTGATGGTAGAAATTAGCACTGGGAAGACCCACCAAATCAGGGCGCAGGCAGCGTTTCATGGCTGCCCCTTACTCGGAGACCAAAAGTATGGAGGAAGCGCCCTTGTCGGCGGGCTTTTGTTACATGCATATAGCCTTGCATTTCCCGCACCTAATGGGGAAGCGCTTGTCATCAAAGCGCCACTTCCCCGTGCGTTTTACCAGTATATAAACGTACGTTTTGGAACCTGCCCTGAATTACCTTAACGGCCATCACGCGAGATGCGACGCTTCGAAAGGCTCTAAGCGCTTCGCGGGTTTGATATTGGAACATAGCTGTCGAGTCCAAGCGCCATGTCTGTGTGGGGAATTTTGACCGGTTTTGATTATTGCGACACCATACGCTTTTTCTGCGCGACAAACACCAGCAGACAAGCTAACGCGCCGAGTAAAACGTACAGTATAAACGCCGCCGCGCCATAAGACACGGGAGTTCCCAAAATCTTGAAAATCTTTTTGCCGCCGAATATTGAATTAAACATCGCCATATTGCTAAAATTGAAATCAATGAGCGGCCAGAGGATTTCTCTCGCGTTGCCCCCGAGATAGTTTAACATTCCTCCGGACATGAGTATGACAAATCCAAGCCCAAACACGGCGCTTTGATATTTTGACAAAGCGGAAATCAGGGCGAGTGCCAGGCTGAATATAAGCGCGACAAAGATTAACCAAAACGACGAGATTAAGGCCATTTCGCCGGCTCTTACGTTCAGCATAGCGTTTTCAAACCCGCTTAGAGAACGTATTGGCGTGTCAAACCCGCTCAAATCCCCGCAGCCTATCCCTATTCCAATAAAGTGGCCAAGCAGATAAACAGCGGCTATGATGGCGGACGTAATTCCCGCGCTTAATAGTTTAGTCGCCGCGATTTCGCGCCGACCCTTTTCAGAACAAAGAATAATGCTGTCCATTTCGGTTTTCACTTCTTGGGTGAACAGCAGGAAAATGAAAAAGGCAAGCGCCATCATGAACAGGAGAATCACAAAAGTTGCATCGAAAGCCTTAAAATAAAGGACCCAAAAACGCACATTGGCTAAATAAGGCTCGCCATGGGCAAGCTCTGTGTTAAGCCGCTTTTGATAAAACCGGTACTCATACGAACCGGCCTGATTCACGTTTTCCAGCGCTTTAAGCTTTTCCTGTAAGGGATATAAAATATCGCCGCTGTCCTGATTTTCCGGGCCATTCCAATACCTATTTACCCTTGTCCCAAACCAGTTATAGAAGGCGTGAAACCATAATACCGGATCGTGGTTCACCTGAATGGCAAGGGCTTCGTCCGAGCCGTACTTGTCAACAGCCGCTTTGTATATTTCCTTAGATTCTTCATACAACTGGGGATTGAATTTCCCGGTATGTTCGGTAAGTATAAGCAGGCGATCATCTTCGATGATTTCTACGGTTCTTGTTATAACCCAGCCCATGAAAACATAGACAATAAACAACGCGGTAAGCAAAAGCAGTTTATTCCGGTTAATAAGTAGTTTTTTCATCTCGTATGTAAGCAGATTCATTGAGCAATCCCTTCCTGAAATTCGTAAAGATAAGCGTCCTCCAGCCCGGGCGCGGTGGGAATTGCGTTTGGCGGCGGCTATTCATCCATAATGATGCGCGCCTGTATACGGTCAGCCTCTGGAATGACATTGCTGATAATGTGCTTCTCCTGATAGTCTGCCAACTCTTCAAGCGTCATGGTAATCAGCCACACCTTGCCCGCTATCATTTGCGTCAGGCTGGTTTGTGTTCCTATTTTCCCGACTTCGCAGTTTTTTATCATGATGATTTGTTTCGCAATGGATTCAATGTCGGAAACAATATGCGTGGATAAGAGAACGGTCCGGTCGTGTGAGAAAATCGAAACGAGATTGCGGAACTTAATCCGCTCCTGCGGGTCAAGCCCAGCTGTAGGTTCGTCTAAAATCAGGATTTCCGGGTTATTCAGGAGCACCTGCACGATTCCGAGTCGCTGCTTCATACCGCCTGAATAATTGACGCATTTGCGCTCCAAATCTCCAGACAGACGCGTTTGTTCCGCCAATTCTCCAATTTTCCGCTGGGCTTTTTTGCTGTCCACCCCTTTCAGCGAGGCAATAAAGCGCAAATAATCGCGCCCAGTAAATTCGGGATAAAAATTCAGGGACTGGGGTAAATAGCCAAGTTTTGAGCGATATAGGTGATCACACGCCTTTCTGTCCTTGCCGTCAATCCTCACCTGCCCGCCGCTTGCTTCCATTATCCCCGCCAATATGCGGATGAGCGAGCTTTTGCCTGAGCCATTTGGCCCCAAAAGGCCGTAAACGCCGTTTTCCATCTCAAAGCTGACGCCGTTTAATGCCCGCTTTTTCCCGTAGCTTTTGCTTATGTTGTCAATGCTTACTTTCATAAACAAAATTCCTTTCTATTTTTTTATTAAGTATCGGCGCTTCCCTAAACGCGGATAATAAGAGTTAAAAATCATACTATGAAGCGAAAGAAAGTGCAAGGGGTAAAAGTAAACAATCAAGGAGCCTACTTTGATAGTGAAGCGTCGCAGAGTTGCTAGGCGGGCCTGGTCGAAGAACTGCCTGACTGTTCTACCAGGTGTCGTTATTCCTTTGTGTTTACAAAAAAAATCCCCGCCCGGACAAGCCAGAACGAGGACAGGAGGGACTAGAACTTTAAACTAATACGGACCGGGATGCTGAACGTGGTTACCGTTTTGTTGTCCTTGCCGGTTGTGGACGATGTGGTCATTGCCGCGCCGATGTTGAATTCCGCGTTTTCGGCCACCGCCACGATGAACTTGGCGCCGACGCCGAAACTGTTTTGTTCGGACTTTTTGTCGGCATCGGAGGCGATTTTCGAGTAGATGTTCGAAACTACCGCGTTGATGCTGAATTTATCGTTCAACTCTTTGGTCGGGCCGATGGCGTTATAAAAGGATGCGTCTTTGCCCAACATCCAACCTTTTTCCGAGCCATTGGCAAAGGAGATATTGTTGTGGGTGGAAAGGCTCAAGCCTTCAATGCCGGTTCATGTGGCCCGCAGGTCGATGCCGCTCCACAGTACATTGTCAACGCCTGAGGCATCGAATGTCGGTAGGAATCCGGTATAGCCCAGGGAAACGCCGAGGTTCTCCACTGCAGTAAGGTCAAAGTAGACGCCAAAGGTATGGTAGTTTTGTTTAGTCCCCTTAGTATACTGATCCTCATAATCAATAGGATCCTCTAATAGAACTTTTTCTACACCGTCTACAACAGTCGCAGGCCATTGGAATGTTTTGAACAGAGCGGAGATGGTTCCCGCGCCGATATCGGCAATGACTCGTCCGTCGATGCGGAAGAAGCGGGCCTCCGCGTCAATACTGACTGGAGGACTTTGGGCTATTGTCGTCAATAAGCCGGAGGCTAATTCTGAAGCGCTTTCCTTGCTGTAATTGGGCGCAAGGAGCAGTTGCAATGTTACAGAGCCAAAACAGCTTCGGTGAGGAGGCAGTTTACCAAGGCGGGACTAGTCAACTCTGCCCCCGGTTCGGAGAAGGGTTCCCCATCTTCGCCGGTAAAAAAGACCCCATCGCGAAATCGTCAATATCATTGGTATCATTGGTATAATCGGTATAATCGGTATAATCGGTATAATCGGCAACGCCGTCGGTGTTTTCAAAGATACCGCCGGTAAACTTGAAATTGGGACCGAAAGACTTTACCCAGCTGTACAACTCGTCAAGGGAGATCACCGGGTCGGCAAACATCTCGCCGATTTCGCCGTTCAGAAAACGCAGTCCCTCGTTCGCAAATGCGAACGAAATGGATGCGCCCTACAGTTCATCCTCGTAACTCAGGCCGAGTTTCGTCCCCTCCATGCCAGTATTATCCATAGTCATGGAATCCACCACACCTTCACTGTTCGCCGTCAGAATTGACGCACCAAACTCTAGCTCAACGCTTACCTTATCCGCCAGGGACTCCTCGGTTTAGCCAAAAAGAGCACGCCGAGGATAGCCACAGCGATAAGGCACAACACAATACATTTGTTTCTCATAAAATCCTCCATGATTCCATGTGTTAATTTTAGCTAACTTTTTTAACAGCAGTTCCCATAACCAACGGTTATACTGTTAATGGTATTTATGCCATCTGAACTCTTTCTGCATTGTACGCTGTTTATGCACGTACCATATATCCGTCCTGTGTACTCAGTGCATCATAAAAGCCTCCTTATTTATACTGCAGGTGCAGTAAAGTATGAATTTACACTGTCAGAGACTTGACATGGATTACAGGTGGCCCATAATTGCTGGCTGGCTTAGACGAGGTCTGCCCTGAGAATCTAGCTTGTCGCGACTATAGCCATATATAACTCATATTGTTATTATAGCATAACAAAGTAAAAAAACATACAAGAGGGTAGGGCGAAAGTCCGCGAAATTTATTCAAGAAGCATTGTGGAGGCCATAGGATACTCAGTCTATAAACCCTGCCCAGCCTAGCGAGCCAGCGGAAGCGAGTCGTACATGCGTCTTAGCGACAGGTGTGTGATTCGTGGTACTCCGCCGCCGCGAAGCGTCCGAGCGTGTTTTCTGTAGGACAAGTTTGGGAGCCGCTACGGAGCCAGCAGTTCCTCAAACGGCGTGTCCCCGGAGGGCAGTTCCTCCTCAGGCGCACGAGGTTCAGGGGCAGTGTGGAAAATCTCCACAAAGGACAGATCGTTCAACATCTTTGGCACAGAGAGTAGGTACATGTCGTCCCGGATGGGAAGGCTGAACTCCTGCTCAAAAGGCGGCTCTCTGTCGCTGAACTCGATCCGTATCCAGTGGCGGGAGCCGGTAACGGCAAAGCGGTCCCGGTCACCCCGAAAAAATTCCAGGCACTTTCCCCCGTCCACCGAAATAGTGATAAGGTCCGGCGCACGCGGGCCTCCGTCAATGTTGCGGTTGTCAACGAGGAGGGTGTGCCCTCGGTAAACGATAAAGAGCAACACCCCAAGCCCTATCCACAGCAGGACAAGGGCAGCGCGTATACAGATTCTGCGGCGTTTCTGTGTCATGCTTCCTCCGTTCCGCCCCGCAGACCCGACCGGGCAAGCTCGGCGTTGGCCCGTTTACGCCATGCATGAATGACCAGGGCCAGGGCGATGACCCCATAGCTGAACGCGTCGCGGAAGTATTCACCGATCATCGCCGAACCGAAAAGATTGGTCCCAGCGCGTGGAACAACGATGTACATCAGGTGAAGGAGTACCGTCCCGATAAACACATTGGGAATGGTCGCCTTGCTCACCGACGCACCCCCGACAAGTATCGCTGCGGCGGCGAAGAAACCAGTCTGCTTGTGGGCGTTGTAGGTTGCCATGTTTCCCATGTTCTGCAAAAAGATAATCTGCCCCAGGCTTGCCAACACAGTGGAAATAACGATAGCAATAATCCGGGTCCTGTCAACAGGAATCCCCGACGCATGGGCCACTCTCTGGTCCTGCCCGGCCGCCCGCATATCCTGACCGAGCTTGGTCCGCCTGAACCAGACAATAAAAAGGCAGAGTATCCCTATTATCAGGTAGTTGGCGATGGGAAAGACGATGGTTCCCAAGGGCAAGGAGAGGCGTAGAGGCAGGAGCCGATCCAGAGACTGCCGTACCGAATCAAGGTTAAGGGTATTCCGTATCCCATAGCCGCGGGACAGGGTAATGCTGAGAGAATGAACCGGGATCACCGATCCCATAAGGTAGAGTACCACGAACTGGTAGAAGCCATCCATAAAAAAGCCCAGTATATAGCCGGTAACCATTTCCCGGCCCCGGGCGCGGTTGAGAATCTCCCCTGCGGCCCAACCGAGCAGCGCGGATATGGGGACCGCGATAAGCGAGGCGAAGATAAGCCCCGGAACGCCCACAATGTTCCAGTCAACCGCGAAGATAAGACCGATCTGCCCGGCCATTGCACCCAGAACCATGCCGAAGTTAATGCCCATCCCCGCCATGATGGGCAGGATCAGGCTGAAGACCAAAAAACAGTTCCTGCCGATACGGGTAAGAATTTCCTGGACAATGGAAACCAGCGACAATCCCGAAACAGGCGTCGCCACTAGGCTTATAACCAGGAAGATAAAAACCACCGCATTGTCCGCCAAAAAGTTCCAAGGGTTTAATCGTGAATCAAAACGTTTCATTTGCGCACCTTCGTTTTCCGGGTTAGGGCATAGATGATCATCCCGTTGGAGATGAGTATGCGGATCACCTCAGACATATCGGTCTTGAGGATGCTGTTGATTACCGAAGGGGTCATGGCGAGTATGCTCTGAAAGAGGAAGGTTCCCACGATCACGTTGACTATCGAAGCCTTGTTCACTGAAGCCCCACCGAGAAGTATTGCCGCCACCGCAGGAAACGCCATATATATCGGGGCCTGGTAAACCTGGACAAACCCGAAACTCTGCTGGTACATGAGTATGCCCACCGCACCGAACACAGTAGACACGATCACGCTGATAAGCCGCATCCTGTCTGCGGAAACCCCGCCAGCGCGGGCAAAATCGGGGTTTGACCCCACCGCAGTAAGGGCAGTCCCAGTGCGACTCCGCATAAAAAGCCACATAATAAAGGCCATAAGCGCGAAAAACAGGATGGTACCAGTGGGGAATTCAAAATACGGTCCTATTTTGATGGCCAAAAAGTTGTTCAAAAACTGTGCCCAGTAGCCGTCCAGGGTAATAGTTGTCCTTAGCCCCTGGCCCGTATAACCCCAGACCATGGTTGGGTTGGTATAGGGAAGCACCAGCCACATGATCGCCATAAAGGTAACGACCGAAAAACCCACGTACATAGCGATGGTCATCTCCTCTCCCTTTACCTTGTTGAGGAGAAGGCCATAAAGCCAGCCAAAAACCAAGGCAAAGGGCAGGCTGAGGAGTATCGCACCGAAAAAACCAGCGGCCCCGGTAAGCTCGAACTGCATCGCAAGGGTCGAACCGAGAAGTCCGGTTATTATCCCCACGGGAAGACCGAAGTTGATCCCGGCCCCGGCCTGCATCATGGGAATCAGAGCAAGTACCATCACTCCGTTCTGGCCGAAGCGGACAAAGACGTTCATAAGGGAACTGTCCACTCGGACCCCGACAAAGGGGGCGGCAATAAAGAGAAGCACCACAAAGAAGAAGATGATAAGTCGGGGCCACCCAAAGTCACTGATAAACGCTTTGAGCCGGCTTTGATCCCGGGTATTTTTCTCAAGGTACCTGGTTTCGTCGCTCATAGTTCCTCCTACTATCCTGTCCGGAAATGCCTGACATAAGAAGCCCGAATTCCGCAGCCGACGAATCCGGGGGAATGATCCCGGCAACGCGACCCTCGGCGATAATGGCAATACGACCGCAGATAGAACGGAGTTCCTCAAGTTCGCTGGAAACTATTACAATGGTGGTTCCCCGTTCCCAGTTGTAACTCCGCAGGGTATCAAGGACGATCTTCTTGGCCCCCACATCAATGCCCCGAGTCGGTTCGGAGACAAAGAGTAGACGAGGGTTCAGGGCAAACGCCTTGGACAGGCATACTTTCTGCTGGTTCCCCCCGGAAAGCTCTTTAGCCGGCTGTTTGGGGCCAGTGCATTTTATCTCAAGCTTTTTGATATACTCGTCGGCAAGGCGCTGCATCGCCTTTTCATCCCGCAGTCTGAAAAGCCCGCCTAGCCATGATTTAAGATAAGCGCCCCTAGTCTGCATGGCTCCAAAGGCGATATTCCAGTCAAGGCTTTCATCCAAAAGAAGACCCACACCCCGACGGTCTTCTGATACAAAGGCCATTCCCGCGTCCAGAGCAGCGCGGGCGTTCCCCAGGTTCACCGGCTTTCCCTCAAGAAACACCCAGCCACCCGCGGCATACAGCCCCATAATGCCGTTGGGAATACCCAGCTTGCCCTGCCCGGCAAGCCCGCCTATACCGAAAATCTCCCCCTGTTCCACCGTGAAAGACACATCCCGCACTGTCTCACCAGGCATGTCTACCCAGAGTTTTTCGACCCGCAGAACATCCTGGTCCCCAGCCCCCAACGACACACCAGAAGCCGGGGTATGGGGACACCGCTTTTCCCTGACCTTGCCTTCGTCCATATCGCGGCCCACCATCCAGAACGCGATATCCGGCACGGTCAGTTCCCGGTTAGGCACGTCCTTGATCACACTGCCGTCCCGCAACACAAGCACACGGTGAGAAATTTCAGTTACTTCCCGAAGCCGGTGGGATATGAAGATGACGGCAATCCCCTTCCCCGCAATAGCCTTGATCACGTTAAGGAGAATTTCAGCCTCACTTTCGGTAAGCACCGCTGTGGGTTCGTCTAGCACAAGGAGCTTTACCTCGTCCCGGTCTATCTCACGGGCGATCTCGGTAAACTGCTTATGCCCCACCGGCATTTCCGAAGCTAGATCACTGGGATCTATCTTTACCCCCAGGTTGCCGATGGCCCGAGCCGCCCGCGCAGTCATCTCAGGACGACGCAATGTTGAAAGCCGGTCCCCGAATACCTCCGCCGCAGGGCTGTGGCGAAGTGGTTCCCGGTTGAGCAAGATGTTCTCGCAGGCCGTAAAACCCGGTATAAGAGAAAATTCCTGATGGACCATGCCGATCCCTGCATCAAGAGCATCAAAAGGACTTCTAAAGGCAACGGCGTTCCCGTCCAGGTAAATACGCCCCCCATAACCCCCGGTATCGGCAATCACCGGCATACCAAAGAGGATGTGCATCAGGGTGGTCTTCCCCGCGCCGTTTTCTCCCACCAAACCAAGAATCTCTCCCCGGTTAATGGAAAAATTCACGTCCGAAAGAACTGTCGTGCCGTAAAATTCCTTGGAAACATGTTCCAGACGTAGCAGAGGCTCGTCATGTTCCATCGCGGGTTAGTTCCCACTCTGGAATTTGATGTTGTAGTACTTCTCAGGAACCGTCTGTTCAGTGGTGGGCAAGTAGCCCTGACCCATGATGTAGGTGTCCATGTAGACCAGAATCTGATTCCTCGCCCGTATCCCGGTGTTAGCATCAACATAGTAACCGCCGTTCCACTTGGCGCCGGGGGTAAATTCACCCAGAGCCGCATAGAGATCGCTTACAGTATCCAGTTTAGCCTTTCCATCGAGAATCCGCTTGGCAAATTCTCCAAGCCCGGCAGTAACGGTGAAACCGTAGGAAAATGCCCATGTGCCAAATCTCCCAGCGCCTCCCTTGGCAACCACAGCCTCTTCAACCTTTTTGAGAATCGCGGGGAAGTCCCCGGCTTCAGCAGTAAGATCGATCCCCAGCGACCCGGGATAGCCCATGAGCGGAGAGGGGAGGTCTGCTTCAACAAACATTCCGCCGTAGACCAGAAGTTGTTTGAGCAGAGGTTCGGTGTGGGCGTCGTTAGTACAGAAGAAAACTGAATTTGTCCCATAGGCGTTTATCCATTGAGGGGTCTGTTCCAGGATGTACTGCTGAGCGCCGGCAACTCCCACGTCAGAGGTAGGATCAGGCGCAGTAACAAACACGAATTTAAGACCCAGATCATTGCAGGCAGCCTCGAATATCTGCCGGCGGAGGCCCAGTGATTCATAGGACATATGCCGGGGGAAGGAGATATGGACAAAGGTATCCGCGCCAAGCTGTTTCGCCGCCCAGATGATCGTATAGCCACGGGAGATAAAGTCCGCACTCACGGCCAGATCCGCCGCCTGCTGGATAACCAAGGGGTCTTCGTGAGGTTCTCCCGCAAACAGAAGAATGTCCGGCCGTCTCTCCCTCACTCGCCTGAAAGCCTCGGCAGTACCAGGAACCCCCTGATTCATCACAATCGCCTTCATCAAAGGATCATCAGCAAGGGTTACTACCTGGGTAATGGTAACTTCCTGCTGATCCATGAAGTTATCCGGGTACGTAACATGCTGGATTATGCCACCCTCAGAGACCCTGCCATAGCGACGGATCAACTCCTCCGCACCCCGCAGGTCATCCTCAGATTGGGAGACAGTACCGGTTACCACCCCGATGTGGTAGGCTCCGCTTGAAGCCTGTGCGCTGCCAGAAGCGGAAGAACTCTGCTGTTGCTGCCTGCCCCCACTCGCAAAAGCCAATGCGCCGCAGAATAGCGCAACCAAAATAACCAAACTTACCTTTTTCATTCGTTCCTCCTGAAGAATTTTCGCCGTATAAAACTGCTATAGAAAACAGTCTCTCCCAAAAAATGATTTCTGTCAATACAGAAAAGAAAAAGCCACTCGCAAAGACTCCCGATTCAGATACGCGCAAAGCGCAGGCTTATGGTTCCCGACAATGCACAGCCTTTCAGCGTGAGCCGCAGACGATAGAGCCTATCCTTCTGCCAGCCTCGACGTAACTTTGTGTCGGTCAGCGGAATTTCGTCTACAGCAGCTTTCAGTATGGCAGCGTCAAACACAAGTTCCACCACGCCACTTAACACCACCCGCCCGCCCACGATTTCAGGCTGGTCATGGCAGAGAAAATGGAGCGTCAGCGGCGCTTTCCATACTTTCAGTATATAGCGATCCGTTATGAAGAGACCCTGATCAAAAACAAAGTCCCGCGTGTAGCTCTGTATCGCCGCATCCTGTGGATAAGCGCCAGCTATATTCAGGCTGAAACAGGTTGTCCCCTCCTCAAAGGAAGAGTAGCGCACATTCGTTGCTTTATACATGACTCCCGGCGATTGGTCAAAGCCGTTTATCTGAGGCAGGTTATGGTAAGAAGACTGGTTGGTCCAGATGGAGTACCGCTTTTCGCTAAAGGTGAATTTGGTATAGGTTTCCCGGCCTGCGTCCACCACAACAGGCTGCCCGCCGCAGTAGAGCAAAAACGTCCCTACATCGTTATGATTGTGGCTTTCCGCGTTATATCCACCCTTGACCGAAAAGAAGAGGCCGCCTTCCTTGGTATCACGCGCCGTTACCACCTGAATACCAGGAAACCAGCTTACTGGCGGCGCAATAAAGGCTTTGTCTGTTGTGGTCAAAGGCTTAAAGATATCCGCTAGAATCCGGTAAACAGAAAAAAGATTCCCCACCGGTTTACTTCTATCCGCGTAATACGTATGCTCACGAAGGTAGGAACAGAAGGCTAGAAGGTTTTCATCGCCCGTGTTTACCGCGGTGCGTGCGAGCAAATCCAGTGGAACCGCAACCGTGGAATCCGCATCAGCATAGTTTACAAAAAAGTTTCGGCTGATATAAACCTTGTAAATATACGAGGCCATGTTACGAATCCGCTCTTCTGTATAAAGGTAGCTCAGATCAGTACATTCCCCCAGTTCCTCAACATAGTCAAAGAGCGCGCCGCCTGCCTTGTCAAAGTAACTAGGGCCTTCGTCGCAGCCGCCATCGTCCGTGTAGAAATGGATAAAACGATTAACACTGTGAATCGTTTTTTCTACGCCTTCCTGCGCCCGGGCAAAGACTCTGGTAAAGACCAGATAGCACACCAGCATATTCGAGTTGATCCAAGGGTTCCAGTTATTCACCGGATTATCATGATCCAGTCCCATCCAGCTCCAATCAGTATGCGTTAGGTAGGGAAGGAGTATGCGCTGTTCTACCTCTAGCTCGATACGGCGCTTTACCAGCGGCGCACGAGTAGCAATGACATCGCCTAAAAAGAAATATACCCACGAAAGAAGCGCGCCTGTTTCAGCGGCGAACAGATCGACATAGCAGTCTTCCTCAACATGAGCCAGCTCCAGCACATCTGCGCCTCTTTTCCTATCATGGTTATTATGCGCCGGCACAACCCAGGTAGATTCCTCGCAGATTGCCCAGACCCCGTTGATAAGGTCGTCCAGATAGGCGCCATGACCCTCGATACACTCGGCCATCATCAGGTAAAAGATATTCAGACGCCGCTGAAAATACCGATCTTCATAGCGGGAACGGTTACCGTTCCGGTAGAAATCAAGGTAGAGCGTTGCAGGAAGAACCAGCCACTCATGCCCCAGAAGCTCCTTGGCTCGCTGGTGATAAAACGCCTGTATGTCCTCTGCCACTGCCTCCCATGCGTACCGGTCAGTATATGCCGGGAAGGGACAGAAGCCCTTCGTACAATTGATTGTTTGGTTAATCATAAGTTCCTTCTATAGTATAGTAGCATAAGCTGTCGGACGTTGTGTAGACTGTGTCTGACACCTGATAGAGCTGACGATAGCGCATATCTGACATCAGCCAAAGGGTGGCCTCACACGTAGTCTGGCATAACCTTAGCGCCGCTGCCGGAGATGCAGCTTGACCTTGACAGTAGTTTAGTATAGGTATAAACAAGGAGTATAGCTTGAAAAACCTCGTATTGTTTTTAGCATGTTGATTCTTGGCGCTGGTTTGTTTGCTTTCTGTACCAGCGAACCCTATGTCCGGGATGGGCAAACAGTCAAAAGTGAATCAGAGGCACTTGTTAATCTCGTGGAAGTTAATCCGCCGGATTTTTCGGAAGTTTTGGGAAAAATAAGGGAATTGGTCGAAATGAGAAGTGGTTCTGGTGGCCCTATCGTCGGCGCTAACATGGCCATCTGGGAGGTAAGCGCAGGACAGCTTATGCTTTTTGCCTCAAGTGAAAGCGGTGATCTGGTATTGGTGTTCAACGAGGTTGAGTATGTCGATTGAGGCTGTACGGGCTTATCTAGCCCACTGGGATCGCGACAAAGACATTATCGAAAACCTTGTTTCTACGGCGACAGTGGTTGAAGCTGCTGCCGCGCTCGGCGTTATTCCGGCGCGTATTGCAAAAAGCATATCGCTTAAAAACGGCGAAGCAAAAGCCATGCTTATTGTTGCAGCCGGAGACATGAAGCTTGACAACCGCAAATACAAGGAATGTTTTGGTTTTAAGGCGCGGATGTTGTCTCCTGATGAAGCTTTGCATATGACGGGTCATGCGGTTGGTGGTGTTTGTCCTTTTGCGCTTCCCGATACAGTTGAGGTCTATCTTGACGTATCGCTCAAGCGGTTTGAGACGATCTTTCCCGCCTGTGGCAGCAGCAATTCTGAGATTGAATTAACCCCTGATGAGCTTAATGAATACAGTCAGAATAAAGCATGGATTGATGTATGCAAGCCAATTGAATATCGGCAATGATAGCGCGTGGGTGAAGGGAACCATGACGTGAGGGTAGATTCTTCTAAAGGTCTCTTGACGTCTTAATCGGTGTTTGTGTATACAGTAGGTGGTATATACGAAATGCAAATTGATATTATTGAGATTATAATTTAAACTATAAAAACAGAGAAAAAATGGAAACAAAGAAATGTAAAGGATATCATTACAATGAACTTCCCATTTAAAAATGGGAAGAATATAGGGACTTCTTATGTTCCTGGCGGGATAAAGTCATTATTAATGATTATGCTTTTCGAGGCCATGCAGACAATTCATGGAAATTAAAATCGACCTTGGAAAGGATGTGTCTGGAATTAGAAAAAGATATAACTGCCTCATGGTATAAAAGCGTAGAGGCACAAACAATTATTAAATATACCAATGCTGTAAATATTTTTAATAATAATATTTTAGCAAATAACATTATAGAAAAACTTGCGTTTATGCAACATTTGGTCTCGTGGCGAGCTGTTTCCCATTTGCCTAGGCTATCACCCGCGCTTGTATTGGTGAAAGCGGCCCCTGCGCGCCCTTCTCGTTTTCCCAGCATAGCGCGATGTAAAGCGTCTCGCCCAACTGCGCATCCTCGAAGGTGAGTATCTCGTGAGGTCGGGTAAGCAGTTTACTGATACTCAGCTCTTTGTGGGTTGTGGGGACGCTTCCACCTACTTTGTAGAAAGCGACTGCGCCGTTGTAGTATGGGGGACGCGCTGGGTGTTTCACGATGACTTGCAGGTAGTTACCACCCTCAAGGGTGAAGGGGACGATCTCCGTGGGGTTTGGTACATCCTTACGGGTGGGAGACTTAGGCGGAAGGCCGAAGTCCAACATGATTTGCGACGTTATCACATCCAGAGGGTCTGCGTCGATGTAAGATTTTTTTATCTTGCGGATATTTTTGGTGAGGGCGTTACGCTTTTCATTACGGTTTTCGCGGTCGATTCTGCCCGCATTAGGAGAATTGGCAACATGGCAGGCAGCGGTGTAGGCGTTCAGTTTTGCCGTGTTGTCGCTTACCAGTTCTGCGGGGATGCCCAGCATGGCCGCGTGGGTAATCGTCCCGGCGTTGAAAGTGTTTACGAAGACCATGAATTGTGCCTCGCCAACTGAAAAGATGTCTCTGTTCATACTAAGCTCTCCTTTAAGCAATGGTATAGTCGTGCATGTTAATGTACTACGTCAGCATGAATTGTTGATGCTTGAACTAGTATTTATGATAAACTTTCTTTCTGTTTTTGTAAAGAGGTAGTTTTTCTATAGGTCGGCAGCTTTATCCCTCCGCAAGGAAAGTTTATCCTTCCGCAAGGAAAGTTTATCCCTCCGCAAGGAAAGCTTATCCCTCCGCAAGGAAAGCTTATCCCTCCGCAAGGAAAGTTTATCCTTCCGCAGGGAAAGTTTTGCCGACATGTCTGTAGCTTTATCCTTCCGCAAGGAAAGTTTTGCCGACATGTCGGCAAGCTTTACCAGCATAGCTAGAAAGATAATCGACCTGATGTGGAAGGTTACTGGCCTGACGGGAAAGCTCTCCGGCCTGATGTGGAAGTGTACTAGCCTGACGGGAAAGCACGCCGATCTGACGTGGATGGTTACTGGCCTGATATAAAATCTCTCCGGCATGATGTGGAAGTGTACTAGCCTGATAGGAAAGCTCTCCGGCATGACGTGGAAGGTTACTGGCCTGACGGTAAAATTTATCGACATGACATGGAAATTTGCTGGCCTGACCGGAAAGTTCTCCGGCCTTACGTGGATGGTTGCTAGCCTGACGGGAAAGTTATCCGGCCTGACGTGGAAGGCTGTCGGCATGATGTGGAAGTGTACTAGCCTGACGGGAAAGCTCTCCGGCCTGACGTGGATGGTTGCTGGCCTGACGGGAAAGCTCTCCGACCTGACGTGAAAGGCTGTCGGCCTGATGTGGAAGTGTACTAGCCTGATAGGAAAGCTCTCCGACCTGACATGAAAATTTTTCAGCGCAGAGAAAGAAGTAACGGAATTCACTACACAGTTATCAATGAGGTGTGACGAAATCTGGACGCTTAGAGGCGAAGGCTATACCGGTAAAGCCTGTCCCGTCATTATTGTTCAGGTTCCCCACCAGCCCCATATAAACTCCTCTGTTGCGAGAACAAACGTCTCTGTCCGACGATATGTTCAGAATGTTTATCATATCAATTACGTAAGCGGTATGAAAATGATAAACGCGGAGCCTTTGCCGCGTTTTGTATGAACCTCGATGAAACCATGCAAAGCACGTACCTCGTCCTGTACCAAATTCAGCCCTATGCCCCGCCCTGCGTGAGCGCCCTCGATTTCTGCAGTGCTGAAACCGGGCTGGAAAAGCTCCCTCAATAGTTTGTTTCGGTCGTTTGCGTCCTCTTCGCTCATGCCACGCGCAATGGCTTTGCGCTTTATCTTGTCAAAGTTAAGACCAATGCCATCATCTTGTATGGTGATGCGAAGTATACCATTTGAGGACTTAACCGCTGCCCCCACCGAGTCGGTCATTGTAGTGGTTCCCCCCTGTCGCTGTAAAGAAAACCGGATCACGCCGGTCTCATACTTGCCCGCAACATTCCGCTGCTCCGGCAACTCTATACCATGATAGACAGCATTCCTCACAAGCTGTATCAGTATCACTTTGAGTTGACGATACGGCGCAACTTTCAAGGCATCAGGGTCAATGCTATACGGCTCAAAACGCACCAGTTTGCCCAAGTCAGCCGCCACTCGATCACAGGCGCGCTTGAGTGATGCTATAAGTACATCCAGCTTGTCCTGCTTCTGAGTGGAAGCAGTCGTGTATTGCGCAATTATATTGAAGAATTTGTCTTTCTCTATCTCCATCTCTTCTACCTGTGGCATAAGTTGCGCAACATCATCAGGCGTAAGCGCAGGCGCGCCATTGCCTCTATCTCTCAGGCGCTTAATTTCAGACTCAAGGCGGTGCAGTTTATCGCCATACACGCTCAAGCCTATAATGTAAGCATCGGACTTTATCGCGTGTATAAGCTGATACAAACGCACCAGCATGGCCTCTATATCGCCACCATCATTCTTTGCCTCGCGCAGAAGCGTGAGGCCATCTTCAAGGTTATAGCTGGCATCCTCACTAAAAGTCATAAGTATCGTGGGTTCCACATGAACCACCTCAAAGAACAAGCGCATCTCCTCATCGCGCTTAGCTGCTTCCTCCGCAAGCTGTTTCCGCAGTTGCGTTTCCTCCGTAACGTCGTCAACAGTGCCTAAAAGAAAAACATTGCCCTCACGCTCCACTGGTACAAAACGACAGCGCAGGGTCTTGGCTTCACGCGTCTCATTACTCGTATAGACAAGCTCATCAAGCGGGTTAAGGCAGTCAAGCTGATCCTGCGGACGTACCCGCTCTCTTACCATATCGAAAAAATCTTTAATAGTCTCCATGTCATGGGTCGTGAATGAGGAGGACAAGATATCAGTAAATTTCTTTTGGTATAACGTGAGGGGAAAGATTTTTTCAAGAGAACGGGAGTAATTCAACTGGATCACACAGTCCTTGTCCATGAGGAAGACACCGGTTCTGAGGTTATCCTTCATAGCAGCGATTTCGTCGCGCTCTGCTACAAGCTGTCGGTTTACCGAGATGATTTCCTCGCGGTCGTGGCGCAGTACACGGAGGAGGAACACCGCCACAAGAATGGCGATGATAACGAGCGCGATGTTGAGCAGCACAAACTGGGTGATAAGGCGGTTGGTATCGGCGTGAATCACCTTAGTTGGTACTATGGTAACCAGAAACCAGCCAGCATGGGTGATACGAGCGGAGTGGAGATAATAGGTCTTGTCAATGATCGTGAAAGTTTCGTTTTGTAGCACATCATTCTGGTATTGCTCAAGACCGAAATCGCTGAAAAGCGAGCGGGTAAACACTGTCTGTTGATTGGAATTGGTAACATAGAGACCTTCCTTGTTGATGAAAAAGGCTTCTGCGCCCGGTATATTGATAGCCTGCTCAAGCATCTCAGACAGAAACGCTATCGAGATATTTGCCGATACAACGCCAACATCGTTGCCAGCCTCGTCATATACATTGGTAGAGACAGCAGTGGTCAGTTGCCCTGTGCTATCGGCGATATAAGGCTCAGCGAAGGCAACCTCTCCGGGATGCGCCTTTGCACCAGTAAACCAGTTGCGTGCGGTGTTATCAAAGTCTGGAGACGGCGTTGTTCCGTTACTATAGACCACATAGCCTCCGGGTTCTGTCCACCGGAGATTGTTGGAACAATAGATGTGCCAGGCATCGGTCTGGGCATCGGTAAGTTGCCTGAACAACTGCCGCAACGCTTCTTGGTCAACCGGCTCCTGCGACATAATAGGCGAGGCGCTTCGAGCGGTTTCCCATATCAGCGCTATCCATGTCTGAAACCTGAACTCTAGTGATTCGGATATCCGGTGCATACGTTCCTGCGCGTTTGCGTCAATGTTATTATATGAAACAACGCGGATACGGGCGACGCTGATCACCGACACTGATATGGTAATCAGCGTAATGATGGCGAGGCTAATAATGGTAAACAATGGCGTGAAGTTTTTTCTTCCGGTAGCCATTTCTATAATTCTGCTTTGTTTCTTGCTCGTTTGCATATTATTCTACCTTAAATTGTACTATTTCTTGAATATGGACATAAGTTGAATAACGCTGGGTCTGTTCTTCGATAAGCTGGTTGAGCTTATCGATATTAGTCGTGATTTTTTTCATTGTCGAGTTTGGTTCAATAAGGTTTTTGATTTTTTGAAAAGTCTGATTAACATATAAGGCTAGATTGCCAACCGCGAGAACAACATCTTCTGCAACGCTAACCATGACTAACCAAGGAGTGATCCTAATTCCCTCCTCCTTCTGTTTTCTACAAAAACATCGTCCGGCGGAACTATGGTAAAGATAAGGCAGTACCCACCAGCTTGAAACGGTTTCCAATCCAGCAGCTCGAAAACCAGCAAACAACAGAGGCATGTCTATTGCGTGCACTTCCAGCAGATATTCTCTGTAGCTCATAAATAGAGCCTATCAGACGTGCAAAACCGTGTCAAGCACGTTTACCCTTTGGCAAACTTTTTCTCCAAGCCCTTAACAAGCCATAAGCATGGTTAAAACACTTCGATCATGCTTATAGCAAGGCATAGTCTTCTTGCAGTTTTTGAAAATTCTACAAAAAGCTCGTTGACAGTAAGCTATTATGGAACATATAATCAAACATAGTTTTGAGAATGAGAGGTAAGATAGATGATTGCAAAAAAACAGACTCCACACGGGATTATGTTGAGTGCAAAACGGGTTCAACGAAACGATTGGCAGCTTTGGGTGCTACTTCTTCCAGCCCTTGTATACTTCTTCGTGTTCTGTTACCTGCCAATGTACGGTATACAGATAGCGTTCCGTGATTACAAGGCAGTGTTCGGCATCACCGGAAGCAAATGGGTCGGGCTTAAAAACTTCACCGACTTCTTCAGCGCTTACTACTTCACCCGTCTCTTGAGTAACACGCTCCTCCTCAACATCTTCGGCCTACTGTGGAGCTTTCCCATACCAATCATCCTGGCCATACTCTTAAATCAGCTTGAACACCCCCGTTTTAAGAAATTTGTGCAGACTTCCATCTATATACCTCACTTTATCTCCACAGTGGTCATGGCCGGAATGCTCTATCTCTTCTTATCCCCCACTAATGGCATCTTTAATAAATTCATCGAAATGCTTGGCGGCACGTCTATCTACTTTATGGCCGAGCCTTCCTGGTTCCGCACGCTCTTCATTGGCTCAGATATATGGCAGCACGCCGGCTGGAGCACAATCCTGTACATCGCCACCCTGACCGGCATCGACCCCGAACTCTACGAGGCCGCCACTGTAGACGGCGCCACCAAACGCCAGAAAATATGGCACATCGATCTGCCCCACCTCATCCCCATCGCGGTGATGATGCTCATACTCAGCTGCGGAAGCCTACTGGTCTCCAACACAGACAAGGCTCTGCTCATGAAAACCGCCGCCAATAGCGCTAAGTCCGATATTATCGGAGTCTATGTCTATGAAATGGGCCTGGGCAGGGCGCAGTTCTCCTACACCGCAGCTATCGGACTGTTCACCAACCTAATCAATTTTGTCACCATCATGGCTGTCAACTTCATTTCAAAGAAACTCGGCGAAACAAGCCTGTTCTAAAGGAAGAATCTTATGAGCATAAAGATCAAAAATACCGGGGCAGACAAAGTATTTGATGCCGCTAACCTCCTCTTCTGGATACTCCTGCTGGGAGTGATCCTCTACCCACTTTGGCTCATCCTCGTGGCCAGCGTGTCCGAGCCTGACGCCGTCATGCTCGGCAAGGCTTTCTTGTGGCCCGTGGGAGTCTCCTGGATAGGCTACGAGGCCGTGTTCCAGCATAAGGAACTCCTCAGCTCCTACCTCAACTCAGTGTTCTACACCGTGGCCGGTTCAGCCCTCAGCGTCGCCATTACCATGATGGCAGCCTATGCACTCACCCGCAAATTCCGAGGAAAAAAGGCCGTTAATCTGTATATCATTATCACCATGTTCTTTTCAGGAGGCCTCATCCCCCAATTCCTGATGAACCGCTCACTCGGACTGTACAACACCGTGTTAATCATGATTGTTATCAATAGCGTCTCTGTCTGGAATCTAATGGTAGCCAGAACCTTTATCGCCTCCAACGTGCCAGACGAGCTTTATGAGGCCGCAGCCATTGATGGCGCCAGCCACTTTACCTACTTCTTCCGCATCGTGCTGCCCCTGTCAGGAACCATTATCGCCGTGCTGACCGTCTATTACGCAGTGGCACGGTGGAACGACTACTTCACCGCCCTCGTCTACATACGGGATCGAGTCAAGCTGCCTCTCCAAACCGTGCTTCGTGAAGTAATCGCCACACTGACCACAAGTACCTCAGACGCGGACTTCTTCGCAGCCTACGCCAATGACAGCGAGGCCATCTCCGAGGCTATCCGCAAGGCTCAAGTGGCAAAATACTGCTGTATCGTGGTATCCACCGTGCCAACCGTGATCCTTTATATGCTTATGCAGAAATACTTTGTAAAAGGGGTTTTAATCGGTTCCTTGAAGGGCTAACCGTTTAAGATAATTTTTGTTCTACGAGGAGTTACTATGAAAAGAAGTAAGACGTTCGTGGTAGCACTGCTTGCAGTGCTTATGTGCGGCCTAAGCGCCGAGGTGTTTGCCGGAGGCTCGCGCGCTCCGGCTCAAAGCGGGCCAGTCACGCTGCGCGTGCTTCAGTATGAGCTAGAGAATCAGCAGATGGACTTCCCTAACCTGTGGTTCTTTCAGGAGCTAGAAAAAAAGACCGGTATCCACATCAACTGGGAGCCAGTAAAGGACGCTGATTGGCAAACACGGGTCAACCTAACCTTTGCTTCAATGGACCTACCCGATGTGATCCTCACCGGTAATGTGGACATCGAAGAATATGGCGTAACTCAGGGGCTGTTAGTCCCGCTTGAAGACCTTATTCCCAGATACATGCCGAACTATTACAGCCGTATGAAGATGAACGACGCTGATAAGGCAATGTACGCCTCTGATGGACACATCTACTGGATCGGCAGCCTCATTGCTCAGAACATCAACCATGACGGCAACCACTACATCAATAAGGCATGGCTCGATAAGCTGGGACTTCAGATTCCTACCACAATTGAAGAGCTTAACACCGTGCTACGGGCATTTCGTGATAATGACCCTAACGGTAATGGTATCAAAGACGAGATTCCCTTTTCCGGTGGAGACTTAAAGCACCAGACACAGGGCTTGTATACCCACTTCGCAAACTTCGGCGTGCCGCTCGTAAACTTTGTCTACGCGGCCATCGACAAAAATGACAAGGTTGTGTTCCCCGGCTATATGGACGGATTCCGACCTGCACTTGAATGGCTGAATATGTGTTATAAGGAAGGACTTCTCGATATGGAAGCCATCACTCAAGACTCCAATACGTGGGGAACAAAGATGAATGCCGGGCTTGTAGGCTATACGACCTACCTTCGCCTTATCAACACCGCGCTGACTCCTGAAATCGCAGCACAGTATGTTTCTATTATACCACCCGCAAGCCAGTACGGTGTGTCAGTACCACGTGTCCTTGAAGTACCCACGATCAATGCAGTCATCACAACTGCCAATAAGCACATTCCCGAAACCTTACAATGGCTTGATGCCCAGTTTGAAACCGAGACAATGATGGTTGGTTACAACGGCCCAGTCAAAGCAGGCGGCCCCATAGAGCCAACTATCAAGGTGAACGCTGAGGGTAAGTATGAGATCGTCTACGTACCTGAAAACAACGCCTTGTACAGATATGTGCCAGTCTATCATGCGCGATTCTTTGCCCCAGGTGATTACTACTTCAATATATACGAGATGCCGTCGCACCGTGTTGAACGCGCTGCAACCAGCAAGCAGTATGCTGATGCCGGTGTACTTGAGCCACAATCGTTTACCATCCTGCAATATCTGGTAAAGCCCAATTCCGAAGATGCACTCCAGATTTCACGATTGTATACAGAGATTGATAAACTGATGCAGGAGTCTATTGCTAGCTTTATCCGGGGCGGCGTAACTGACGCAAACTGGCAGACGTTTCTCAACTCATGCAGGTCTGTAGGGGTTGACCGGTATACCGCGCTGTATCAAAAAGCCTACGACGCCTATCTATTAACCAACTAACACACAAGCGCCTCTCGACAGCACTGTTCGCGAGGCGCTCTCAGTTCCATCAAAAAAATAGCTATAGAAAAAAGATTGTTTGACGAAGTCAGTATGAACTTCTGTAAACCTCTCCAGAACTCCTAGAGATCATTCTACAACTTCTGTAAACCTCTCTAGGATTTCTATAAACCTCTCTATGACTCGTAGAGATCATTCCAGAACTTCTGTAAACCTCTCCAGGACTCATAGAGATCATTCTAGAACTTCTGTAAACCTCTCCAGAACTCGTAGAGATCATTCTAGAACTTCTGTAAACCTCTCCAGAACTCGTAGAGATCATTCTACAACTTCTATAAACCTCTCTAGGACTCATAGAGAGGTTTATAGAAGTTCTGTAAACCTCTCCAGAACTCGTAGAGATCATTAGCGTTTTCTTCATAATACTCTTTGAGTATATACTGATCAGACAATAGATTCATAGCTAGTTCCGTTGATTATTGGACTTATCGCTTGAATATTTTGAGTATGGCGGCAAGCTGCTTGTCATGACTGATGAGTAAAAGCACGACACCGACAGCTGCGAAGAGAACGCCCATGAGGAAGAGTGGCAGGCCATACGCAATGATGCGCCCTTGACCCGCGAATACCGCACTAATGCGAGGGCTGAGGTAATAAACCGGCAGGGTTGCCACAGCCGAAAACACGATGAGCTTTGCCGCATACACAAGTGTAGTACGTAAGACGTTCCCCACGGCAATATGCGGGTTTCGCTTGAGAAATACCAAAAGGAGAGCTGTATTGATGGCGCTGGCTGCTGAAAGGGCAAGCGCAATACCCGCGCCATGTAATGGACCGGCCAGGAGTATGGCAAGTATAATGTTCGCACCAAACGAGATGATACCAGCAAGGGACGGAGACTTGGAATCGCTCTGGGCATAGAACGCTGGGGCGAGGATGCGGTTTGCTGCTATGAAGAAAAGGCCGATTATATGAAACGTGAACGCAGAACGGGTGAGGGCTACTGAGGTTTCGTCAAAACGGAGGTTCTGAAAGAGCAGGCGAATGAGCGTATCGCCCTGGGCAAGGGTGAAAAACGTAATCGGGATGGTGATAAGCGCGATTATACGGAGTGCGACGGCAAGGCGATCGTTGTATGTATCCCATTGACCGCTTTTTGCACGCTCTGCCATGTCGGGGAGTAGTACCGTTCCAATGGACACGGCAAAGATGCCGAGTATGAGTTCTTGAATCCGCAGTGAGTATTGCAGGCTTGATACCACGCCTTCGCCTATGTTTCCGGCAAGCGCGGTTGAAACAAGGTCATTGAGCTGGTATGCAGCCATACCAATGATGGTTGGCCCGATGAGGTGGAGTACACTTTTTACGCCTGAGTTTTTCATTGCCTGTGGAAGGCTGGTAAACATAAATGAGAAGCCTTTTCTTAGCACAAAGGGCAGTTGGATGGCGGCTTCGAGCAGGCCGCCCAGGAATATACCGATGGCCATAGCCCGTGCGGGGTTTGCCGTGAATGGCGAAAGCCCATATGCGCAGAGTATGGTAACGAGGTTCAGCAGGATTGGCGCAATGCCCGAAGGCGTAAAGCTATTGACGCTGTTGAGTATGCCCTGAAAAAGTGCGGCAAGGGAGATGAAGCCAAGAAAGGGAAACATGATCCGCGTGAGCAGTACGGTCTCGTCAAAGGCGTCGCTCATACCAAAGAGGCGTACTGCAAATGGTGTGATGATGATGCCGATGACAACCGCTATACTTACAAAGAAGGTGAGAAAGGTGAGCATACAGGAGAGGAAGTCCCGCGTCTTTGCTTTGTTGTCCTCAAGGAGGAAGCTCTTAAACGTGGGGATAAAGGCTACTGAGATGGAACCTTCGGCAAAGAGGCGGCGGAAGAGGTTGGGGATGAGGAACGCGACGGAGAAGGCGTCTGAAAGGGCGCTGGTTCCGAGTAGGCTGGCTTTCACCATCTCTCGAACAAGGCCGAGTATGCGCGAGCCGAGTGTAAGGAGGGATAGTATTGAGCCATGGCGAATGAGTGAGCGGGAAGATATAGGCATACCTAAGTTTGCACAAAAGCTGCTTGCTGTACAAGCGTACTATTGCTAGAATGAGCTATGCTGATTCGAACAATAGCGCCGGAAGAGCGCGTACAATATGACAGCGTGGTTTCTCACCCGGTACAGTCGTGGCAGTGGGGGGAGTTTAAGAAGCAGAGTGGGCTCAAGGTGGAGCGTATTGGTTTTTTCGAGCATGACACGCTTATGCGTGCTATGCAGGTAACCTTTCACCCTGTGCCTTTGCTTGGTTCAGTGGGTTATGCGGCTAAGGTTTTCGCGCCTGATGGTGAGCAGTTTGATGCTCTGAGACAGGCAGCGCGCAAACACGGGGCGCTGTTCACGAAGATAGAGCCGGACGTGTTTGTCCCTGTGGACGTGCCTGATCCAGCGGCTGAGCAGCTTGACGCTTTCATCAGGGGACATGGCGGAATCAGCGGTGAGCTTATCTATACCCAGCATAACTTTCACCTTGACCTGCGCCCGGATAACGACATGCTTTTTGCTGCTTTTGCTACCAAGACCCGCTATAACACGCGCCTTGCTATGAAAAAAGGCGTGGAGATTGTGGAAGAAAGCTCTGAAGCGGGCATGGAAACCTACATTCGCCTTATGATTGAAACTACTCAGCGGCAAAAGTTTTATTCGCATAGCCCGGAGTTTTTCAGAACCCTCTGGCGCGTGATTGGTCGTGATGAACACAGTATGTTGCGCATTTTTTATGCGCGTTACCATGGCGAAGTTCTTGTTGCCTGGCTTGTGTTTGTCTTTAACAAGCGCCTGTACTACCCTTATGGCGCTTCAAGTAACCAGCATCGAGAGCTTATGGCTTCCAACCTTATGATGTGGCATATCATCCAGTATGGCAAAGCTCAGGGCTGTGTTGATCTGGATATGTGGGGAGCGCTTGGTCCAAACGCTGATCCCAACGACCCCTTCTATGGCTTTCACCGTTTCAAGCAAGGTTACAACCCTATACTCATGAAAAACCTTGGAGCGTATGACCTTGTGCATAAGAATATCAGCTATCGTATCTTTGAGCGACTCAATGCGCTCCGTTGGCGCTATCTACGTTTTAGGAGGCGCTAACACTGGCGCTGGGCATTGCTCATACCCGCTGCCAGGCGCTGAAACAGTGAAACGAAAACGTGTTTAGGGTGAAAACCGTACTACAAGGCAATGGCAATCGGCCTATGTGATCAGGGCTTCGACGTATTTTTTGCGAGACTCGACCAGGGCTTCCAGCTCAGATAACATGGCTTTGTCTACTTGTGCAGCAATGGGGTAGATGTAGTTCACGGTTTCTTTGGTGTAGCGGTCGATGAACTCAGTCTTCACTACAAAGCCAAGTGAGATCATATTGGAGATGCGGTCTGCAACCTTGAGGATTTTGGCATGATGTGAGCCGGTTTCCAGAATCCGTGTAAGGAACTGAGGCTTCGTCTCGCCTGGGAAGCGCGTTACCTCAAGCACTAGGTCGTAGACTGCGGGGCCTTCGTAGTCAACAGACATGAGCAGGTTATGGTTAAAGCCGGCCACGTCCTCGATGAGGTCATGCACCAGCGATGCCTTGAGCAATACCGAATCAACGTAACCATAGTCGATGAGTATGCCCATGGTATCGATCTGATGCCTGAACATATTGCCGCCGCCTTCCCTGACTTTGCCAATGAGGGCTGAGGCAAGCTGGATGTAAGGTACGAGATGGGTTCCGCTTAAACGAAACATTTCCTCTGATGTCATATTTCCTCCGATATTAGGGACATCGCTAAACAGTCCACGAATTATGGCGCTGAGTTGTCTCGGCAACAAGCTGCTGAGGCGATAAGCTGCCGTAGTAACTTGCTGCCGCTGAGTAAGCCTTTCGCGGACTATCTATGGTTAAGCCATATTACTGATGTAGGCTTCCAACTTATCTGTCCGTTTCAGAGCCTGGTCCAGCTTGGCTTTTTCAGCCGCGACCAGTTCCGGCGGCGCATTTTTAACAAAGCTATTGTTATTGAGCTTTGCTTCCAAGCCTTTGATGAACTTCTTGTCCTTATCAAGCTCCTTGCAGAATTTCTGCCTGAGAAAGGCAAGGTCAATCGCCTCAGCTACAAACACAAATGCCTCAAAGCCCGACCCAACCAGCGTGATAGCGCCCGCCTTTGCGTCACCCTGACGCTCAACGGTCTCTTCGATACGCAGTTCAGCAATGCCGGCAAGCAGCTTACCAAGCCCAGCCTGTTCTTGCAAAAACGCCGCTCGTGTGTCCCCAGCATTGAAACGCACAAGCACTGGTATTTTTTTATCGGCAGGAATCGCGCACTCGCTCTTGAGGGTTCGTATCATACGCACTAATTCTTGCAAAAAACCAAAGTTTTGTTCAGCTGTACTGTCAACGCATGCCTTGTCATAGGCTGGATATGCGGCGTTGATGAGCAAGCCGGCGCTATTGGGCAGCTTTTCGTAAATCGCCTCGGTAACGAAAGGAAGGAGCGGGTGCAGCAAGCGCAGAGCTTGGGCAAGCACGTCCAGAAGCACAGTGGTAACGCGGTCCTTCTCGGCGTCGTCTTCGGCACGCAGAGACAGCTTTGTTGCCTCAACGTACCAGTCGCAGAAGTCGTTCCAGAAGAACTCGTAGGCAGTGCTGGCAGCATCGTTGTAACGGTATGACAGAAAAGCGTCGCTCATAGCTTTGGCTGCTGTGTTGAGCCGGGCATATATCCAGCGGTCAGCGGGTGAAAGGGTCTTGATGGCGACGAGTCTGCGTCCCTCAAGGTTCATCAGGATATAGCGGCTGGCGTTCCAGACCTTGTTGGCAAACTTCGACCCCAGTTTGAACGTCTCCTTGTCAATGAGTATGTCCTGCCCCTGAGCGCAGATAAACGCCAGTGTGAAGCGAAGTGCATCAGCGCCGAATTCATCCACCAGATCAAGCGGGTCAAGGCCATTACCCAGGCTCTTGCTCATCTTGCGCCCCTGCTTGTCGCGGATCAGGCCGGTGAGAAAGATGTCGTGGAACGGCACTTTGCCGGTGAACTCCAGCCCGGCCATGATCATGCGCGAAACCCAGAAGAAGAGTATGTCATAGCCGGTGATAAGCGCAGTGTTTGGATAAAAGGCCGCCATGTCAACGGTTTCTTCGGGCCAGCCAAGGGTTGAAAACGGCCAGAGCCAGCTTGAGAACCAGGTATCCAGCACATCCGGGTCTTGCGTAACGTTGGGGGAAGCGCAGTGGGGACAGACGCTTATGGAGTCGCGGGACACGATGGTTTTGCCACAGGCTCCGCAGTACCACGCCGGGATGCGATGCCCCCACCAAAGTTGACGGCTGATGCACCAGTCGCGGATGTTCTCTAGCCAATGCCGATAGGTGTTTTCCCACTTGCGCGGGTAAAAGATGACTTCGCCGCGTTGCCATGCTGCCAGTGCCTTTTCTGCCAGAGGCTTCATGCGCACGAACCACTGCTCGGAGAGGAACGGTTCAATCACGGTGTGGCAACGGTAACAATGACCCACTGCGTGTTTGATGTTTTCTTCTTTTATATAGAAGCCCTTGTCCTTGAGGTCTGCAAGCACAGCCTCCCGCGCTTCTTTCACGGTCAAGCCGCGATACTTTTCGGGCACAGCGTCGTTCAGACAACCATCTGGCGTGAGTATGTTGATGAGCGGCAAGTCGTGGCGCTTTGCCACTTCCCAGTCGTTAGGATCATGCGCTGGTGTGATTTTGACAACGCCAGTGCCAAAGGCGCGGTCAACATAGGTGTCAGCCACAACAGGTATGGCGCGATCGCAGAGGGGCAGCTGCACGGTTTTACCGATGAGGTCGCAATAGCGCTCGTCGTCAGGATGAACCGCCACTGCGGTATCGCCTAGCATGGTTTCAGGCCGCGTGGTTGCCAGCTCAATAAAGCCACCGTCAGAACGTGGGTAGCGCAGGTGATACATCTTACCGGCCACTTCCTCGTGTTCCACCTCGTCATCAGCAAGCGCAGTACCACAGGACGAACACCAGTTCACCAGATACTTACCTTTATAGAGCAAGTTGCGTTCATAGAGGGTAACAAAGACCTCGCGCACTGCCTTTGACAGCCCTTCGTCAAAGGTGAAGCGCTCCCGGTCCCAGTCAACGCTCGCGCCAATGCGCTCAATCTGGCGAGTGATGATGGCGTGGTGTTCCGCCTTCACCTTCCAGGTTTCCTGAACAAACCGTTCCCTGCCCAAGTCCTGACGACTCTGCCCCTTTGCCCGCAGTCGCTTCTCGACCACGTTCTGCGTGGCAATGCCCGCGTGATCAGTGCCAGGCACCCACAGCGTTGGTTCTCCCCGCATACGGTGGAAGCGGATAATGATGTCTTGCAGACTGATGTTCAGCCCATGCCCCAGATGCAGTATGCCCGTAACATTAGGCGGCGGGATAACAATGACGTAAGGAGCCTGCTCCGTTACTGGCGCTGCCTCTGGCTTAAATGCGCCACTTGCTTTCCATTGAGCATAGATCCTATCCTCAAACTCTTTAGGATTGAATGACTTTTCAAGTTCAATCGCCTTCATAGGGTTCATAGTAACTCCTTACCGTGAAAATCTTGTCGCTCACTATACTTGATTGTCGATATATTATGCAATACCCTGGAGGACGATAGTCACGACTGTTCGCATCCGTTGAAAAAATCTTGTTACCGCAAAGCAGATAGACAGCGTTGAAACAAACAGCGTTCACGCCCCACTGTTCAGGTAGTCATCAGGCTTCTGTTGTATAGAGAATTTGTAAAAGTATCCACTTACGTTTACTTGAAACTAGTCCATCCTTGAATACTATAGGGGCGCCCCTAAACATACTAGAGTTGCCCTTAAGCCTTCAGGGGCGCCCCTAAACACTATAGAGTCGCCTCTGAAGGTCTCAGGATTGCCCTGATATTTCGAGGGATGACTCTAAACATATATCGGTCGACTGAAAACCGTTAAGGGCGAACCAAAAAGGTTATAGAAAAGTCTTAAACAAGTGGAGAAACAATAGCATAGTGTCTTAGGACAGCATGAAACCAAAGACGGAATAACAAAACGAGTAAGCAGTTTTATCTATAGTTTGAATGATGTACTAGAGTATGTTCAAGCTATGCAAAGAGATGCAAAGAGTGGTAACCATCATATCTCGTTTTTTGTATGAGGTACATACCTTTCTTCTGAAGAAAGCTATCGTGAAACGAACAGAGAGCTTCTGCCAGCAGAATGGAACGCCGGGTGAAACGTCTGAAGCATCTGCTCAAACGCCCGAAGCGTTCCTCTGCTCATGAGTGGAGTTTTGCCTGTGGAAAGAATCCACAAGCAAAGCTGCAACACGGCTTTACACTACCTGCTGGGTTGCGTATGATGTGAAGATACCATGACGAATCATTACGGAGTTCGGAGAATTGTTGACATCTTTCTCAAATTTCGCTTGACACACCTGGACTGTGGGCGTATAGTGCTTCTACTAATGATAAGTGTTTAATGACAAGGAACTTTTCTGAAAACAGTGGTTTACCAGGGGAGGTCTTGTTAAGGAGGGTTTGTAATATGGTACCGATGCGGCGGCTCTTGCCCCAAATTCGGCAGAACGTCGGTCTTTATTTGTTGCTTTTGCCAGCGGTGGTATTGCTTTTGCTTTTCGCATATAAGCCGATGTACGGGGTGATTATCGCGTTTAAGGATTACCGGAATGCGCTGGGGATTATGGGAAGTCCGTGGTCTTCGCCGTGGTATGCGAATTTTACCCGGTTTTTCAATTCGTTCCAGTTTGGCGTTACGGTACGGAACACGCTGGGTATCAGTGCCTATGGGCTTATCGCGTCTTTTCCATTGCCCATTGTTCTTGCGCTGGCGCTTAACCGGATGCGGCAGGGACTTTTCAAACGGGCGTTTCAGACGATAACGTATCTGCCTCATTTTATTTCAACGGTGGTCATGGTGGGGCTTATTCTCATCGTGCTGTCTCCGGGTTCGGGGCTTATCGGGCAGATTTGGCGGCTTTTTGGCGGGACTGCGCCGAATCTCATGGGCAGCGCGAACGCTTTTGCCAGTATCTATGTGTGGAGCGACGTGTGGCAGCATACCGGCTGGGACAGCATTGTCTACTTAGCGGCGTTATCGGCGATTGACCCATCTCTCTACGAGGCGGCCACGATTGATGGGGCGAGTAAGCTGCAAATGCTCAAGAAAATCGATCTGCCCCTGATTCTCCCGACCGCGAGTATTCTTCTTATTCTACGGGTCGGCAATACGATGAACCTGGGCTTTGAAAAGGTCTACCTTATGCAGAACAACCTGAATATGGCTGCGAGCGAGATCATCTCGACGTATGTCTACAAAATCGGCCTCATCAACTCCCAGTACAGTTATTCTGCTGCAGTGAACCTTTTCAACACGGTCATCAATCTGGTCTTGTTGTTGAGTGTCAACCAGATAACCAAGAAGTTAAGCAACAGTAGCTTGTTTTAGGAGGAAACTATGAAAGAATCATCTGCCGGAAAACCGGCTGCAAAAAATACGGTAAGATCAACCGGCGCGGACATGATTTTTAACATCGTGTTGTATGTACTGTCGGCTGTCATGCTTATTGTTATCGTGTATCCCCTGTACTTTATTGTTATCGCGTCCTTTAGCGACCCTTCGGCGGTAACAAGTGGCGAAGTGTGGTTTGCCCCCGCTGGATTTACGCTGGACGGGTATAAGGCGTTGTTTGCGGAAACGAGAATATGGCATTCTTACTTTAATACGATTCTCTATACCGTGCTGGGGACTCTATTTGGTCTGGCGGTCTGTCTGTCTGCTGCCTATGCTCTTTCTCGAAAAGACCTTGTATTCCGTAAGCCGCTCATGGTGTTTTTTATTGTGCCGATGTTTTTTTCAGGCGGGCTTATTCCGACCTTTCTGACGGTGCGGCAGTTTGGCCTGTACAATAATTTTTGGGTGATGGTCATACCTTTTGCAGTATCGATTTATCATGTGATTGTGGCGCGAACTTTTTTTGAAAGCAATATTCCCGAAGCCCTTTGGGAATCGGCGCGTATTGACGGCTGCGGCAACCTGCGCTTCTTTTTCCAGATGGTGCTGCCTTTGTCCACCGCGATTATCGCAGTGCTGGCCCTCTGGACAGCGGTAGGACACTGGAATTCATATTTTAACGCGCTGATATACTTACGGAATGAGAGCCTCATGCCCTTGCAGATTATTTTGCGGAATATCCTCATCACCAGTCAGTCTCAGGCGGCAATGGGTACTGGCGAGGCGGCGCAAATTGCGCTTCGCACGGCAAGCCTGGTCAAATACGGCGCGATCATTATTTCGACGGCCCCGATCATGTGCGTCTATCCGTTTTTGCAGAAGTATTTCAGCCAGGGCGCGATGATCGGTGCGGTCAAAGGGTAAGCACTTGTTGTAGAGACGAGGCGAATGATACTATATCTGGTGAAACGTTTACCAGTGTGGAAGCCTATGCGTAGGGGAAGAAAACTGCGCAGGGCTTGTTTTTTGGATTCGGGGTGTTTTTCTCAAATAGCGGATTTGGGTAATACACCATAGAAAAATATGTTTGGAGGAGTGAGAGAGAACATGATTAGTATGAGGAAAAAAGGGACTGCTGTTTTTGCAGCGGGCATGGTTTTGGTGATTGGTCTGGCGGTTATGCTTGCTGGCTGTGGCAAGAAAAACGAGCCGGCTCAAAGCGGGAAGACGGAATTTACGGTTCTCACGATGCGCTGGGGCGATATGGGCGATAGCTTTACGCAAAACCAGTGGCTTAAGGACTTGGAGGCGCGTACCGGCATTTCGATCAAGTGGCAGGCGGTGAGTAGTTCTGACTGGAATGAGCAGAAAAGCATCATGCTTGCGGGCGGGGAGCTTCCTGATATTGTTATTGGGAATATGACGTTTAACGACGCGGATATTATCAATAATATCGAATATTTTGTCCCGCTCGACGATCTGATTGACCGGAATATGCCGAATTACAAGCGGGCGCTTCAGACGATTCCGGCGCTTGGCGCGGTAACGACGTTTCCAGACGGGAAGAAATACTCGCTGGCTAAGAATCTGCCGTCCCGTCCGGCAGTGCGGAATCAGCCGGTTATCAACAAGAAGTGGCTTGATAATCTGGGGCTGGCGGTTCCGGCAACGCTTGATGAGTTGACGGCAGTGCTTCGTGCTTTCAAGCAGCAGGATGCAAACGGTAACGGCGACCCGAATGACGAGATTCCAGTGGCTTTTGGCAATGATTATGCGGCGGATTTGTTGAATCCGTTTGGTATCAACAGTTATCGCGATCCGTCAAACGGCATTTGTTCGATTGGTGGGGAGTTTGTGTTTTATGAGACGCACGATAATTATCGCGATGGTATCAAATGGCTGAACCAGCTGTATCGTGAGGGAATACTTGATCCTGAGTCTTTTACGCAGGATGACCAGATGCTGAACGGCAAACGGCAGGCAGCGAATGTATCCCGTATCGGGTTTGATTATCAGTGGTCGAATGACGCGGTTTTTGGGAAATGGAGTGATGAGTATATCATTATTCCGCCGATTGCCGGGCCGGACGGAAAGGCGTATGCGTTTGGTGAAAGTACCGGCGTGTTTAGTATTCAGCGGAACGAGGCGCTTATCACAACGGCGTGCAAGGACCCTGCGGCTGCGGCTGCGTGGCTCGACAACTTCTATGAGAACGAGGCGAGTATTCAGAACTTCTGGGGCGCTATTGGGACGGTTATTACCAAGCACGAAGACGGCACTTATACGCTGAACGATCCGCCTGCTGGAACGAGCGCGGATGCCTGGTATTGGGATCAGAGTTTGCGCGATTTTGGCCCTAAGTATGTGGAACCGGGTTTCAGCGACCGGATTAAGCTCAATCCGGCGACTGGCGACGGGCTTAAGCTGGAAGTTGCGAAACTTGCTGATGGCATGATAACCGACCCGTATCCCGATGTCATTCATACACTGGAAGAAACCTCTGAGCTTGCGACGCTTACTGCTGATATTTTCAGCTACACGGCTCAGTCCCGTGCCAAGTGGGTAACTCAGGGCGGAATTGACGCGGAATGGGACGGCTACATCGCCCAGCTTAAACGCATGGGCCTTGACCGCTATATGGAAATTAAGATGGCTGCCCTGGCAAGAACGCGATAGCCATCTGACGTGGGGCGCATTAGGCCGCGCGTGAAGGGAGAACAGTGAGTTTTCCTCACAGGGAGTGGGAAATTATGTCTGGAGTTTTGTATAGCAAAACTCCAGAAGCCAATCTGCGAATGTGGGTTGGCGACCACCTGCTGTGGGGATACTTTAGCTGGATGCCTTTCCCAGCTGATTAAACACTTCTTCCTTAATCCTAACAGTGCCTAGAGTCATTCAGTGGTTCTCACTTTAGGCTTATGGGTACTGACAAAAGTTATAGTTTTTGCTATTGTAGTGCTTGCGGGTGAATGATTGCCCGTATAGCAAAACAAGAATCTAGGAAGAAAATAATGAAGAAGATCACTGTGTTGACTGCGTTATTGGTAATGGGCGGCGCGGCGCTGATGGCGAACCCGTCACGGCAAGAGGAAAAAAGCCTCGAAGAACTGACTGCCACCGGGCCAGTGGGCGTGCGCGAGATACTCGACAGAACCACCAGAAAGCCCTGGCGAAACGAGCCTTTCGTCGCAGGTAGTGTCGGCGGAACATGGAACGATGTTATGATCGAAGAGCCTAAGAGCTTTAACCACCTCATCGCTGAGCAGGACTCGGCAACAGCCAGTATCGTTGGCGCGACCACTGAGAGCCTCATCCGCTACAATGTGGTTACGCGGCAGTGGGACCCACTGTGCGCCTCCCCAGAAGTCATTGTGAACGAAGCAGCCGGGACGCTCGATGTTGTGTATACCCTGCGCGAAAACCTCTATTGGACTTACTACAACTCCAGCCGTCGCGAACCTGTTACCAGTGATGACGTTGTGTTCTGGTATAATGAGATTTATGGGGACCCGGATATGGGAAGCTCCGGCTATTATGGGCAGTTCGTCCTCATGCCTGACGGGAGCGAAGCTCATGTAGATATTGAGAAGCTCGATAACCGGCGTTTTGTGTTCCATTATCCGCGTATCGTTGCTGATCCGTATCTCAGTACCAACATGGACTTTGGTCCTCGCCATGTCTATGAGCCGGCAAAACAGGCAGGCGGTGTTGATGGGGTTCACGCTGTGTTTAGCGTTAATGTGAATCCGCAGACTATCCCGTCAATGGGCAGGTACTACATCGCCGAGTACACGGTTGGTCAGCGAATCGTGTTTAAGCGGAATCCCAACTACTGGGAAAAGGACAGTAACGGCGTTGCGGGCGTGTATCCAGAAGAAGAAATCGTCAGAATCATTCCAGAGCAAAACACCCAGTATCTACTGTTCAAGGAGGGGGCTATCGAAACGTGGAGTGTCAGACCCACCGACATTGACGAGTTGGTGTACAAGCAAAATCCGTCATATACGGTGTTTAACGCGGATGGCTCATTGAGCGCGCGGTTCTGGACCTTTAACCAGAACCCCAAAAACAAGGATACGCCGCAGTACGAGTGGTTTACGCAGACCGCGTTCCGGCAGGCAATGAGCTGCCTGTTGAATCGCGATCGTCTTATCTCACAGGTTTACCGGGGCCTGGCTGACCCGAAGCTCTCCATTTTCCCGGAGCCGAACCTCTTCTATGACCAGAGCATTGTGTTACCGTACACCTACAACACCACCAAGGCGTTACAACTGCTGTCGTCAATAGGCATGAGGCGCGATGCCGGGGGCGTCATGCGAGACGCTAAGGGACGCGCTGTTGAGTTTGACCTGTCGATACAGGCTGAGGCGTCCGATGTTCTTGATACCGCGTCGGTAATCATGGATGAGCTGTCGAAGGTTGGCATTAAGGTAAACATTCGGGTACTGGACTTTCAAAAGCTGGTAGAGCAGCTTTTCAGCACCTTTGATTGGCAGACCCTGATCATGGCGCTGACTGGCTCTGGCATGTTCCCCAGTCAGGGTAGTAACACCTGGCCGAGTGACGGGAATCTGCACCTCTGGTATCCGAGTCAGGAGACACCGGCGACAGATTGGGAGGCGCGGATAGATTATCTGTATCACGAGGCAGCTTACACCTACGATCCGGCAAAGGCAAAGCCCTTATGGGACGAATTCCAGAAGATACTGCTGGAGCAATGCCCGCTGGTGTATCTGGTACGGCGCCAGGGCTTGTTTGCGATACAGAATCGCTGGGACTTCTCGAACTTTTACTACGATAATATGAACAGCGCTGAACTCCGCCACATCTATCTGAAACGCTAACATGGAGCGGCGTGAAGTCAGGGCGTGGTATGCCATGCCCGTACAGATGGTTTACCGGTTCAAGCGCCGGTTCCCGCTGGTATCATACATAGTTCAGCGGCTTTTCACGATGTTGATGATGCTATTTCTGCTGGGCTTTGTGGTATTCGGGCTGATGGAGCTTGCTCCGGGCGACATTGTTGACCAGATCATGATCCAGCAGCTCTTTACCGAAGGCAGCGCCACGGCGAATATGCGCGCGCTCACTACGGAACAGCTTGCCTCCCGTCGCGCCAGTCTCGGTCTTGACCAGCCGTTCTATGTGCAGTATTTCCGCTGGCTCTCCCGTGTGCTGATTCACCACGACCTGGGTGTTAGCCTCATTTCCCGTGCGCCAGTATCGTTCCTCATCAGTTCCCGCATCTACAACTCACTGACTCTGAACCTAATCTCACTAGTGCTGATAACCGTGTTTTCGTTCCTGCTTGGCGTTTACTTCTCGACCAAAGCCGGCACGCCTGCTGACATTGTTGTTACCTTTTTCGCATTGGTACTCCATGCCTTTCCGGGTATACTGCTCTACATTTTGTTCCAGCTTTTCGCCTCAGTGAGCGGCTTGTTTCCAGTAACGGCGTTTCCAAGCTTTCCAATGGAATCGAATCCGGGAAGCTTTGTGTTATCCTACGTTCACCATATTTTTCTGCCGCTCTTTGCTTCGTTCCTGATGGGACTCGGCGGCACGCTCCGCATGATTCGCGCAACCATGCTCGACCAGCTTGGCCAGCCTTACATCACGAGCCTGCGTTCCCGTGGTATCCATGAATGGCGGGTCTACTTTCACCATGCTTTCAGGAATACCCTGAATCCCTACATCACCAGCAGTGCAAATATGCTTGCTGGTTTGTTTTCAGGCTCGCTCATCATGGAAATCATCTTTGCCTATCCGGGCATTGGCCGACTCATGTACGAGGCGGTCTTGCAGGAGGACATCAACTTAGTGCTGGCAAACCTGATGTTCATCTCGTTTTTAGTGCTGCTGGGCATGGTATTATCGGACATACTGCTGGCGCTGGTTGACCCGCGTATCAGGTATGGAAAGGAGTGAGTTTATTCCAAATGAGAAAGTTTCTTCTATATATAAAGACCCGTCCACTGGCATTGGTTTCGTTCATTGTACTGGCAGCGCTTTACCTGATGATGCTCTTTGCCGAGTTTGTTGCGCCATACGCGCCAACCACGTCATTTGCAGACCAGACCTTTCACCCACCAAACGTGCGCTGGTACCATGGCGCGTTTCAGGCGCAGGAGTGGCGCGTTACCAACACGGTTAGCTGGCGCTATGCCCGTGTGCGCGATCTCTACAGCCCGATCCGGCTCTTTGCTAAGGGTGAACCCTACAAACTCTGGGGACTGATTCCCATGAACCGCCACCTTTTCACCACCGACAGCGGCGCCTATCCAGTGCTGCTCATGGGCGCAGACCATCTGGGGCGCGACCTCTTTTCCCGCATCATCTACGGGAGTCGCATCTCACTCACCATCGGCTTCATAGCAACAGCGCTATCGCTCTTTCTGGCTATGGTCTTTGGCGGCTTATCCGGCTACTTCGGCGGGCTTACTGACTGGGGTATCATGCGCTTCTCGGAATTCTTCATGCTGATTCCGGGTCTCTACCTCATCCTATTTCTGCGCTCCCTGCTTTCAACCAACATGGATTCCGGGCAAGCCTACATGATGATTACCCTGATCCTCTCGCTTGTAGGCTGGCCAGGTTCTGCCCGTACCATCAGAGGTATGGTACACACCATCAAGCGTGAAGAGTTTGTGATGAATGCCCAGCTTGAGATGATGCCGTCGCTGGTCATTATCCTGAGACACATCATTCCGCAGATTGCAAGTTTGCTCATAGTAAGCGTCGCCTTATCAGTTCCCGGTTTCATTATGACTGAGACAACGCTTTCGTACCTGGGGCTTGGCATCGTTGATCCAGCGGTAAGTTGGGGATCACTCATCAGGCGCGATATTTCCACGCTGACAAACCTCGTCAACTACCCGTGGATACTCAGCCCGATGTGGTTCCTGCTCATTGTTACCTTTGGCTTCAACTTTGTGGGCGACGCGCTTCGCGACTTCTATGATCCATACCACACAGTGTTTCCGCGTCTGCTGAAGAAGCAGAGGAAAACGAGAACACTTGTAACGGAAACATCAGCAGTGGCGGCGGCAAGTGCTGTCAGCGCCGCGCCGCGCTTTCTTGAAGTGCGCGACCTCACCGTGAACTTCTCAGTGCTTCGTGGACGCACATCAATTTATGTACAGGCAGTGCGCGGTGTGTCGTTCAGTCTGACGAAGGGCGAAGTGCTGGGCATTGTTGGTGAAAGCGGCTCTGGCAAGAGTGTTAGTACGCAGGCCATACCAGCGCTCTTACCAAAAAACGCGCTGGTGTCTGGCACCATTTTATACGAAGGGCAGGAACTGCTGGGTCTGAGTACCGAGGCGCTCCGCGCGTATCGGGGCAAGAAGATTGGCATGATCTTTCAGGAACCTGGTCGTTCGTATGATCCGCTTCAAAACATGAAGAGTGTGTTTTTCGAGACCTTGCGGAACAGTGATCCGGCAATTACGCGGGAGGCGGCAATGGAAAAGGCTGTGGCCTTACTGGCGGAAACTGGTCTAGAAAATGGACAGGAACGGCTGTCGAACTTTCCACACCAATTCTCCGGCGGTCAGCTTCAGCGCATTGGCATTGCGCTTGCCCTCGCCCAATCCTGTGAGCTGCTTATTGCCGACGAGCCAACCACTGCCCTTGACGTTACCATACAGAAACAGATCATTGACTTGCTGAAAGACTTGAGGCGGACGCGGCAGATTTCTATTATCTTCATCAGTCATAACATTGATCTTGTCGCGGATATTTCCGACCGTATCATGGTGATGTACGGCGGATTGGAGATGGAGGCTGCTACAGCCGCGACCATTACTCAAGCGCCGCTGCATCCCTACACCCGCGCTTTACTCGCCGCGTCTCCGCGTTTTGGCAGTCACTACTCACGGGAGCGTCTTCAGTCGATTCCGGGCAAAGTCAGCGACCCGGCAATGCCTGAACCGGGCTGTCCGTTTGCGCCCCGCTGCCCTGACGCTACTATTGAGTGTACCAATGGCATACCGTCGTTGCGGACGCTTGCTAGGGGTCGCGAACTTCGCTGTGTGTCGAAGTCCACGCTGTCTGAGCCGCGTGAGCTCGATGAATAGTAAGGGTCCGCGGATTTACGCAGATTACGCAGATATATCCGCGTAAATCTGCGTAAATCTGCGGACTCTTTAGAGAGTAATAAGTAGGTAGAGGTATGGAACTGGAAGACATTTTACAGAGACGTCTGACAATGCTAGAGATCACTCCAGGACTTGTAGAGATCATTCTACAACCCGTAGAGATCATTCCAGGACTTGTAGAGATCATTCTACAACCCATAGAGATCATTCTAGGACTTGTAGAGATCATTCTACAACCCATAGAGATCATTCTAGGACTTGTAGAGATCATTCTACAACCCATAGAGATCATTCCAGAACCCGTAGAGATCATTAGGAGATAGAAATGGCGGTGAAAATATGGCTGTAATCACGGTAACGAACCTGAAAAAACGCTTCAACCTTGAAGCTGGCTTCTTTGCGCGACTGGGGCGCTTTGTCTACGCGGTCAATGACGTGTCATTCAGCATTGGCAAGAATGAGACGTATGGCTTGGTGGGCGAATCCGGATGCGGCAAAACCACCACAGCACGGCTGTTAGTACGTATGTATGAGAGCGATACTGGCGAAATTCGCTTTCAGGACACAACAGATGTGCGCGCATTGCGGCACGGTCAGCTCAAGACCTACCGTGAACGGGTGAAGTATGTGTTCCAAGACCCGGCACGCTCCCTTAACCCACGCATGAGCGTCTACGATGTACTGGCGTCTGGCTACCGTTATTCGTCGCACTGGCCTGGTGAAAAGCGAGCGCGGGATGAGGCCGCCACTATGCTTGAGGAAGTGGGCATGAGTGCCGCTGACCTTGAGCGCCGTCCCGCCGAGTTCTCTGGCGGTCAGCGTCAGCGCATCTCCATTGCCCGTGGACTTCTGCTTAAACCTGATCTGCTCATCTGTGATGAAGTGGTATCAGCGCTGGACGTGTCCATACAGGGTCAGATACTCAACCTACTCCTTGATCTCCGCTCCCGGCATACGCTATCGTTTTTGTTCATTGCCCATGATCTCAAGGTTGCCTGCTATTTCTGCGACACTATCGGCGTCATGTACCGGGGCGAGCTTATGGAGTCAGCGCCTGCCGCTGATCTCTATCGTTCAGCCCGCCACCCTTACACCCGTATGCTCTTCAGCGCTGCGTTTTACAATGCTGGTGAGGAACGGGCGGAACCGGCAAGCACTGCACCGCTGCGAGGCGAGGTGAAAACCGCGCTCAAGGAGCTGACTGGCTGCGCCTTTACTGAGCGCTGCCCCTTTGTTACTGAGCGCTGTCTTGCCGAGCGACCGCTCATGAGCGAAGTGGGCGCGGGGCATCACGTGCGTTGTTTTCAGACTGGGTGAAAACTGGACAGAACATGAAAAGTATGCTATAATAAGAGTAAGGTTCTTGTATAAGAATATATTTCATTTGCAAAGAGGAGTTTATATGAAGAAATTGATAAAGGGTGTTTCTGCGATTGCGGTTCTGGCTCTGCTTGGTTTAGTTATGGTGGGCTGTGCAAGTTCCCCCCAGAGTAGTGGGTCTGGGTCTACTCCACAGGCGACGCATGATCCAACCCTGCCTGCGTGGATTGACGATCTTCCGCCTGAGGATGTGCTGTGGGGAATTGGCGCTGCTAAACAGTCCAGTATGTCCATGTCAAGAACCACTGCCCGTAACCGTGCGGTCGTGGATATTGCTCGTCAGATCGACAGCCGCGTAAAGGCCATGTTCACTGACTACAACCGCGATGCAGGAACCACGAGTAGTCAGGCGAATCTGTCTCTTCAGGAAGACGTCAGCCGCACTTTAACCGATGTGGACCTGAGCGGTACTGAAACTAATGCTAACTGGACAGCTCCGGATGGAACCTATTGGATTCGGGTTTCATATCCCAAAGCTAATCTTCTGAAAACAGCGGAGCAGATATTTGACAGCGAGGCTGCCCGATATGCTGAATTTAAGGCGGATCAGGCGCTTGCGATAATGGAAAACGAGCTGTCAAGAAGCGAGAGACCGCAGGGAGTTCGGGAGTAAGGTCTACCGCATCGCGTAGGAACCGTACTGCGCGGATAAGGCAGTTCTTTACAGCGCCTTGAAACCTTGTAACAAGGATTGAGAGGCGCTTTTTTTAGGACAAGGTATATATGAAGAAATTACTGACACTGGTTTTAAGCCTGAGTATCTTATCTTCCTGTGTAAGTGTTGATCCGTCAACGCAGCAGTCATCAGGTATAAAGGCAAAGCCGGTTGTAAACCCCGCTCAAACGGGTGAGCTTTGGAGCATGGCGTCTTCAAATGGCCGTTTGCTATTTTACGGTATGTCGGGGCGGCGTTCCAAGCAAGAGGAGGCAATACAACTGGCGCTGGAAGACGCGGCGCGCAAGGTGGCGATGTTCTACTCGGTAGAGGGAAGCATAGTGCAGCAAAGCACAATGGGTTCAGCTACTTTTGATTACAGCTCCAGCACTAATACAACGCTTCTGTATGATAAAGACTATAAAAGATATGTTGATATGCTTGAATATGACCCTGAAACCGATGTGTTTGAATATCAGCAGATGGTTATAGTACGCGCATGGTATCGTACATCAAGTTTTGTGCCGTCGTATGAGTCGTCATGGCGGGATGGCAGACCGACATGGACGCTGGAGCCGCCCACGATTCCGGGTTTTCTGGTTGGGGTTGGCTATGCCGGACGTCGCTCTGTCCATAAAGACACGGTGAATGCCTCTCATGAAAACGCACTGTTTGCGATTATCTCCAACCGCTCAAACACGGTACAGAACAACTCAACAAGCTATCGGGGGCCAGGAACTTTTGACTACGGTTCCAGAACGAACAGTACAATCACCTCGAGCGGTCGTTTGGAAGGCTTTTATGTGCTTGCAACTTGGGAAGACACCCGTGACAAGTCACTCTGGAGTCTGGGCATAGCCCGGCAATAGCGCTGTGAGCTGCTATAAATAGCATGGACGAGCGCAGTTTTATCTTGGGCGTTGACCTTGACGGCGTGGTTGGCGATTTTTATGGCGCTATGCGCGTCATTGCTGCCGAGTGGCTCAACAAGCCGTCGTGTGAACTCAGCGAGAATGTGAGCTACGGGCTTAGCGAGTGGGACATCGCCGACTATGGCGGCTATGAGCGTCTGCACCGTTTTGCCGTAACCCAACGCGCACTGTTCCGTGACATGAAGCCCATCAAAGACGCCCCGGGCGTGTTACGCAAGCTGTCTAACCGCGGCATCCGCATCCGGATTATCACGCACCGGCTCTTTCTGAAGTACGCGCATAGGACTTCGATTACCCAAACCGTTGACTGGCTTGATAGCTACGACATTCCCTACTGGGATCTTTGTTTCATGCAGGACAAAGGCGCGGTTGGGGCGCATATCTACATTGATGACGGGCCTGAGAATGTTACCGAGCTTCGCGCCCAGGGACACGATACCATTGTTTTCACCAACTCCACTAACCGTTCTATACCCGCTCCTCGTGCTGATTCATGGCTTGAGGTGGAACACCTGGTTATGGCGGCGCTTGAAAAATGGAAGCCAGTTGCCACATGATGTTCGCTTAAATTAACTTGTGTTCCCTCGCTGCGGCGCTGAGGGCGCTGTTCCAGTAATGCTCTTCAAGATATATACGCTTGGTTTCGAATAGGTCGATACGACTGGCGCGGCGCTGTAAACGCTGATTAGCGATACTGGCGGCAGTACCAAGATCAAGCGCAGAAGCGCCTGACTCCTGCAACATCCGGTAATAGGCGTAGAAGTAAAAAATGTCATTCATGTCCATATCGGGCAGGAGTTCGTCACGGGTGAAGCGTTGCATACGCTGTAGCAATCCGGCGCGCTCCTCGTCGCTAGTCGCAAGTTGGCACTGGGCAAGAGTGCGGTACACAAAGCTCAGGCGCTCATAGAGTTCCCACTCAGGCAGTAAGAGCAGTTCGCACTGGGCAAACCCGCTGTGCCAGTCAGGGCGCTCGGTAAACAGAAAGGCGTTTGTCGGCATATTCGTTTCCAGTGTACGGGCGAGTTCCACGGTTTTCTGATAATCACCATATATATAAGCAGCTTCCAGCTCAAAGAGCAGGGCGTCTCCATAGGGAGCTGGCTTTTGCGACAAGGGCGCTTTTGCAAAGACTGCTGCGCGATATATCCATGCGGCCACAGTATGTTCCATTGCCTCACAAGTGGACCCTGCTGGATTCTCCTGGATGGCCTTGAATATATCCAGAGCCTCATCATACGCGCCGATCTCAAAGCGAAGTTTGCCCCGCAGGAACCGTATACGATCCACCCAGGCCGGCAGACCAGCGCTGACAGCAGTCTGCTCGGCGCGTTGGGCAAAGTGTTCAGCCCGGGAAAGATTACCAAACAGAAACTGGGCGACAGCGGCGTAATACGCGGACATACACAGCTCGTCAAGTTGACCAGCTTTTTCTGCATTATCAACAGCAAACGCGATGTAATCCAACGATTCGTCAACGTGCCGTCCCGCAAGATTCACAATGGAGAATAGGCGATACACCGGCGCTCCACCGATCTTCCGCTTCTGACTGATTATCATGGCTTCTTTAATCATGCTGGACGCGGCGTCAATGTTCTTTATGCCCAGGTTATAGCTGGCAAGGTTAACCAGGATCTGAATTCGATAACCAGGGAAGAAATTACCTGTAGGCACTGCTTCAGTGAAGGCTTTGTTAATGGCGTCCTCATCGCCATGAATCAGAGACTTGAGCGTATTAAAGATAAAGAGAATCGCAGGACCCCGTTCCTCGCCGACAACAGTATAAAAATGCTTTTTAGCAATGGCCTCTTCCAGGCGCTTGAATGTACCGTTAATCACATCGCCGTATATCGCGTTCAGAATCAGCCGGTCGTCAGCCGTGCCGCCCAGCTTTGACAACGCCTCAAGCAGGCTGAAACAAGCACGAAACTTACCAGAATGGGTCCAAGCAAGCAGGCGGTTTATAACAAGCCGCCGTATCCACAGTATCCGTTCACCCAGAATCTGTCCCGCGTGCGCCGCAAAGTCAGGAATACGTGGGTACGGGTCTTCAATCGCGTCAATAATCCCCAGCGTCATAAACATCTTGAAGGCGCGGCGGATCATACCGGAATTCCGCTCCTCTTCCTCAAAAAGCTGGGGAAACAGGATGCCGGGAAAGTATACCCGCATAATGCTAACCGCATAGGCCACTTCCCAGAGATCTTGCGTTAGTTCCGGTTTGTTCTGGGTATTGAAATCTTCAGACGCGAACTTGATAACCCGCGGAAACACCATTTCCCAGTGCTTGATCCGCTGCTCAACGCCCGCGACATCAGTCGCACAGGTTCCATAAACCTGAAGATCAACCCGATCCGGCAGGCTTGTGAATACGTCCATCACGATCTGGCTTGCCGTACTGTCAGCCTGATGGATGTTCTCGATAATAAGGATTGCCGGACATTTACGGTTTTTCATCACCGCAATATACACCGCGAGTACCTTTTGGAAAAAGATTCGCGCCTTTTGCATGAGATAGTCTGAATACTCCTCCAATAGACGCTCGCGGAAGAGCAGAGCCGCAAGAGCATCTAGCTCATCAAGCATTTCAGAACGGATATACTCGTTCACAAAAGCCCGAATCGAGGGGGACAGCATATCAGCAAAACAGCCAATGCCGCTTCGTTCAGCAAAGCGAAGCACCAACGGCGGCAGTTCCTTCATCATATCAGCGCAAAAGTGATACAAGCCATCGCGTTTACCAATGAACATCGGGCCTACCAACAAAACATTTCGCCGCGATCCACTCATAATGACCCGCCCAATCTTTTCTCGGAAGGGAAACGGATCAAACGCGCCTTCTTTCTCCAACGAGGTTTCAATACTCACCAGTTGGGCATAGCCGTCAATAAGCGAAACCATATCTTCCAAGTAATCAAAGCCATTCAGATTGGGGGGCGGTGTTTTCAGGTCTACAATTCTTTCGTCCATACGTGCATACGCACTTAACGGTTCCTGAACTATGGGCGCAAACCAGACGCCGGTCCCTCCCGGTCGGGCGGCAAGAGCGCTACAGAGCCGCCCCATCTCGTAATCCGCCACATCGCGACAAATCACCAGCGAAAACCCATATAACTCATTCCCAACTCCCGCAAGCAGATCACGGATTGACTCAATAACCGTGATGATAGTCAGCCAAATGCCAAGCGCATGTTCATCAAACGATCCGATTACAATCCGGTACTTCTGCTCGGTTTTCCCACCCGCACCCTCAATAGCCCTGACAATAGCTTCTTCCAATAACACGATTACCTCCGGCCTAACACGCCGGAGCTGAGCCCTGAATCGCAGAAAAAACAACATCTGTACCATGGAGAAATTATAGACTTAATAACATTAAAAGATAAGGGGCAAAAGCCGTGAGAGCGAATAATTATTCACCCCCACGTTACTATCACTATCCCTGGCCATAATACGCGGCATGACCATGCTTGCGTTCCCAGTGTTTGCGAACAATATGTTCCGGCAAGGGTTGAATCCCCGGCTCAAGGCTTATGGTTAGATACGCCATCTTGCATATCTCTTCTAACACCACCGCGTGATATACAGACTGCATAGCACTTTTGCCCCAACTAAAAGGACCATGCCCCGCAACCAGTATCATCGTCGTACCAGCACTGTTAAGGCCGCGATCCCTAAACGTTTTTACTATGAGCTTGCCAGTTTCAAGCTCATAGTTGCGCTTCACCGCCTCCTCGTCCATAAGCAGACTACAGGGAATAACCGTATCACCATGATCCGCGTGGGTTGTGCCTAGAAGCGGAACATCACGCCGCGCCTGCGCCCAGGCCACAGCATAAACCGAGTGAGTATGGGTAATGCCACGAATGTTGGGAAACTCACGGTAGAGAATGCGATGGGTTTCAGTGTCAGAGGAAGGCTTAAGCGTGCCTTCAATAAGCACACCATCCAGGTCTAGCACAACCATTGATTCAGGCTCCAGCGCCTCATAATCTACGCCTGATGGCTTTATCGCAAACACCTCGCCATCAAAGGCCGACACATTGCCCCATGTGTAGATGGCCAAGTTCCGACGCGGAATCTCGCGGTTCGCTTCAAACGCTTCCTCCCGAAGTGTCTTGTATGTGCCAGTCATGGTCATGCGCAAACCCCCAGACGTATCACGTTCCACGATGCCGGTGGCAGAACCAGCTCCAGTGTAGCCCCATCCAGCTTACCCACGCCCTGTACCGCTGGTTTCACCAACTCCTCTTTCGCCGAGTTAGTCGCTTTGAGGTTATCGTGATACATGGCCGTGTGTTCGATGAAATGATAGTTTTTCATATCAAAACCAGAAAGCTCAGTCTCAAGCCTCAGCGCCTCACTGAGGTTACGGTTCACCGCAAAAATCGTGAGACTCTCCTCATCGCGCACTGCCACACTTTCAAGGTAGGGAACGCCCTCAATAGCTTTGCTATCATAACGATCACATGCTATCTCACCGCGTAACACCGTACCACGCCCATACTTTGACATCTGGGCAAAAGGGTAAAAAATAGTCTGCCGCCATACACCCCCGCCAGCATCAGTCATGATCGGCGCAATGACGTTCACGAGTTGAGCAAGACAGGCAACCTTCACGCGATCCGCGTTCTTGAGCAGGGTGATAAGCATACAGCCAACAAGCAGCGCATCCTCCATCGTGTAGATGTCTTCCAGAAGAGGCGGAGCAACCGTCCACTTTTCAACCTCAGCATTGTTGCTATGAAACCACACGTTCCACTCGTCAAAGGACAGATTCACGGTTTTCTTACTCTGTTTCCGCGCCTTCACCAGATCGCAGACACCCGCGATAGTCTTTATAAAAGAATCCATCTCAAGGTTCCGGGCAAGAAAACTCGCCGTATCATTATCCCGGTTCCCATAATACGTATGAAGCGAAACATAGTCGATATGTTCATAGGTATGCTCCAGCACTGTTGTCTCCCAAGTCCCAAACGTCGGCATAGTAGACGTGGAACTACCACAGACCACCAGTTCTATTGACGGGTCAGTCCACTTCATCACTTTCGCCGCCTCCAGAGCCACCCGCGCATATTCATCAGCAGTGCGGTGACATATCTGCCACGGACCGTCCATCTCGTTACCCAGACACCAAAGCTTGATGCCATGAGGGTTCTCATACCCATGACTTCGGCGCAAGTCGCTCCACTGAGTGCCTTTAGGGAAGTTGCAGTATTCCACAAAATTACGCGCCGCATCAGCCCCGCGCGTGCCGAGATTCACCGCCATCATCACCTCAGTTCCAGCCTTCTTCGCCCAGTTAACAAACTCGTTCACTCCAATCTTGTTTGGTTCAAGCGTTGACCATGCCAGTTCCATACGCGTTGGCCGCTGCTCAAGAGGCCCCACACCATCCTCCCAGTTGTAGCCAGACACAAAATTCCCGCCCGGATAGCGGACAATGGGAACCGCAAGTTCCCGCACAAGCTGGATCACGTCGTTCCTGAAGCCCGCCTCGTCAGCCGCTGGATGTCCGGGTTCATAGATACCAGTATACACCGCACGCCCCAAATGTTCAATAAACGATCCATACACACGCTTATCAAGCACAGCAATCACAAAGTCTTTATGTAACGTAAGTTTTGCTTTCATAAATAAACTCCTCAAAAAAGAATACATTATCGCAACGCACTTGTCAACAAAGGCAGATATGAATCGATTGAAACTTTAAGACTAAGTAACTTTTTGTATCCATTGGACAAGTTCCCTTACCATTATTGTCGCTTAAATTATTTTTTAGTACTTCCAGTTCTCTATATAGTATTAAACCAGAATATTCAACATGTTTTGAAAGAATGTAAACAAATCATCAACACGGTTACAAATATAAGTCGCCCCAGCTTTATCCAATTCCTCTTTAGTTCCATATCCATACAATACTCCAATAGAGTCTATTCCATTAGACTTCGCTCCAATAATATCATATTTCCTGTCTCCAACCATGATAGTATGTTCTTTTGCCAGTTTGAATTTATCAATAGTATATGCTATTATATCTCCTTTATCCGATAAAGTCCCTTCCCAATTGCTTCCCACAACATATCTAAAATAACGTTCTATATTAAAATATTGCAGCACCTTTATCGCATACTTTTCCAGTTTTGAGGTCGCTATAATACAGTTTATATTCGCCTCATGTAAATTCTTCAGAACAATATCAATACCCTTATATAATTCATTTTCATAAACTCCCTTTTCCGAATAATACGTTCTATAATATTCAACCGCTCTTTTTACGTCATATTCACTAAATGAATAATATTCCTTAAATGACCATTCCAATGGAGGCCCAATAAATGATTTTAATGTATTGTTTTCCTCAATAATACCAAACCGGCTAAGAGCGTATTTTGCAGAATTGGTTATTCCTAAATATGAATCGGTTACTGTTCCGTCTAAATCGAATAATACAGTATTATAGAACGTTACTTTTCTGAACGCCATAGCATCTCCCTGTTTAGAGGCTTTAATCCTCTCAATTCTTCCAAAGCCTTAATTTCTTGCTCAAACCACAGCCTATTTTTCACTCTATCTCCTTATAAACAAGTATCGGAATTCAACGCCATAACTTGAGCAGTTTCAGGTTGAAACAATGTTCATCTATTTATAATCAGTATGATGCCAATTCGATAAGATAAATCACCCTTTTGTATTTGACAACAACTCATAAAGATCATATTCGACCTCATCTGTCCACTCGTTATAATAATCCGCATAACGTCCATGATATGACGGATCGCAATAAATAATATCATCGTGGTTCACGATTTTAGTTATATATGATTTATTGAACCATTCCGGGTTTTTACAAAACAGTATATTCTATTTTCACTTTGCATTAAAGCGTACCATGCCACTAAATCCAGACCTTGACAAAAAGAAAAAATCCAAATGTTCATACCCGTTATTGTTCGACAGCCTTAAATGCGCTCCCTCTATTTCCAAATATTCTCTAACATTCATAGCCCTTATGTTGCCCTATTTAATTACATTGTAAAAGTTAATCAAGTACGAGTTAATGTCTGACAAAAGATACCCATTAGCCGTTACACTAAAAGCAGCAACGCCTGTACCCATAAACTGCTCAATCCATCTGCGCCACAACTTGAGCAGTTTCACACTGAAACAATGTTCATTTGCCACGTACTTATTCGCCATAATGGTTGTCGCCATGTTCCAGCGCAGAACGTTGTTTAGCACACAGAACACTTTGTAACGCCGGCAAAACACGTTGTTCTCATCTGCAAATACTTTGTTTACCGTTGAGAACACCTTGTTTTCACTGGTAAACACTTTGTTCTCACTGGTAAACAAAGTGATATCACTTTCAAATAGAGTGTTATCACATGAGAATACTCTATTCTCACTGGTAAACACTTTGTTCTCACTGGTAAACAAAGTGTTCTTACCGGTAAACAAAGTGTTGTCATTTGCAAACAAAGTGTTTACACGACGCATATTGTTGGTGTACCAGTGGATTATGTTGATGTTTTGACGCATATTGTTGGTGTACCCAGATACTATGTTGATGTTTTGATACATTATGTTGATAAACCAGCGCAAAATATTGTTTCACCCGGCAGATAGATATACCCAGACAAGAAACATATTCAAGCACTCAGGAACTATTTGAGAAGTCCCTACGCCTAAAGGTGTTGGGACTTCTCTAGCTTTTTACTGATACAATACCGCCATTGACAATCCCGGCAATGTTACCGTGCCTTCAATGATCGTGAGCGCTCTTGTTCCGGCATTGGATGCATCCACAACTTGGTTCCAAGTACCAGTTTCAGGAAGCGTGAGCGTTACTGGATCACTGTTCGCGTTATAGGCAACGAAGATCGTCTTCCATGCATCGCCATTAGCGTTGTCTTTTAACACAAAGCTCACAACGCGGTTTTTTTGCTCTAACACTTCCATATGACTCTCAATGTCTGCTTTCGTATCCATGCGGAAGGCGGAATGAGCGCGGCGTAGGGCGATAAGACCAGTGTAGTAATCAATAACCGTGCTGTAGCGTGAGGCGTTTTCCCAGCGGATGCGATTAATGGCGTCTGGACTGGCATAACTATTGTGATCCCCGAACTTGGTTCGTAAGAACTCATCGCCAGCTTGAAAGAAAGGGACGCCCTGAGCGGTAAAGATGATGCCGTTGGCAAGTAATACTGACTTCACCGCGTCGTTATCAAACAACGGCTTGTTTGAGTCAATGAGGCTGTAAGGATTGTTTTTAAGATCACTTGCCCCCAAAGACCTAGCAATTTTGTCCCAGAGGTTAAGGTTATCGTGGGCTGTAACGTAGTTGATACTCTCGCTTGCCTGCGCTGTGAAGTCATTGACAGAACCCATGACGCCGTACACGATGCGGTCTTCAGTGCCAGCCAATCCGGTTGCAAAGCCTTTGCCTGTTCCATCGCTGTCGCCCTTAATCGCTGTTCTGATGTTATCGTTAAACACCGCGAAGCCCTTGTTCTTCTGCTTACCTTTGGTGGTTTGCAGCTGCTGTTCCAGTGGTGAACCACCTGCCTGCCACGGTTCTCCATAGACAATGATGCTCGGATCAACCTTAGCGCGAAGCTCTTGAGTGATTTGTTCCATGGTTGGCACATCGATCAATCCCATGAGGTCAAAGCGGAAGCCATCTATGCCGTACTCTTGCGCCCAGTAGAGGCAAGACTCAACGATGAACTTGCGTACCATAGGATGCTCTGATGCAACTTCATTGCCGCACGCTGAACCATTCGCATAGTCTCCAGTGTCGGTGAGTCGGTAGTAGTATTGAGGGACTGCCGCATCAAAGGGCGTGCTGCCTGTTTCAAAGGTATGGTTATACACAACGTCCATCACAATGCGTATACCGGCGTTATGAAGCGCCTGCACCATGGCTTTGAATTCTCGGATGCGCGATGTTGGGTCTTGCGGGTTGGTAGCATATAAACCCTCTGGTACGTTGTAGTTACGCGGGTCATAGCCCCAGTTGAACTTAGGGTTTGGCGACGATGGATCATCAACAGTAAGCTCGTTCAGCGAGGCGAAGTCAAAACTTGGCAGTAAATGAACGTGCGTAATACCGAGCGCCTTGAGATGGTCGACGCCGCTTGCTGCGCCTGTGCTGTTTTTGGTAGCTGTCTCGGTAAAAGCAAGGAACTTACCTTTGTTAGTCATGCCACTATCATCGTCAATCGAGAAGTCTCGTACATGAAGCTCGTACAACACGGCGTCCTGCATATTGCCAGAGAAGGCTGGTCGTACTGTTGGCTGCCAAGGTGTTGGATTGGTTGCGGCGAGGTTAACGATTGCCATGCGTTGTCCATTTGCCGACACAGCCTTAGCATACGGATCAGCGGCGTAATGTACTGTACCGTCAACGAACTCAACGCGATAGAGGTAATACTTACCGTCGAGGTTTCCTGTTACTAATGCTGTCCAGACGCCGGTAGTTGGGTTCTTAGTCATGGTGTTCACGTTTGTGGTCTCGTGGTTTGTAACCTTACCTTCAGCGTTATACACGCCGGCGTCGTCATACAGTGCCACGGACACTGCTGTTGCAGTTGGTGACCAGAGTTTGAACACGCTCTGAGCTGCTGCATAGGTAACGCCGAGGTCGTTGCCTTCATAGTAGAAAGGCTCCAGAATGTCGCGCATAGTCAGTGGCTTATCAGCGTGTTTGCCACTTTCGTCGCGCACTATATATGCTTTGGACACATCGGTAATAGCTTCATCAAGCGTGATGATTACCTGCTTACTCGTCTTACCCTTACGGGCGGAGCTGGCGAGTCGTTGTTCGCCCTGATACACTGTGAAGACGCCATAGTCTTCTGGCGTGTCCATAAGCCTGACAAGAACTTCGGTAGTGCTATCTGCCACAGCGAACTGTATTGGTGGCGTAGCGGTTACTGGTTTTGTTGTATAAATCGTTTCATCTCCCTGCATAATCCATATCTCCTTTGCTTTAGTGAATCGGTCGGGGTTTGTATCCTTCTCAGCCCAATCGTTACCCGGCTCGCTTCGTCGCACAATCACGCCATATTCGTCGCTCTGTGTGATTTCCGCGCCAATAGCCGCGGTAACGAAGCCGCTGGCATCCTTATCCCTAAAGGCAAACCCCTTACCTTCGCCGCCTATGGGCCATACCCAGAGGTTCCATTCATCGTAAACCCCATCATAACGGTAGTAATGCACTGTGAGTACCGCTTCTGTGTTTACGGATGATGTTGTTGCTGGCGTTTCCTTCATGCACGAGTATAGCGTGAATAACGAAACGATGATAGACAGTTTCTTCATAGCTTCTCCTTTGGTGTTACGTAACACCTCTATAACGTTATACGAGCTTAATAGAACTGTCAATCTTATAAAAATGAAATTGATACATTGCTCATATCCCTTTACACGAAGGGATGAGGCGGCGTTCCGAGTAACGCTGCCTTAGAAACTGTTTATTGATGTCTAACACCGCAGGGGATGGCTTATCAAGCCGTCAGACCGTTGGTGTTAGCCTCCATCGCGTTATTGCGCTGCATCTGTGATGGCTATGGCTTTGTGGTTAGAACCGTACCTGCTTTGAGCGTCTTTAGCTGCAGTATTTTCGGACACGCCCCATATGGGGCGGGGTATTATTATAGATAAGATGCTTATATGGCTTTTTATGGTGAATCCCACTTTTTGTGTCGTAAGATAGACTTTTTTAGAGCCATGAACCACACGAATTCTGTTTGTGTGGTTCATGGTAACGTTTTATTTCTAATTTCGGCCTTTGTCATAAGGCTGGCCTGATGCGCGGGGTGCGTAGTCTTTGCCGCTGAATAACACCAGTGTTATCAAAGTGATGAAATAGGGCAGGGCGCTGAAGAATTCAGATGGAATGAATTGCAGGCTTTGTATGTTGATGATGTTTACCGCAAGTGCCGATGACGCGCCGAATAAAAATGACGCGCCCAGTATGCCGAGCGGAAGCCAGCGGCCAAACGAAACCGCGGCAAGGGCAATAAACCCCTTACCGTTGATAGTGGTTTGTGTGTACTGAATGTCCTGCGTCAGCACAATGCACGCGCCGGCAAGTCCAGCTAGAGCGCCTGAAATAAGTACGGCGGTGTAGCGGATTGTCAGCACGCTGACGCCGGCAGACGCCAGTGCTTGGGGGTGTTCGCCGCAGGCGCGGAGACGCAATCCGATTGGCCGCTTGTATAACACAAACCAGCTTATTAGCAGAATCACCAAGGCAATCCATGCAGTGGGATAAATACCACCGGGGCCGGGAAGCATACCCATGCGGGGATTCATCGTGCGGTCCATTCTAAAGAGCAGTTGGCAGAAAAAAACCGTGATGCCGTTCGCTAAGAGGTTGATGCCAGTGCCAGAGATAACCTGATCAGCGCGGAGGCTGATGGAGGCAAAGGCGTGAATCAGCGAAAAGAGACAGCCGAAGAACGCGCCTACAAACAGTGCCAACGGTATCGAAAAGCCGATGCTCTTTTCCATGAGTACATGAGTGGTCGCGGCAGCCATTGCGCCAATAGACATGAGTCCTTCCAGCGCGATGTTCACCACGCCAGCGCGTTCACAGATCATGCCGCCGGTGGCTGCAATGAGTATGGGCGCAACGATCATCAGGGTAGATGGAAGCATATTAAGTAGGTTCATTGGTCAGACACTCCTGGTATTTCTTGAACTGCCTTGCGTGTCTTGAGGTGTTCTTTCATCCGCCAGTCAATGAAGATACGGACCCCGGCACGAAGGGATATAAAGACCACGATCAGACCCATGATGATCGAGGTGATTTCTTTGGGGATTTGACGCGATTGCATGAGCGGCTGGGCTGACTTGAGCATACCGAACAAGAGTCCGGACAGGGCGGTTCCCCATGCAGTGCTGTTGCCCACGAGCGCCACGGCAATGCCGTCAAACCCGTAGCCGTCCTGTGTGGAAAGCACGCGCCCGGACGGAAACAGGCCGAGCGCCACTACAGCGCCTGCGAGTCCGGCAAACGCGCCGCTGATCGCCATTGCCGCCGTAATGTTACTGTTGACGCTGATGCCGCTATAACGCGCCGCGTCTTTATTGAGACCCGTGGCCCGCAGCGCATAACCCAGCCGCGTCTGACCCATAACGATCCAGTAAAACAGGATCGCGGCGAGGGTGATGTATAATCCATAGTTCAAGCGGGACTGGTTAGTGATGGCTTCCAGAAAAGGACTGGACAGCCGTGCTGTTGCTGGAAAGGGCGGTGTCTGAAAGGTGTTACTGCCCGGTATGAGCAGGGTGAAGTAGCGGGAAGCGTAGTAGGCGATGTAGTTCATCATAATAGTGGCCACGACCTCTGACACACTGAACTTTGCCTTGAGGAAGCCGACCACACCGCCCCAGACCGCGCCTGCTGCCAGCGCCGCGACGAGTGCTAAAGCCCAGTGCAGTCCCGGAACCTGCGGGCCATAGATGGCCACGAGCTGCGCCACGGTCAGGCCCACGATGTACTGCCCCTCTGCACCGATATTGAAGAGGCCGGTTTGCGCCGCGAATGCCATTGAGAAGCCGCAGAGTATGAGTGGCAGAGACATGACCAGCCATTCGCCAATGTAGCGTGCGTTCCAGCGCCCTGAACGCAGGTCCAAACCCGTGATGACCTGTACGATTGCTGAGTACATCCCACCCGGATTCCGGCCTACCAGAAAAATCAGAATAGTTCCGACAAAGAAGCCAAGCAGGACTACGGCCACTGACAGCAGGGCGTTAGAGCCAGTGAAAGCTTTGAGAATTTCATCACGTAAGTTCTTGTTTGGTATATAGGTACCAGGCTCAGTCATAGGCGCCTCATGCGTATACAATACGCTTTATCCTCAAGTCTGTATAGCTGGTTCAATCCAGAAACCTCACCACAAAGTGGCAAGGTTTCCTAACGTTGAACCTAAAAAGTGAAGAGCGTATTCTTGCGCCATTCGGACAAGGCGAACACTAAGCCGCTCCGCGCATTGCTGCCTTCGGCAATCGCACTGTGGCGACTATTTTCCAGCGGTGGGCCAAGCCTGATGACGCGACTGCTGCCGTCCCCCAGCTCCAGCCTGACCCAGGCTACGTCAAAAACCGGATCACTGGCCTGTATTGAGGTAACAAAATCATCCCCTTCAAAACCCAGAAGCCCCCGGATATATGACTCAACTTGCTGAACATCAGCATCCCGCTCGCCGGACGAGTCTGAGATGATCCAACCGCTTCCATTCCGCGTCAGGGTTTGCTCTGACACCTGCGCAGGCAGTGCTTCCTCCTCGCTGGTGTCAGAGTCGGTAGGCGGCGCATGGATAACTACGCGCTGAACCGCGTCAACACCGGTCGAAACGCTTCCAGTATCCGGGAAGAGGCGTAGGTTATACCACGACGTAATGGAACTCAGGGCATAGGAAGCTATCGTACTGCTTGCGCTCGATCGAACCTCGTCCTGATTGTTTTTACGCATATATACCGCGCCCAGCATATCAGCATCCCCCACAAGTAGATCGAGAAGCGGAGCTTCGGATAGACCGCCCCGAATCACGATATGGTCTGCACTATCCTCAGTAAGGCCAAAGCGCTCATGGGAAGAGGAACCCCGCAACAGATACGGGGCTTTGGTTGACAACACATGGAGCAGGTCTTCAACGCGAAGCTGTTTCGCTGGATAGTCAATGCTGTCGCGGGTAACAAACCATTCGCCGCTCTTCCGCACAAGGCTGATACTTGACCCGTCGTGAAAGAGTTCGATACGGTCAGCCTGCTCAACCCATTTCTCGTCAAGCCATGCGTAGTTTGCGTCGCGTGTGTTTATCCGCTCTGGCTCGAAGATGAGAGTTCCTGTGTAGATAAGCGCCAGCGCCACGACCAGGCCGGTAAGAATGTATATCTTCCGGTATATCTTTTTTGTATAAACACTCATACCACTGTTAGACATGTTCGTTTCCTCCTTTTGCTCTGCGTTTTCGCTGCCATGCCAGACACACGCCCATGATGATCACCGCAAGCGGGATCAGGATTACGTTAAGTGTGCGCGCCCAGCCCATAGCCGCTGCTTCCCTCTGCGGGTTTGCAATCTTGTCCAGCCGTGCGCCCGTACTTTGCCGGCTCCTAATGCTGATGATGTCGTCATCAGCACAGAGCCAGAGCGCGGCCTGTACCAGAAAATCGAGGTTCTGCCGACGCTGTATATAGGCTGAACCAACATCGCTGTCCGCAATTACAATGATACGCGATTCTTTGGCAGTGGCTGGCAACTCAGGCAGTTCCTCTGCGGAGCCTTCCCGAATGGGCTTTGCCGCGCCGGCAAAATAGCTGGGGAAAACGCCGGAAAGCGCGGCTCCAAACGTCTTCTTCCCTGTGGTAGCGGCAACCTCAGCTTCCAGAAGATACGCGGGGGCATCTGGACTGACCGAGAAATCTGTAGTCTCAAGCCATGCCTGCTCCGTGCTAGTAAAAAGCACTTCGGCCTGTATGCCTTCCGGCGGATTCAACTCAAGGTGATTTGGCCAAAACAGGTCAAGGCCATTAAAACGCGCTGTAAGCGGATGACTCGGATTCCCGTTCTGGGACAACACACCAATCCAGAGCGGGTATTGAACATAGCGCTGTTGCAGAGCGCCGTAAGCGTTTTGCGTTGTATACGCCAGGAAAAGCGCCGAGCGGTCAAGCGCCAGTTCCGGCTTAACCGTTGCCCCGTAAAATGAAACCATAGATAGAAGCCCCTTATCCATCATAAGCCGCGCTGTAGGCATACTCTGGGTATCGATAAACACTCCCTCAACCGCAAAAAGTACCTTGCCGCCGTTCTGAATGTAATGGTCAATACGGTAGAGCGACCAATCGTCCAGATATTCAGTCCCACCCAGCACGAAAAGCGCAGGCAGACTGGCTGGAATCTCTTCACCAACACTGAATTCCCGTAGGCGGAAACCTGACATATCGAAAATCTGTCCAATATACTCATAATCATTGGTAAGACTACGAGTGGAATCGCCGACAAGCACGCCAATCTCCCGTGTATCTCCCTGTACCAGCGAGCGTATACGACTCGTCAGGTCGTATTCAAGGGTATCAAGCGAGAATACCATTGGCAGGACTTCCACCTGATCGAGGTATTCAATGGCAATACCAGAGTAAACTGTGGCAAAACTCGTCTGATCCTGCTCCTCAGTCTGTATCTGCTGTGGCTGGATACCGAGCATTTCCATCTCCATGCTGAGGTTTGCCTTAACCGGATCGCGCACAGAAACCCGAATCTTGCCATGTGAGTAGGCGGCGTATTCGCGTAAAAGGTCTTCGATCTCCCCAGGTATTGGATGTATGGCAGAGAGCTTTTCAGAGAGGTAATAGGTAATCCCCACCTGATCCGGAATCTCAGTGTAGAGGTTCCGCGAAACAGCGGAAATTGTATACATCTGGTCTGTGGTCAGATCAAGCCTGAACCATAAGTTTCGGCTTATGAGCAGGCTAAGCGCAATAACGGCAATGCTCAAAACCGTGATAATGACATGTTGTTTTTTCAAAACTACCTCCATTTCCTGAATAGCAGGACACGAGTATTAAGGAAGAGAAACAGCAGCGTTGTTAGTATGAAAAAGGCTAGGTCTCTCGTATCAATGATACCTTTAGAAAAAGTCTCAAAGTGAAAGGCCAGAGAAATAAAGTTAAGCGCCTCGCTCAAGGGGAGCGGCAGGTTAAAACTCTGGGTAACCTGGCTGATCAGGGTTATCACCAGCAACACAACCGCTATGCCGAGAAAGGCTCCTGCTTGGTTCTTGGACAGACAGGACAGAAGCAAGCCCAGAGCCACGCTTGACGCGGCAAGTAACAACGCGCCCACATACTCACCAGCGATAACCCCGCTATCAAAGTTCCCCAGAGGGAGGAGGCTGAGCGGTACAGGAAGCGTAAGCACCAGTATCCCGGCGACAACCGTGAACGAGGCAATGAACTTCCCCAACACGAGATCCCAGTCTGAGAACGGCATGGTGAGCAGAAGCTCAATGCTCCCCAGCTTACGTTCTTCTGCCCAGCTTTTCATAGTTATTGCTGGAATCACCATGATGAAGGCCAGCGGAAACGCCGCAAAAAAGATGCGGAGGTTCGCGCTGTCCATAGCAAAAAAGTGCTGGTAATAGAATAGCCATATCGAGACAAAGAGCAGGAAGAATACCGTAATCCCGTACAGAACCGGCGATATGCTATAAGAATAGAGTTCCTTCTTCGCCAACGCCATTATTTTGCTCATAAAGAACCTCCTGTGGGGGCAGACGCCGCATCGGTGACAGACACCGTGCCACTGGAACTCTGTTCTGAGGTCAGCTTTACAAAGATGTCTTCCAGACTGAGCTTCTTCCGGTTCATACCCACAATCTTGAGTCCTTCGGCAACCGCCCAGTCAAAGATACGCTCGCCATCAAGCGTTTCCCCACCACGCACTGAGAAACGCGCCAATACCGCGCCATCTGTCTCCTCAAGCGCGTCAACGCTGAGGCTGCCGTCAAGACGCGGAAGCCGTTCTTCAATGCCCGCTACAGACGCGCCCTTGAGCAGCACTTGCCAGGTATCAGTTCCCTTGAGCGACGCGGCAATTTCGTCCGGCTTTCCCTGTGCAGCAATACGGCCATCATTGATGATGAGTACCTGCGAACAGATCACCTCAACCTCCTGTAAAATATGCGTTGAGAGAATCACTGTCTTTCGTTTACCCAGCTCGTTTATGAGCGAGCGAATCTCGATAATCTGGTTCGGGTCAAGGCCAGTGGTCGGCTCATCAAGGATGAGAATCGGCGGGTCATGAAGAATGGCCTGCGCCAGTCCCACCCGCTGTTTATACCCCTTAGAAAGCGTCTCGATACGCCGCCCTACCATATCTCCAAGCCCGCAAGATTCAACGCTTTGCCGTATCACCCTTTTTCGCTCAGACTTGGAAACCTGCCGCACGTCAGCCATGAACGAAAGATACTCGTTCACCGTTAAATCCCCATATAGAGGTACACTTTCCGGCAGATAGCCAATGCGTTTCTTCACCTCAACCGGCTCTTCCTGCACGGAAATCCCGTCCACAAACGCAGTTCCGGCACTGGGAAAGTGAAAACCCGTGAGTATTTTCATAATAGTAGTCTTCCCCGCTCCGTTTGGCCCAAGGAAGCCCAGTACCTGATCCTGCCCCACGGAGAAAGACACATCCTTCACCGCCTCGACCGATCCGTACCATTTACTCAGTCCTTGCACTTCAATCATTTTTCACAAGCTCCTTACAATGTGTATATATATAACCATAAACCACAGCGAAAGTTAACAAGAAAGCTTGGTACAAGCTGCTCTTTTTCCAATTCCAGTTCACCACTTTTGATCACATTTGAATCGTTCCCTCGTTCTCGATTTGTACGACGAAATATACTGTTTTCCCCTATTGTACTTGACTCCCTTTATACGCGACATCTGCACTATAGCTATCCCTGCAAAAACTATCAAGCGGTTTTAATAATAGAAAGAAAAGCGCTCAGGAATCTAAGCCGCGATGATTCCCACAGCAAACGTCCGCGTTTTCGGAAGACCTTGCACGTTGTGTGTTGTTTATTTTTTCGCGTTACCACTATAGTACATACCGTCCTTTCCCAGCGCGGCGATCATCTCATAGAAGTCCGCCTATCTTCCGCCTCTTAGCTTTTACTTTTTACTCGTTATCCGATCACAGCTTCCTCAATCAGGGACCATGAACCCTGCTCACCCGCGCCATTCTCGTAGCACACCGCATAATAAGCCGTCTTGCCCTTCTCTCCCTCCGTATAGCTTACTATCAGGGACGTTCTTCGGTTGAATTTCGCTTTCGGCAAATATTCGCCAGAAAGAGGACTCTCGCCGCCAACCTGCCAGCCGTAGCACACCCCGTAAACACCATCTGGTTTGGATGCCTTGCCATTCTTAGGGTTCAGCGCCAGTATCCTATGCTCAAAATGGCTCCGGGTGTTCTCAACCACGATGTCGGGTCGGATCACAGGGGCATGATGATGGGTCACCGTAGTGTCTCTGGAGAAAATACTCAACTGTGCTTTGGCTGCTTCGTCCATTTTCTTGTTAAAACGGACAGATGAATTGGCAAAATAGCGTATCTCGTTGATACATTTTTCCTTTGCCTTATTCTTAGTGAGCCGATTCATCGAAGAATCATTCATTCTGTAGGCTTCATACGCTGCCAAAAAGCCATCAATCATGGCTAAAACCACCGCAAGCACCGCTGGATCCCAACCATAGGCCGCAACCTTCACCGGATCCTCTAGTACCACTTTCCATTTCAGACATAATTCAATTACATGTAGTTCCCTGCCGGGAATCCAATCCTTATGCGCCATTCCAGGTCTCCTTAGCTATTATTTTTGGTATCCTAAAACCTTACCATGCTATTCATACGCTTGTCAACACCTTTCTATAAACTTTTTGGTAGTTTCATAACGTTTTTCAGTTATCCCTAAAGTATATAGGGCATCCCCTGAAGTCTCAGGGGCGCCCCTGAAACCATTAGAGTTGCCCCTGAACACTTTCCAGTTGCCCCTGAAGCCTCAGGGGATGCCCTATATACTTTAGGGATAACTCTGAACACTTTTGGGCATCCCCCGAAGTCTCAGGGGCAACTCTGAACACTTTCCGGTTACCCCTGAAGCCTCAAGGGTAACTGGAAAGAATGCAGGGGCAACCTAATTCCAAGTAAGCACAATTGGATACTTTTATAGTTTCTCCCTCGTCAGAAGACTTTGCTCTGTCTGACGGCTTTTTTGCCCGACTTGAGTTTAAAAAATACTTCTTCCTTGTTATCCGGTGTCTGAAAAGCTGTTATAGCTCTTTTTCCATGAGCTTTTTTGTGATTTGTGCGACTGCTCTTTTGGTTATGCCGTTCTCTTGACAAGAGCCAATTCCATCTGCTAACCTCATAAAGAGAGGTACAGATATCAGGATAAACACATAGACTCATCCGGCATGTTTGCGTCTCATACTTCTTCATTCATCGTGTGCTGATCATCTAGGCGGAACTTTGGTCAATACCCGGAGAACCCTAGGGATTCGCGGCGATTGATGAGGCGAACTACTTCTAGCAGCTTATCTACATTACTCTGCCCATGATGCGGAAACTCCTCTTTGCTGTCGATCTTGATGTGATCTATCGATTCCCTCTGCGGTAACTCTGGCGCTGCTTCTATTCCGGTTATGTTTTTATTGTAAACCTCATTCATAGTACTTTATAGTCTACTATATCTTATGTTAGACCAGGTCGTTACTCCGTTCGATAGGCAGTGTCAGACATTACTTGAAAGATAGGTAAAATTCCCTATAGCCACGTGAATTCTTATGGCTTATGCTTTTTCTAACTTAACTTATTAGGAGGAACTACTATGCGTTATAGTATAGTTCGATTTGGTTTAGCCCTGTGTATGGGGCTATGTGTGCTTGGTTCTGTCTTCGGTGCGGGGCAGCAGAATCAGGGGGCGACAAGTAGCGACCCCAATTACCCGATTACCATCTCGGTATTCACCCAGCAGCCTCAGCAACAACCGCCGGCTGACAACAAGATTTACCGATGGATTAAGGAAAAGTTCAATGTGAGCTTTTCGTGGGACATCCTCGTGGGCGACATTGCCCAAAAACGTGGCGTCATGATCGCGGGCGGCGATTACCCTGACCTCATTGAGGTCAACGAAACCCAGTTCATTGATGCGGGCGCACTCATCCCGCTCGAAAACCTTATCGAGCAGTATGGTCCTAACATCAAGCGGCACTATGCCGGTGTCTGGGAGCAGATGAAATGGTCTGATGGACACATCTACTACCTCATCAACTGGGGCGTCTACGATGGCCTGAATCAAAGCCCCTACTATGGCGACTCAGCGCTCTGGGTTCAAAAGGAAGTGTTAAAAGAAGCAGGCTATCCCAAAATCGTTACCATGGATCAATACTTCGACCTGCTCATCAACTACGCGAAGCAGCATCCGACGATTAATGGCGCGCAGACAATACCCTTCACGATCCTCACCTATGACTGGCGGGCGTTTTGCCTCTGGAACCCGCCAAACTTCCTTGCAGGCTATCCCAACGAGGGCAATGGTACGGTAGACCCGGTAACCTATAAGTACACAAACTTCTTTACGCAGGATATCTCCAAGCGCTGGTTCAAAAAGCTTAACGAACTGAACGCTCAGGGGTATATTGACCGTTCCTCCTTTGTAGACAACTACGATCAGTACATTGCCAAGATTTCTTCTGGTCGTGTGCTTGGTCTCCATGACCAGCGCTGGCAGTTCCAAACTGGCGATGATTCGCTTCGTGATCAAGGTATGTATAACCGCACTATGGCTCCGCTCCCTATCGTGTATGACCAGAACATTCGTCCCCGTTATCGCAACATTCCGATTCCCAACATTGGTCGTGGCCTTGGCATTAGCGTAAAAGCCAAAGACCCTGTACGCATCATCCGCTTCATCAATGCACTGTTAGAAGAAGAAAACCAGCGAGTCATGGAGTGGGGCATTGAAGGTCAGGACTGGCAGCGCGATTCCAAAGGCGTGCCATATCGCACTCCTGAACAGAGGGTAAACTGGGATGATCTGGTGTGGCAGCTGCACAACCGCGCCATGTTACTGCGTGAAGTCATGCCCATATGGGAAGGTTCCTGGACTGACGGCTATCCCACCTCACTCGGAGACTTTTATCCAGAACGGGAAGCCATTACCCGCAATGAAGATCGTGAACTCTGGGCTGCCTATGGCGTAACAAGCTATGCGGAACTCATGGACAAAGACCCGCTGCCCAATTCCCTCTGGTTCCCGACATGGAGTATGCCAAATCCGCCTGATGGTTCCGATGCTCAGATCGCCTACCAACGCGCCGAGCAGACTATGCGGAAGTATCTGCCGCAGGTGATTCTGGCCGCGCCGGCTGATTTCGAGCGGCTCTGGGCAGAGTATGTGGCACAAATGCAAAGTGACGGCATTGCCAAATATGAAGCCTATATGCAGGAACAGCTCAACCTGCGTATCAAGCAGTGGGGCGGCAAGTAATTTCTAACGCCACTTTCGATAAAGAAACCCCACGATGAAGGTCTGAGTCGCGCTCCACGCAAGTTGCGTGGTGAAACCATACCAAAATGAGGAACCGCTATAGAGCGGTTCCTTTTCTATAAGGAGCTTCGATTATGACGCATGCAAACGCGGTTAATATCAACCGCCCAAAGACCCTTTTTGAAAAGATTGTGTTACAGAAACAGCTTATTTTCATGTCCGTCCCTCTGGTCATCTATGTAATAGTTTTTTCTTATGTGCCGCTCTGGGGCTGGACAATGGCATTCCAGAACTTCCGACCAGCGCGTTCATTCGCTCAGCAAGAATGGGTTGGTCTGCGCTGGTTCACGTTTCTGTTCTCCGACGAGGTGTTTTTAAGGACGATTCGCAATACAATCGCCATGAGCTTTATCAACATGGCCCTGGGCTACATCACCGCTATTGGCTTTGCCTTGTTGCTCAACGAACTGAAGCAAGTGCTGTGCAAGCGGATCGTGCAAACTATTTCCTATCTGCCCCACTTTTTGTCGTGGGTCATTGTAACGGGCCTGGTGGCAAGTATGCTTGCCGTGGAAAACGGGGCTATCAATGACATACTCATGTTCTTTGGCCTCATCAAAGAGCCAATTCTCTGGCTCTCAATACCAAAATACTTCTGGAGCATCATCGGCGCGACCTATGTATGGAAAGAAGTCGGGTGGAACACCATCATCTACCTTGCCGCAATAGTAGGCATAGACCCAGCACTCTACGAGGCAGCAGAGATCGACGGCTGTAATCGGTACCAGAAGATGTGGAGCATAACCCTGCCCGGAATAAAGCCAACCATCATCATTATGATGATTATGAGCATCGGCCATATCCTGGACGCAGGCTTTGAGATGCAGTACCTCTTACGCAACGGCCTGATTCAGGATGTTGCTGACACCATTGATATCTACGTGCTTATGTACGGACTTCAGCGTTCCAACTACTCGCTGGCAACCGCCGCCGGGATGTTCAAGAACATTGTCAACATCAGCCTCATCTTTATCGCTAACGAAATCGCCAAACGCGCAGGCGAGGAGCGCCTTATATGAAAGCCTATACCCTTTCCAAACTTGAAAACCGTATTTTCAATACGGTTAATCTGATCCTTATGATCGTTATCGCAGCGTGTATGCTCTACCCTTTCTGGAACACCGTAGCAATCAGCTTTAACGAAGCAACTGATACCATACGCGGTGGAATTACACTACTCCCCCGCCGCTTTTCCTTGCAAAACTACAAAGCTGTCTTCGCATCTGGCACTATCTACAATGCCTTCTTTATATCAGTCGCCAGAACTATCATCAACACAGTTACCAGCGTGTTTTTCACCAGTATGATCGCCTTCGCACTCTCGCGCAGAGAATACATCTTCCGTAAACCACTCACCTTCATCATCGTACTGTCCATGTACATCAACGCCGGTCTGATCCCCACCTACTTCCTCATGCGAAACTTCGGCCTCATCAACTCATTCCTCGTCTACATAGTTCCGGGTGTGGTAAGCGCCTTTAACTTCGTCGTGATTCGTACCTACATGCGTTCCCTACCTGAAAGCATCATTGAGTCAGCGCGCATCGATGGCTGTGGAGACTTCTGGATTTTTATACGTATCATACTGCCACTCTGCCTCCCAGTGCTAGCAACCGTATCATTGTTCGTGGCAGTGGGCGCGTGGAACTCATGGTTTGACACCCTTATCTACAACTCAGGACGCGCCTACCTGCACACGCTTCAGTACAAGTTGATGGAGTTCCTCCAGTCCAGCCAGACTCAAGCAAGGAGCGCGGCCGATGTTGGCGCAATGGCTATGTCCCAATCATCAAGCATGGTAACCCCGGTAAGTATCCGTGCTGCCATTACCGTGGTTGCAGCGCTGCCAATTCTGATCGTCTACCCTTTCATGCAGCGCTACTTTGTCGTGGGCTTAAATGTTGGCGGTGTGAAAGAATAGAAAGAGCAATGGTCAACCGGAAGCTGTCGCGATTGGCTGTGGAAATGTTACAATATATTATGGAGACACGGAGAAGATAAAAGAGCTTATGCTTCTTCTTAGTGTCTCCATATAGTTTGATGGGGCGGAAGAATTGGAGTAACATGAGAGTATCAAAACCATTGAGCCATATATGGCAATAGACAACACAAGCGCATCAACCAGAGAAGAAGCCGACGTTTGAGGATGTCTGGGCAATATCTCAAGAGACAGAGAATTAAAATGATATAAAGAGGTATTGTGATGAAATTAGAGGCTACTTTGAAACATTCATGCCCGACTATGAGTTTAGGCATTATCTTTAATAATAAGGAAGAAGTTCAAAAGGCATATAAAATGTTATCGATAGGTGGAAATATTTTATTTCCGCTTGGATCGTTACCATGGAGTGAATGTGCCGCTGATGTTGTGGATAAATTTGGAGTATGCTGGTATATCGCGGTATACTATTTTTATGTATAGCATAACTATACTGGATAAATAGAGAGTACAGGTAAACAGAAAACAGCCCGCCGCGATGAGTGTATGCGGTGTCTAGCCATCTTGGAGATGTTCGAAGACTTTCCTTGGACTATTCAAAGTCATTTTGAAGAATCTCCGAAGACCCAAAAAAGTCCCGGCGAACATTGAAAAAGCGTGTCTACCAGGACTTTATGAGTGACCGTGAATACTTCGGAAACATCCAGCGGGAAGAGTTTAGTCCCTTTCACTTTCAGCATCAGCTTCGTCGACCCATTTTTTGCCCCTGGTGAAGTAGAGTTTCAGGTATTCGTAGATAGTTTTTGCACCGGGAATATTCTGTTTTGCCGCTGCGTGTACGTTATGGTAGACTGTAATGGTCGCGTGATAGACTTCGCTCTCTGCCGCCATGATCGTGTCCGCAACGGTTTCATCAATCTAGTGTATAGCCATGTGGAGTCTCCAGAAGTCGCAGGCATCACTAAAATCCTTGTCAAATTCGCCTATATTGATGAAACTGAGATCAAAGACAGGGTTGTCATGGGCGTAATCGCGGATTTTTTCCACGAACATGAGACTTTTATTGCCCATCTTCAGTATAGTACGATGTTCCGCAGGGTCAGAGCGAGGGTATCGGGCGTAAGCGCTGTCTTCACAGCCTCAATCTGGCCATACATCGTGCATCAGTATGTATTCTGGTATGCCATCTTTATACCGAAATATATTTTTTCTTTGTATAAAATTTGAATTTATTACTCATGAATTCAAATTTCTTTGCTGTACACTTAAATATCTTTATCGAAAATTTGAATTTCTTAGTTGTAAACTTGAATTTTTCATTATAAGACTTGAATTTCTTCAAAGAAAATTTAAATTTCTTTGTCATAAATTCAAATTTTCATCCAGTAAACTTTAATTTCTTTAACGTAAACTTGAATGTAAAGGCGGCATATGACAACTGGTTCACGCAGTGCGAACTTATAGAGACACGGCTGCTTCGCTATCTATAGCACAGTGCTGCCCTCTCGCTCCAGAGCGTCGCCGTGAACCTTCGGGCTGATTATGGTTTCTTTCCAGTGTACAGTCTATAATATACCTGTAATGTCCTGACTTTGACGCGCCTTCGGCAAACATGCAGTCAAAATATCCACTTTAGCTTCAATATAGGAAGTCTCATTCCTTTCCAAGTCTGATTCCCAAACAACTTGCCACAGCGCGTTCCCAGCCGGGGATTCGGTTATGGATGGGTACATTCGCCAGTACGGTTTTGCCGTAGGGATTCTCCTTTTCTGGGCGGAGAGTGCGCAAGACCATGGCTGTTGAGCCACCTCCATCAAAGTTAAGGCCATCGCAGGCGCCGATCCGCTGCAGCAAAAGTCCAAGTTCCGCCTCGGTGGCGCCGATGCTGGATGATCGCCTTCCGTCAATGGCGAGGAGATAGAGGATATTCCCACTTGCAGAAAGTCCTGCCGCGCTGCGTGGATAACGGGGGGCTTTTTCGTCCGCTGCCTGATCCAGCACACGCTTGACCAGCGCCCCGTCTCTGAGTACCATCTGAAAACCCCCGACTGCGTTTGCTATACCGTGCATATTGGCCAGTTCTCTCTGAGAAACGATGGCGGCCATTCTTTGCGTTGAGAAAGCGTCATCGCCTTTTTCAACGGCATGGTCCGCGTAAAACACCAGCGCATCGTAGCGGGGATCGGGACGGGCGACTATAATGCCGTTTGAAACCGTGATTCCGTCTATAAACCGATCTTCTCCGATCTTTGCCGAAGATGGACTAAAGGGATTGGTATTGATCCCCGCGACACAGTTTGAGTGTTCTACAAAATGAGAGACAGAAGCAGCGGGTATGTGATTCTCCTGGTAAGCACCCTCACCTGTTCCGGGGTCGCTTACCACGATGGAAAGCCTCGGTTCGCTCAGATCCGCCCGAAGCACCCAGAACTCAAGCCGGGGATTCTCTGTCTTTCCGGCGAATAGGGCCAGTCCGCCGCCGAATTCCTCTGCATATGGCTCCCATTGCGGGACAACGGCGTCAATCGTCCCAAAAGTGGTGGGTGTAGCAACGGTTTCCCGCAGTGGGGAAAATGTCTGGCAGGAGGTGAAAGAAAGGAATAACAGTAATATTTTTGTCAAGCGCCTCGATGTATGACTAGTTATGTATTTGTTTTGTCTTTGCATTAGCGAAGGGTAAACCGTCGAGGCAAAGCAAGTCAACCACGATTGCCTCATACATGCTGCTAGAAAGAGGGCGCACACGTTATACGAATGGATACAGCAAGGGAAGTCACGACAACATCGCTGCTGGCCCCTCGCTCTAGCCCAGCGCGGACGGCCTTCTTCTGATCCGTGTGCAGTGGATACACCCGAAGGGAAAGTTCGACACTCTGGGTAATGTTTAGATCATTGTCATTCTCCAGAGCGATGGAACCGTTCATAGTAATGATGGTTCCCACGTCAGGGGCAGCGGCCAGAGTGATGCTCCTTGCTCCTGTGGTATAATTCACGGTTCCCATAAAAGCAGTCCCGGCAATAATGGCACCGGCAATGATTCTTTTGTTACCGTTGATATAAATCTTGATTATATAGGCAGTCAGGGGAATTTCCGACGTGTCAGGACTGAAAGTGAAGGTTTTGACCGACGTCCCGTTGGGAGATTCATTCGCCGTCCATTCACCCTCCTCCGAAGCCGACCTCCATGACTTGCTCTGATACATGATATCATTGGCATTTGCGCCCTGCAGGTTTTTTTTATAGATGTCATGGGCGGTTGCCAGTCCCATTTCCCAGAAAGCATCCTGGCAAAATGTAGGTGAAGTGGAGTGTGAGAGGCATCGCTAACGAAGTTGCCGCGCCGACCTAGCGAAACGGAGCCCCGAGCCGCTTTAGTGGCGAAGCATATACACACCTGTTAGGCGAAGTACCCCCGTTTTTATACTTGTTTAAGGCAATACTTTATGGGTAATATTTCCGTTCTGGGTTACTGCGTTTATTATCCCAGATCCCTTTTTGTTAGTTATTTTCCCCGTAGTATATCCTGTCCTGTCCCAGCCACTGCTACTGGGGCGTTGCCTGTATGAATAATTTGATTGTATATCAACATCTACATCTACATTGTTTCCCACTTTCAATTCTATGTTTATATTACCGTTCGCTGTTTCTAGAGCAATAGTTTGTGCCTCTATCTCTCCTGTGTAATGTATGCTTCCGTTCACTGTTTTCAGAGTAATAGTTTGTCCCCCTATCCCTCCTGTGTAATCTATGCTTCCATTCACTGTTTGCAGAGCAATAGTTTGTCCCTCTATCCCTCCTGTATAATGTATGCTTCCGTTAGGCATATCCAATTCAATAGAATCATACTTACTTTTGTTAAGAGTAAAACTTCCATTGGTTGTTTTTATATCAATCGAAGCGCAATCAATGTTATTAATCGTTATTCCACCGTTTGTGGAAACAAACTTGATCGAAGTGCAATCAATGTTATTAACCGTTATTCCACCGTTTGTGGAAACAAACTTGATCGAAACGCCATCAGGTACCTGAACAATCACCCTCGCTCTATCATTCTGGACAATCCGATTCCGATTGTTATGGTAGGTTATTCTTCCATCATTGTATCCGCTAATGTTTAGTTGGACATCGGAAACAAGTTTTATAATGGTTCCAGTTATATTTTCACTATAATTAAAAAAAACTTCATCAAAGTTTTTTATTATATGTATCTGGCCGTCCGGTGATTTCTCAACAACCATATCCAAAGCATGGAAATTTGCGTCAACCGTAAAATCTGCCGCATATACAGGCAGTCCAACAGTTACAAGAGCCAGAAAAATAAACCAATTCCCTATAGATTTCATTGTCATCCTCCAAAGTATTATTTATGAGATATCATAGCATATCTTCTTATGGAAGTCAAAATATTTTCTTCATTTTTCAATCAATTTTGGCGGATGGCCTAGCGATGTCTGGCACTACTGACATATATCGAACTATCGCTGCTTTTCTCTTGCCTATTTCCGCAAGCACGGCTAATATAGAAAAAACGCGCCGGAAAGCGGCGTGGTACAAGGAGTGTTTCATGGCAAAACATGCGCTGGTGTTTCTGGCAGACGGCTTTGAGGAAGTGGAGGCTATCACCCCCATAGACTACCTCAGAAGGGCAGGTATTGAGGTAACGACGTGCAGTGTCGGTGGGCAAATGGTGAAGGGTTCGCACGGCATAGTGGTACAGGCGGACACACGCCTTGCAGCGCAGGGGCCGCTCAAGGCAGCGCATTGGGACGCGGCGCTGCTGCCGGGCGGTATACCCGGAGCGCCGAACCTGGCCGCATCAGAGGCGGTGAGCGCCTTGTTGCGGGATATGGCAGCGGCAGGCAAGCTGGTTTGCGCCATCTGCGCGTCGCCAGCAGTGGTTCTGTCCCCACTGGGCTTACTGAAGGAACGGCGCTTTACCTGCTATCCAGGTATGGAAACAGAGGTTACCGATGGAGCATGGTCAGAGGAGCGGGTCGTGGTGGACGGGAACCTTATCACCAGTCGAGGTGCAGGAACAGCGGCAGACTGGGCAATCAGCATTATCGCTCAACTCGTGGACAGGGAAACTGCAGAGATCATAGCTGCTAAAGTAGTGCTGAACTAGGGCGTCCTTTTGCGCTGCCGAGTGTTTTGGCAAACTGGGACAGCTTTTGCCGGTCAATGTGAGTGCCGGGTACATCAAGCACTTGCGAGGCAACCTTGTTTCCCAGACTAATACACTCGGCAAGGGACTTGTCCCGAATCCAGGCCGCGAGAAAGGCTGCGCAAAAGGTATCGCCCGCGCCAGTAGTTTCAAGCGGGATCACGGCAAGGGCTTCCTCTCGATAGACCGCGCCATTGGCAAAAACAAGCGCGCCTTTGGGACCAAGTTTGATGACAATAACCGGAAAGAGGTCTTGCGCCGTCTGTTTCTTAAAGAAATCGTAACGTTGGGGAGGAAGCATATCTTTTTTCTCAAAGAAAACGCTATTTTCAATCTCACTTTCTTCGTTATTCTCCACTGGATTCAGTGCATAGTAAAATGCCTCGGCCTCTTCTTCGTTCATAAACAGAAATAGTGGATAGTCGTTGCAATAGGCCGCTATGTTCCTGGCCTGCTGCGCGGCTATGGCAACGGAACTCAGATCAAGCGCGACTACAGTTCCGCACTCAGCGGCAACGTGCATAATATGGCGCACTAGAGCTTCCCGCTCCAGAATATAGCCGTCAATCACAATGACTTTCGCCGCTTGAACCGTTTCTTTCGGGATGTCGTCTGCGCTCAAAAGGCTTGCGGCAGCGGGACTAGCCGCAATACGAGCCGCACCCTCCGAGCCTTGCAGAACAAGGCAGATGCCAGTCGGCGCATCTTTCTGGACAAGAAAGGTATTCACCCCAGCCTCACGTTCTTCCTGCTCAAAGAGCGCCGCAAAGTGATCCGGCGCGTTTCTGACAGAACCAATCGCACCGACAAAACCAGTGTCCAGACCCAGCATCGCCGCAATCTTCGCTACATTGGCTGCACCGCCGCCAGCACTTGTGGTAACTTCTGGTAAGAACGACAGAATCTCGACGATTTTTTCATATTCGATATGCTGAATCGGCTTACTAAGGCCAATACTGTCAAGCATATCCCGATCAAGCAGGGCAAACACGTCAATGATGGCATTACCAATACAAAGCATATCTAATTTCATGTTGTTTTAGGCGGCAAGTGCCGCCTTGTCTTTCCTATTTCGCTACCGCCAATATGGAGGCAAGTTCCGGGTTCTTCGCAAGATCATCCTTGAGACCTGCAGCGCGTCCCTTATTCACATAGTCCTTACTCTGGAAGGAATAGGTGAAGTTGGTATGCACATCGTAGGTTTTCTTCATCAGAGCATAGGCATCCTCAGTCATAACCAGTTCCTCATCAGTGGGAATGATGAAGATCGGGATGCGCGAGTAGTCTTTGGAGATGATGGTCTCGGCGTTGCGGGTCCGGGCAAGCATATTTTTGTCTGGATCATAGACAATACCAAAGTTCTGCAGCCCCTCAAGCACCTTGCGCCTGACAAACCACGCAAATTCACCAACGCCGGCAGTCAGCACGAGCGCGTCAACACGCCCCAACGCCGCGATATACGCGCCAATGTACTTGCGGACATGGTAGGCTTCCATGTCCTGCGCAAGAGTGGCACGAGCATCGCCTCTCACCACCGCGTCCTGAATGTCCCGACGGTCCGCGAATTCGCCACTGATACCAAGAAGCCCAGACTTTTTGTTCAGTGCAGACTCAATCTCCTCAGCACTCATGCCGGTTTTCCGCATCATGTAGAACGGTATTGCCATGTCCGCATCGCCAGAGCGGGTTCCCATAATCAAACCCTCAAGCGGAGTCAGGCCCATTGAGGTATCAAAGGAACAGCCGTTCTTCACCGCGTTTATCGAAGAGCCATTCCCCATGTGTGCAATGATGAGATTCGTCTTAAATGGGTCTTTGCCCAGAAGCACTGCAGCGCGTTTCGCAGTGTACAGAAACGAAGTCCCGTGAAACCCATAGCGCCGCACTCCATACTTCTCATACCACTCATACGGAAACGCATAGAGGTAGGACTCCGGCGGCATGGTCTGATGCCACGCCGTATCCATGATCGCGCAGTGAGGCACATGAGGCAACACCTTCTTCGCAGCCTTAATGCCCATAATGTTGGCTGGAATGTGGAGCGGTCCCAGGTCTTTCACCTCGTTAAACCCCGCTATTACCTCGTCGTCAACAATGACGGATTTGGTAAACTTGTCTCCGCCGTGTAAAACACGATGTCCCACTGCCCCGATCATGTCCATGTCCTTGATAACTCCATGTTCCGAGTCGGTGAGCGTCTTGATGATAAGTTCAACCGCGTCCGTGTGAGTGGGGCAATCGTGTTCCGTGGTAAATTCGGCCTTACCCTTTACCTTGTGGGTAATAAACGATCCTCCAAGTGTAACTTTCTCAACAATACCAACTGCGAGAACATCCTTCGCGTCCCAGTCATACACCTGATACTTAGCGGAAGATGATCCACAGTTCAATGTCAGAATAACCATGCAAATCTCCTTTTATAGTTTTATCCACACGCTCATCAAACCCCATGCCTAAAGCAGGGGTTTGTAGCTTGGGCTGCTTGTTCAGTTTGCTCTACAGGTTTCTGCCTTATCACCAAGAGCCAGCGCTCTATGTCCATAGACTTTGATTTCTCATACTGCGTGGATACGAGAATGTATACTAAGCTATCTTTATCTCAATGTCAACCAGCGATTTTCCGTCTCCAGAGGGCCTTGTGCCAGACACTGACAACTAGTGCCAGACAGCCCGTCTTAAGCCAAGTGTTTTACGGCAGTTTCGGTAGGAGTGCAGACCGCGCCTTTACTGGGTTTAATACCCGTGCGACTTTGTTCCCTTGCTCAGAGGCGTCATTGACTCAGCGCACAGACGCGTCATGAAAGCCTTTGTTTTTCCAGAGACTGGTACATCTCTCGGAAAAGACTGGTACATCTCTCGGAAGAGACTGGTACATCTCTCGGAAGAGACTGGTACATCTCTCGGAAGAGACTGGTACATCTCTCGGAAAAGACTGGTACATCTCTCGGAAAAGACTGGTACATCTCTCGGAAGAGACTGGTACATCTCTCGGAAGAGACTGGTACATCTCTCGGAAGAGACTGGTACATCTCTCGGAAGAGATTGGTATGAGGTATTCTCGTTTTATAGAGACGATAGGGAAAACCGGTCAGAAACGCAGAAGGTTGCCACCATAGGTGAGACCCGCACCAAAGCCAACCGTCATGATGAGGTCGCCCCTTCGCAGTTCGCCAGCACGGTTGAGTTCATCGAGCGCAATGGGAATCGAGGCCGCCGAGGTATTCGCATACTCTTGTATGTTAAGGAAAAACTTTTGCTCCGGTATGTCCAGCCGCCTTGCCGCAGCCTGTACAATCCGCGCATTGGCCTGATGAGGTACGATGCGGCTCACGTCCTTAATGCTAATCCCCTCGTCAAGCAGAAGCTGCGTAATGGTAGAGGTTACCGCTTTGACCGCGAAGTTGTACACGGCTCGGCCATTCATCTCCATGTGCGGCGACAGAGTAATCGTGTCGTTGGCCTTGTAAGCGTTACGACTTCCGCCATCCCGTATCATAATATGCTCCGAACCAGAACCGTCAGCCCCTAGTATGGTTCGCAAAAGGCCGCGGCCTTCTGCCTCTGTCTTTTCGAGTAAAACTGCGCCTGCCCCATCCCCAAAGAGTATGCAGTTTGTCCGCTCATTCCAGTCAACAAAACGAGACAGAATCTCCGAGCCAATAACCAAAGCCCGGCGGCGCTTTTTATTGATGGCAAGCAGGGCAGCAGCACTTTCAAGTGCATAGATGAAGCCGCTGCAGCCCGCGCTCAGGTCGAAAGCGCCCGCGTTACGCGCCTCAAGCCTGTCCTGCACTATGCAGGCGCTGGCCGGGCAGCCGATATAGTCCCCTGACGCAGTGCCGACAACAATCAGATCAAGGGTAAGAGCCAGTTCCTCAATGGTTTTTTCCGCACAAACCCCGCGCTCTATGGCCAGACTGAGCGTGTTACGCGCCGCCTCCAGCGCCAGATCACTGCATGCCACATCGTCATCAGCAATATGCCGCGCCTCAATGCCTGTATGTGAGCGTATCCACTCGTCGTTAGTGTCTAGTGTCTTTGCCAAATCTTCATTTGTAAGCCGCCGGGGAGGAATCGCCCGCCCTGTGGCGATAATTTCAAACGCCATGTTATATCCTTTTAAATTACCCTGAATATATTGAATATACCAAGGTTTGTTTTTAATTACTGGTTAATTAGACATACTTTTCAGTCAAATGGTTGCGCGTATACCCCCTAAAAAACGTTACTTCTATACTTTTGCGCCTAGACAAGTGGAGAATTATGCCTCAAAATAGTGTTATGACACAATCATTGGAAGATTATCTTGAAATGGTGAGTTTTCTTGCGGATGATGGGGAAGTGCGGGTGACGGATATTGCGGCGCGTCTCCATGTCTCCAAGCCTTCGGTGTTTACTGCACTGAAGGTACTGGAAGATCAGGGTCTGATTGAGCATAAGCGATACCGGACGGTGTTGCTTACGCAACAGGGGGCGCGTAGAGCTGCGGAAATACGAGCCCGTCACCGTTTTCTCACTGAGTTTCTCCGTGATGTGGTGGGCGTGAACGCTGACATTGCGGAGAAAGATGCTTGCAAAATGGAACACTTACTCTCTGAAGAGACTCTCTTGAAAATGAAAATCTTTGCTAAGGGGAAGATACGGTCTGAGCGCTGAATATTTTGAAGCCTACTACACAGCTATCTATGGCTCACGTTGGATGCGCCTGCGACAAGCCCTGTTTGAAGATGCTGCGCTTGTTGCGTTTAGTTGTGGCTTGTCTGTTCCCTATTTCCTGAACCGTGCCTCGATACTGGCCGCTCATGCGCTCAGAATGTCGGAGGCAGGAACTGTGCTTGACGCCTGTGCTGCTCCGGGCGGCAAGAGCCTAGTGCTTGCTTCTGGGTTAAACGAAGGCCAGAGCCTGCTTGCCAACGAGCTTTCAAGCGAGCGGCGCGGGCGGCTTGCGCGGGTGTTGGACGAGCATCTTGGCGCGGAGAAACGGCGGCGTGTCCGTGTATCTGGCTTTGACGCTGCCCGTCTTGCAGGACAAGAGCGTGAGCATGGCCGCTTTGCCGGCATATTGCTTGACGCGCCTTGTTCCAGTGAGCGCTATGTTCTGCGAAACGAAAAAGCGCTTGCGGAATGGACAAACGCCCGTCCGCGCTATCTTGCTCAGAGGCAGTGGGCGCTTCTTTCAGCCGCGTTCCTGCTCCTTGCCCCGGGTGCATCTCTGGTATACGCCACTTGTGCTATCTCCGCTGAAGAAAACGATGGCGTGGTTTCCCGCCTTATGAAGAAGTACACGGGGGAAGTAGTGCTGGACGAGCCAGCGTTTAAGGAGGGTGAAAAGACCACTTTTGGCAGACTCATATTGCCTGACGAAACCAACGGCATGGGGCCAATGTACATAGCGCGTGTTTGGAAGAACAGAAAGCTGCACGAATAAACACGGATGGATGAGAGAATCCATCGTGTTTATTCGCGTAATTTGAGACTTTACTCGCCTTTGTTGGCGCCAGCCATGAGTCCTTCTAGTAGGTATTTCTGGAAGAACATATACAAGCAGGTGATTGGCACTGCTACCAGCACTGAACCAGCGCAAAACGCGGTGAGGTCAGGGTTCGAGGCGTTGACCATGTCAAAAAGGCCAATTGCCAGAGTGCGGCGCTCGGTCTGGTTGATGAGGTAGCGGGGAAGCATATAGTCCATCCACGGTCCCATAAAGCTCGTTACCGCGATGAAGGTAACAATGGGCAGAGAAAGGGGAAGGATAATCCTGAAGAAGAGCTGTACTTTTGATGCACCATCAATGAAGGCTGCCTCGTCGAGAGACTTAGGGATGTTCAGCATATAGCCGCGTACCAGCCAGATGTTGCCTGGGATGCCGCCAGCAACATAGATGATCACCAGCATATTGAGGTTATTCAACATACCGAAGTTCAGCGCCACCATGTACAGGGCAGTTAGGCCGAGGAAGCTGGGGAACATTTGCAGAATCATGACGAGGAGCAGTCCAGACTTGCGCCCCTTAAACTGGAAGCGGGCGAACACAAAGGCGGTCATGGTGTGAAAGATCATCGTGAAGATCATTGTAATAACGGCGACGTAGAAGGTGTTGCCGTACCATGCCGGGAATTTTGTGTCAGTGAAGAGCCGCTTGAAGTTATCGAACGTAACGCCTTCGGGAATGATGCTGGCGCGGTTGATGCCGGTGGACGGATTCACCGACGAGCCGACCACCCACAAAAGCGGGTATAGCACGATGATTGTTACGACAATCAGCTCGATGTATACCAGCGCGCCGGTAATGATGCGCTGAACCTTGTATTTGCTTATGCTCACGGTTTAATTCTCCTTGAAAGCGCGGGTACGCAGCAGGTTCCATGCGGAGACTGACGCGACAATAATAAAGATGAAGATACTTAGCGCTGACGCATAGTTGTACATACGCTGATCCAGCGTCAGTTTAAATATCCACGAGATCAGGATGTCGGTTGACCCGGCCATCTGGTAGTTAGGATTAGGCGGCCCGCCTCCAGTGATGAAGTAGATCATGTTGAAGTTGTTGAAATTGAAGGTAATACTCATGAGGAGTTGGGGTGCGGTTGAGGTGATGATGACTGGCAGTGTGATGTTGCGGAACTGCTGTAAGACGTTTGCCCCATCAATCTGGGCTGCTTCATACATTTCTTGCGGAACTGTGGTCATAACGCCGGAGATGAGCGCCATAAAGTAAGGGAATCCGAGCCAGACGTTGATGATAAGCAAGGTTACTTTTGCCCAGAACGGGTCTGATAGGAACGGTATTGACTGATCGATGAGGCCGGCATTCAGGAGCATTTGGTTAATTGCGCCTTCTTTATTGAACATGACGCGGAAGATCATCATGGATACGATGGCTGGAACGGCCCACGGCAGTATCAGGATACCGCGCCATACCGGACGGCACTTCACTGCTTTAGCACGAAGCAGAAGCGCCTGCAAGAGACCAAAGGCGTAAGATGTAAAGGTTGCCAGAAACGCCCATTCAACGGTCCAGACCAGGATGCGGACAAAGGTTCCGCCCCAGATTTGGATACGGAAAATGTCAATAAAAGTTTTGAAACCAGTCCATTCGACGAGACGCCGGGGAGGGATAAAGTTTTGATTATAGTTGGTGAATGCTACGAGTATTGCAAAGATAATCGGCACTATCGAGATGAAGATGACGAGGAGCATACCCGGGGCGATAACGATGTACTCAAAGGACTTATCCCAGAGGTCTCTGAAATATTGGGCGCTTGATGTTTTTTCACCTGCTTCAATACACTTGCGAGTACGGTAGGCGTCGATGATATTCCAGGCCCATACCGCCATGAAGATTAACATAACCAAGAAAGCGATGATTCCGCCGAGCATAAGCATAATCGAATGGTCATATGGAATAGTGCGGGAGCTTTCGCGGGGTATCTGCCCCAGTGTAAAGAGTCCCCACAAGCCTCTGGTGAAGTAACCGCCCTGGCGGAACTGTGCGCCAACCGCGTTCAGAAGAGCGGGGTCTGTGGTACCGCGTCGTGTAACCAGCTCAATCCCGACAAAGATAAGCTGTAAGACAAAGAACAAAAAGCCTTTGGATTTTTGTTTATTCATAACTTGTCCGCTGCCCCAGATAAATGTGGAGCAAACGGCTGGTAGATAGGACATACTATCTCCTCTTTAATTTGTTTTGATCCGCGCTCATAAGGAGCGCGCCCAAGCACTTTTCTAGTAATCGCCGGGGTCTCGCTTAAACCCCAGGGTCTCGCTTAAACCCCGGCGAGGTATGCTGATTCAGTATACCTCATTGCTCATACCCAAAAATCAATTACGCGACTTACCCGCAGCCGAGAGAGCGATGTCGTAAGTATCCATAGCTTTTTTCTGGGCGTCGGCAACAGTGAGCTGGTCATCCCAAGTAAAGGTGAAGAGTGCTTTTTGAGCGTCCCACATCTGGTTCACTTCGGGGATAATCGGCATGGGGTCAGCAAAGGGCGCCTGCTCCTGAATACCAGCGAGATAAACATCGTCGCGGAGTCCGGGAATGTTATCGATATTCTTGTATGCGGCGAGTTTGCCGGTGGTGTTGTACTGGATGGTTGCGCCCTCCTCACTCACCATGAAGTCAACAAAGGCAAATGCCGCGTCAAAGTTTTCGGAATAACTGGACACTGCCCCGATGATGTTACCGGCGAAGACACGGGGTTGATTGCCAGCAATGGTCGGGAGCTTCGTGATACCGAAATTCACGCCGTTCTTCTTCGCATCTTCAATGCCCCAGGGTCCACAAATCGTGAAGGGAACTTCACCACGCTGAAATGCACCGACTGTGGCGTCATACGTCGCGTCGGCAATGTTCACGTTGTAATACGGTTTGAAGCTCTTGTAAAATTCCACGCCTTGCCGCACTGCATCGCTATCCCAACCTGGATTCTTATAGTCGTCCATATTCGGACCAAAGACGCTCATACCAAAGGCTGTGAGGAAGAAGTAGCTGACGTAGGCGTCGTCAAGCTGCCAGCGTAAAGCCCACTTGTTCTCAGACGGAACGTTCCATCGCTGGGCAAAGGCTTGCACTTCTTCAAAGCTTGTGGGAACCGGCGTGTCGCCCAAGAGGTCTTTATTATAGAAGAAAGCGATATTCTCGGTGGATACCGGAACGCCATAGAGGTCGCCATCAAAGGTGGCGGTTGCTAATGATGCGTCGAGCAGGATTGGCTTGTACTTAGCCACGAGGTCTGCGGGGAATGGCTCACAAATGCCGTCGATCATGGCGTTACCCATGTGGTCATGCGCCATGATGAACACGTCAGGGCCTATACCCGCTGGGCCGTCGAGTGAGACTTTGCCACGAGTATCGACACTGCCCACGTTCTGGTAGGTAACCTTCACGTTGGGATACCTTCGGTTAAACGCCTCAATGAGCGCGTTTGCCCATGTGTCGTTATCCAGCCAGATGGTGATGTTGCCACCAATGGCGGCGGTACTAGTTGCCGCTGGAGCGACGCTGGAAGTGGTACTGCTTGAAGCAGTACTGCCGGAAGTCGTGGCGCTCTTTGTGCATGACCCTAAGGCAAACACCAAAGCCGCGCCACATAATGCTGTTATTAATCGTTTCATACGATTCCTCCAAATTGGTCTAGCGTCGGCATTACGCCGGCGCGTATGTGAATATCGCCACCGTATAGGGCGGTACTTCCTCAGTTAAAATAGTATCGGTAGTGAACGTAGGCGTCCCTCGACCCTCGACTCTGACACTGTTGCCCTCTGTATACACCACCGAAAGCCGACGCGTATCAGCGCCAGTCTCATCACGCAATGTCCAACAGTGAGCGCTGTTGCCAAGTGGTTCATAGCTGAGGGAGGCGTTGTTGATGAGTTCACTGTATTCGTGGCGGAAGGCGATGAGACACTGGAAAAAGGCAAACAACTCGTGGTCTTGGCGCGCCGGGTCCCAGAGCATGGGTTTACGGCAATCCGGTTCTTTTGCGCCGCTTAAGCCGATTTCGGTACCATAAAACACACATGGGGACCCGGGCAGTAAGAACAGCATGGTAAAGGCGGCGCGGAGGGCGCGTTTGTCGCCATTAGCCATGCTTAACACGCGGGCAGTATCGTGGGAATCAAGCAGGTTGAAGGCTATGGCGCTATGAAGCTCGCTGTAACGCGCCAGCGCTGCGCAGAGGCGCTCGGTAAACTGGTCGCCGCGTATCTTGCGTTTGAGAAAGAAGTCGATGATGGCAAAACCAAGCTGATAGTTCATGGTAGCGTCAAAATAACCACCGTTAATCCAGAGCGAAGCGTCATGCCACACTTCACCGACAACGTAAAAGTTGGGTTTCAGGTCATGCACTCGCTTGGAGAATTCGCGCCAGAAGTCAAACGATACCTCATTGGCAACATCAAGCCGCCAAGCGTCAATATCGCACTCAGTGATCCAGTACGCGGCGGCGTCAAGCAGGTACTGCCGCACTGCAGGATTCTCAGTGTTCCACTTGGGGTGCAGCGGTATAAAGGCAAAGGCGTCAAAGCCCATGGCTTTGCGGTTATCGGGATGTTCCTTCACCGGAAATTGCTGTATGTGAAAGTATCCCCGGTAACGCGACTGTTCCTGATTCTGCAACACGTCTTGCCAGAACGGATGTTTGTTACCAATATGGTTAAACACGGCGTCCAACATTACCCTGATGCCCTTACTATGCGCCTCTGACACCAGCGCCTTGAGGTCGTCGAGTGTGCCAAAGTGTTCATCAACCTTGAAATAGTCCTGAATGTCATACTTATGGTTAGACGGCGCCTGAAACACCGGCGTCAGATAGATGCCGTTAACGCCCAGCGCCTTGATATAGTCGAGCCGTTGTCGTATGCCCATAATGTCGCCGCCAAAGAAGCTATCCGGCCTGACCTCGTCCTTGTCCCAGTCCGCCAATGGCGACGGCGACAAACGCGAGTCGCCGTTACAAAAGCGTTCCGGGAAAATCTGATACCAGACTGTATTACGAACCCAAGCTGGAGCGCGGGGCGCGTCAACACAGTGTATATATGGAAGAAAGTAATGATTAAAGGTCATGTTAATGACTGTGTTGCTAAACAAAAAGATACCGTTTTCAGAGGCATAGAACTCTCCATCGTCGGTCTCCAGCCGGAACCCGTACTTTAGCCGCCTCCATTGTGGTATGGCAAGCTCACAGCGCCACACCCTCGGCGTCAGGTTGCCGCCAAATGCGTCATCACTGTCATAGCGTATGGTCAGCGGCAGTTCAGCGTGGTTCCACGCAGCGCCAGTCTGGGTTCTGGTATAGTCATACGGATCACCATAAATGATGCTGAGGCGTAAGCAATTACGCGACGTAAACACACGAAAAACAAGCCTGTCACGGTATTGGTCATAATAACAATACGGCAATGCCGCGCTATGTTTAAGCGCGGGAAGTTTATCAACCATGCTTCCTCCATTGGTGTTACGTAACACCTACTTATCAATCTAAACTATGCTATTGAAAATAGCAAGTGACAACTCCCCACGCCTAACGGCGGGAGATTCTTGGTTCGATGTTCGCTGCCATCTTGCGATGGTTTTACATGAACTCCCCAGCATCGGTAAGATTGCCGTCAGTAAAGTTGCCGCAATTCCCACGTGTCCCGCGGTATTGTTTCTTCACTCGATACGTCGCAAACTCTGTTTGCACTTAATATGCGTCGCCCTTCGATAAGTATGTTCCGCGCCGCATTCTCGCCCTTCTCGTGTTCTGCTCCACAAACAGGGCAAACCCACTTACGGACAGACAAATCTTTTACCACGCTATTCTTTGCGCCACAACTACTGTAGCATCGTTAATAGGTTTTGCCAAACACCGGTTCTTCACCATGTTCTTTACTTGTAAATCTTCTACGCATAGTATGTCATACTTCTTTACCAATTCCGTAGAGAGCTTATAAAAGAGGAAATGATTGTATACATAGCGGCAACACCCGAATGTTTTTTGCATGAGAGACTGCTGTTCGCTGTTCGGGTATATTCTGAACTTATAACATTTCTCCATTCTCTCCGCCCTATACGCTCTTTTAGTTTTCTATTCTTGCATAATACTGCAAGTTGCTGTATTATGCAACCTCCAAGATAAACAATCCTGCGAATCTTTGCACCTTATATCCTCTTGCCTAAAGGCAGGGGCTTTACGGCGTTATCGGTAACATCAAGATAAAAGGAGTATCAATAGAAGAATGATTAGGGAAGCTATCATACGGGCGGTGAATCGGGAAAACCTGAGCTATGACGAGGCTGAGGCTGTGATGGATGAAATCATGGGCGGCAAGGCCAGTGAGATACAGATGGCGGCGTTTCTGAGCGCAATGTCCATGAAAGGCGAGACTATCGACGAAATCACCGCGTGCGCTGCGGGTATGCGGAAACACTGTATCCGCATATTGCACGATATGGACGTACTGGAAATCGTCGGTACTGGCGGGGATAAGTCGAACTCGTTCAACATATCAACGACATCGTCGCTGGTTATATCAGCAGCAGGGATTCCGGTAGCAAAGCACGGCAACCGCGCCGCATCAAGCAAAAGTGGCGCAGCCGATGTGCTTGACGCGCTGGGGGTTAACATCGCTGTATCGCCAGAGCGAAGCCTTGAGCTGCTCAAAACCATACAGCTCTGCTTTCTTTACGCACAGAACTATCACCTTTCAATGAAGTATGTCGCGCCAGTGCGTAAAGAGCTGGGAATACGCACTATTTTTAACATACTCGGCCCACTGGTGAATCCAGCAGGGGCGAACATGGAACTGCTGGGAGTCTATGATAAAGACCTGATCGAGCCAATGGCGCAGGTACTTGCCAAACTCGGCGTCAAAAACGCGATGGTGGTGTATGGCCAAGACGGGCTTGACGAGATTTCTCCCAGTGCCCCGACGAACATCTGTGAAGTGCGGGATGGACAGTTCACCTCTTATGTCATCACCCCAGAGCAATTTGGCCTCAGCCGTTGTAATAAACAAGACCTTATCGGCGGCAGTCCAGAGGATAATGCCAGGATAACGCGGGAGATTCTGGACAGCAAAAGGGGACCGCAGCGGGACGCGGTTTTGCTTAACTCGGCGGCGGCGATCCATATCGCCCGTCCATCACTGAGTATCGAGAAAGCGCTCAACCTTGCCGCCGAAACTATTGACAGTGGCAGGGCAGCGGCACAGCTTGATCGGTTCATCACGCTGTCTAGGCGAACATGATTCTGGACGACATCGCAGCAGCGACAAAAACGCGGGTAGCGCGGGCGCGACAAGAGCATCCGCTTGAAGCGGTGAAGGATGCGGCGCGGGCAATGGCGGATAGCAGCACGGTCTCGTTTGAGGCAGCGTTATCAGCGCCGGGTCTCTCGTTTATCTGTGAGGTGAAGAAAGCGTCGCCATCAAAGGGTGTCATTGCCGAAAACTTTCCCTATCTGAACATAGCGCGGGACTATGCAGAGGCAGGCGCGGCGGCAATATCAATACTCACCGAGCCGGACTTTTTTCAGGGCAGCGACAACTACCTACAGGACATAGCGCAGGCATTGCCTTTGCCCACACTTCGCAAGGATTTCATTATTGATGAGTATCAGATTTACGAGGCAAAGACACTTAGTGCCGCGGCGATACTCCTGATTTGCGCATTGCTGGATACCATAACGTTGGCGCGTTATATCAGGATTGCCGATGCACTCGGCCTCGCCTGTCTGGTAGAGACGCACAACGAGGCCGAGATCGCATCCGCATTGGCAGCCGGAGCGCGTATCATCGGCATCAATAACCGCGACTTGAAGACGTTTCACGTTGATATTGGGACTACGGCGCGGCTTCGGCGGCTTATTCCGACGGACAAGCTCGTGGTTTCGGAGAGTGGCATACAGACCCCGCAGGACATTGCGGCGTTACTGAACCAGGGTATAGACGCGGCGCTCATCGGCGAAGCTGTAATGCGGGCTGTAGACAAGAAGCAATACCTTATCCAATTACGGGGTAAAGCATGAAGATCAAGATTTGCGGGCTGTTCCGTGAGGCAGACATTGGCTATGCCAATGAAGCCATGCCGGATTATATCGGCTTTGTGTTTGCGCCAAGCTGCCGCCAGCTTACGGCAACGCAAGCCTCAGCGTTCCGCGTCCGCCTACGCGAAGGCATAACGCCGGTGGGTGTGTTTGTTGATGCGCCGGTGGAGAGCATAGCTGCCTTATATAAGGAAGGAATCATTGCGCTGGCGCAGCTGCACGGCCATGAGGATACGGCGTATATTACCGCACTCAAGCGACTCTGCTCCGTACCGTTGATTAAAGCCGTGCGGATAGCAACTGGGTACAACACGCAACACGCACTATCGATGGACGCGGTGGACTTCTTTTTGTTTGACAATGGCGCAGGCGGCACTGGCCACACCTTTGACTGGGGCATCTTGTCCGAGCTTACGGCGCGTCTACGAAAACCCTACTTCCTTGCCGGTGGGATCAATGGCGACAACATTACGGCAGCGTTGGCGCTCAAGCCCTTTGCCGTTGATGTTTCAAGCGGTGTAGAAACCAACGGCGTAAAAGACCGGACTAAGATGCTGAGTCTGGTTCAGCAGGTTCGTACTTGGAGATAGTTCTCGAATAGCGCAACTTTGTGAGGACACATAGCCTATGTGCGAGTTGACACATAGCCTATGTGTGAGTTGACACATAGCCTATGTGCGAGTTGACACATAGCCTATGTGCGAGTTGACACATAGCCTATGTGCGAGTTGACACATAGGCTATGTGTGAGTTGACACATAGGCTATGTGTGAGTTGACACATAGGCTATGTGTGAGTTGACACATAGGCTATGTGTGAGTTGACACATAGGCTATGTGTGAGTTGACACATAGGTATGTATGAAGAGATACAAAGACACGAATAGGTATGATAGCTTATCATCTGCTACAACAGTGAACTATAGTCTTTCATTGTTGGCACCAACTGTGTTATATTGAATCCATGCAAAGATTTTTTTTGTCACCATTAATAGACCTTGTTTTTAAGAAGCTGTATGGAGACCCGCATAACGCAGAACTCCTCCGCAGTCTACTGGGAGCCATATTGAGTTTACCTGTTGACGAGTATAGTCAGCTTGAGTTTTTGGATACTCACCTGAGACCAGACATAGGAGGCGGTAAGTTGGCGATACTCGACGTCAAGGTAAGGACCAAGGGCGGCAAAATCATTGACATAGAGATACAGCTATTTCGGGTAACAGCATTTCGCTCGCGGATACTGTTTTATATGGCGCAGATGATCGTGCAACAGATCAATAAAGGAGACCCATACTCGAAGATCAAGCCAGTCATTTCTATTGTCATTGCGGATCATTCTTTTATTAGCAAGGAAGAAGAGGGTGATTATCACAATGTGTATCACTTGGCGAACAAAAAGAGCCACAAGTCATTTACGGACATAGTTGAGATACACACCATTGAGTTAGACAAGGCGCCCGTTGGAGGAGACGGGACTTTATTGGGGAATTGGTTACAGTTCCTAAAATCGAAGACAGAGGAGGAATTTGCCATGATAGCACAGGCGGATCCAGTAATAGCAAAGGCGGTTGATATTCTGGTAGACATGAGCGCGGACGAGCAGTTACGTACAGAGGCATTCTATCGGGATAAGGCTCTTCACGACTACAACACGCTCATGGAGGAAGCTCTCATTGAAGGTATCGAAAAAGGTATCGAGCAGGGTATCGAAAGAGGTATCGAAAGAGGGCGCTATGCACAAGCGCGGGAGTCAGCCATAAAGCTGAAGCACCAGCACATTCCGTTCCAGATCATTGCCGAGAGTCTTGGGCTTACCGTGGAAGAAGTTGAGCGCCTCTAACCTGCGCTATGCTTGTCTCAAGGTTTTCGCCAACCTTGTTGAAACCTGCGATAAGGTTGTACTCGCTGTTTGTAAAGTGCTTGCTAGGAATGCCTGCTCATTCGTGTTACTATGTATCTTAATTGCTCAGGCAAAAAAAGTTCCAGACCGCAGCGTTGATATTGGGCTTATTCGGCACGACAGCTGCCCTGAGGGTTTTACAGGGGGAAGCCATCAATAAACTCAATCTACGGCCTGGAACCATTTCTTCAAAAATAAATGGCGGGTTTGTTGTGAAATGGGCGTTTCCTCCGCCCGCCATTACATTACGTGGGCTATGCCGCGGCTTATGCGCCGAGGGCATAGCCCTTTCTTAGAAGCCCCACCAGAACTTGACCTGAACTTGGTTGTAGATACCGCGCTCAGGATCAACTCCTGTCTGCATGATCTTTATCTGATCACGCAGACGAATCCCCGCATTCGGGCCAAATTTGAACTCAATACCCGGACGAAGCGTAAACCCAATTTGGTTGTAGTCATAGCTATCTTCTAGCGCTTTCTTTGACTTTTCAGGATCGCCGCCCCAGAAGTTATAGTAGCCGCCAAAAAGGAGCGAAGCTGTGATGCTATTGGTGTCATCGGAGAACAGCTTATAGCTCGGCGCCCACTCAACCGAAAGTTCAGTGTTGGTATTGTCGTCACTGACATAGAGCGGATCATTCCGAATCCATGCGTATACGGTGAATGTCTCTAAGGAAAACGAGCCAAGCTTGACGAGATCGGACAGACTGATGTCAAGACGGGGGTGAAGCTGGAAATTGACCGACCGTTTGTCGCCGTCACCACTGATAGGTACCTTTTTGAGGTCATCCTCTCCCTTATTGAGGTCAGCGAGCTGCATCTCTGCTCTAACCTGGATCGGTGATAAGTTGAAATCAAGAGCCACGTTCAGGTCCATACTCTCGCTCAGAGGTTTAGCCTTAGCAGCCGCATCAGCCGCAGTCTTAGCAGCTGCATCAGCCGCAGCCTTAGCAGTCTCAGCAGCAGTGTAATTGTCCCAATGGTAAGTGTGAGCCTGAGCAAGAGCAGTAGCCTTACTCTTAAGAGTCGTAGCCGCAGTCTCAGCAGCACCAGCCTTAGTCATAACATTAGTTATGTTAGAAGCAGAAGGATCATCAGCCGCAGCCTTCTTAGCATCAGCGAGATCCTTATCAGCCGAAGCAGCAGCAGTCTTAGCACTAGCGTAATCGCTCCAGGTAGTTGCACCCGACACCGAGCCCGCTGTCTGAATGGCCGTCTCAGCCGCAGAGAACTTCTGAGCAGCCTTAGTAGCAGCCGTAGCAGCAGCATCCGCAGCGGTACTGAGCGCATCATAGGAACCACCCCTGAGTTTCAGGGCGGCGCTTATGGTGGTATACGGGATCAGTTCAGCGAGTTTGAAGCCGACGATCATGTTCTTAAAGGAATAATCAAATTTTGTTTCGACCTTCGGAACAGGTAGGGTAACACCAACGTTCAGTCCCTTAAGGGCAGTGATGGCAATGGGATTGATGTTGAGCTGAACAGCGCCGCCAGGATCATTTCCATAGGACCAGTTATCATCCCAAGCCGTCCACGGGTCTTCGGGGCCACCCGCACGGAGCCACAGTTGCTTATTGAGCAACCAGAGCTTACCCCAGGGACTATCAAAATAGCCGTTAAACTCGCCATCAAAGTTGTTTACACGCCTTATACCACCTCCGACACCGAAGGAGTAACCGACGCCCGGTGCATCGCTATTGTCGTAAGAGGCGCTAAAGCTGATTTTACCGGTATAGTCTTCATCATCGTTTTCTATGATAGTCGTGTCTCCCGCGTCCACCAACTTATTAGCATCCTTATCGTATGTTTTGGTCGGCGTGGTAACGAGAAAGCCGTTGAACACAGTTTGGACGCCGATGCTGAACGTTCCCGTACCGATGGAGACGCTGGGAGCGCTCCATTTTGTAGGCTCAGGCGCTTCCTCGGCAGCTTCGGCTTCCTCGGTGATAGCTTCGGCGACTTCGGCCTCCTCGGTGATAGCTTCGGTGGCTTCGGCTTCCTGAGCGAAAGCCATTCCGCTTATACCCCCGCACAGCGCGAGAGCAAGACTTATCGAAACAAAGTTCCGTTTCATTTTCTTCATATAAGATTTCTCCTTAATTGGATTGCATACGTTAATTCGCCCTGAGCGGTAACAGCGCTCTTAGCAACCATACTCGGACTAAGGGTGATTTCCGAAAGTTCGTTCTTGTAGGGTGTTTTGTTCCGCCTGCAACTGTCAGGCGCGCCCTTCAGGTTGAGCTTTGACTTTAGCATCTGCGCCTCGTTGCCAGCATTACACATCCGGTGAACGTAAACCCCAATGCCAGCATGATACTGAGCATTGCCATTACACCTGCTTTGCTTTTCATGTTTCCCTCCTGAAAAAAACGCTGGAAAGGAACGACCAACGGCCGTCAGTTCTTTCCTGTGCGCATAAAAAATGGGAATCCCGTCTGTCCACATTATGAAGAGGACGGAATTCCCAGATTTACCAATAAGAATAGAGATACTGCCTATCCGTACATCGGACAATACGAGACAAACAGAATTCTGATGAGAAGAAGTATACGCGAACTCTACACGGAGAGCTTTACACCCAGCGACTTGGGCGGATGAAACGAAATTTAAAGCGCTATAGGGGGGGGGGGGGGGGGGGCAGATTGTTAAATATTGTTATTCTCAAAGCGTTTTTCATACTACAACACCTCCCTTTTTAAGGATCGCACCCCACCGAGCGCTTCTTTTATAAGCAATCTTTCCAGACCGCTGTCTTTCGACCTTATCAGGAACCATTTCCTGCTACCATTGAAACCAGTATATCCTACTCTCGTCGGCTTGTCAACAACAATTTTACACCAATGTGAAAAAATAGAGCAGGCAGCATTTGCCGCCGGCTGCAAACAAGCAAGATACTTCTTCATCATCGGATGTGTGTGTAAAAAGGTTAACATACCCACAGAAAGTATCTTAACCCTGCCATATATAGCTTGTCAAGCATTATTTTGACTTTTACCCAAAAACAAGCGCCGAAAAATTCGTCTGGTCTTCATAAACGGTGCGAACAAGTCCCTAAGCGCGTTCTCCATAGTGCAGTATAAGCAGATTATGGAAAATGTTGCGAGTGCGAAACAGACGCGTGTTTTCGCGAGTAGGATGTACACGGTTAGTTAAGAGAATCGCGTAGAGCCGGTAAACTGGATCAACCCAGAGGCTTGTGCCGGTATAGCCCGTGTGACCAAAGGCACGCGCTGACATATAATCCCCGGCCGAAGAGCCACGCTCCCAGACCATCCAACCCAGACCCCGATTTTCGCCCCGACCTTCGGTGTAGTTCCGCGTCATCAGCTCGGCGCTTGGCTTCCGCAGAAAGCCCCGGCCTTCAAGCGAGTCAAGCATGGCGATTGCGAGGCGCGACATATCAGCGGCAGTGGAAAAAATGCCGGCATTGCCGCTTACGCCGCCCATCACCGCCGCGTTTTCATCGTGTACCTCGCCGCGTAAAACCCTGCCTCGCCACGGGTCGTTTTCAGTAGCAGCAATGCGCTCAAGCAAGGCTGCCGACGGTCGGTACATCGTTTCTTTCATGCCAAGTGGATCAAGTACCCGCTTTTGTATCACTGCGTCAAGCGGCTCTCCATCAATAGCCGAAACAATCTCTCCCAAAAGGATGAACGCTTCACAGGTGTAGACAACGCGCTCAGAGCTGTCAGCGCGAAGCGGTGTCCAGATGATTTCTTCCAATAGATCAGCTTTGGTGTGCGCCGACAGGTAAAGGCGATTGCCACCGGCAATGGGGCTGGTGTGGGTAAGCAACTGAAACAGCGTGATAGAGGCCTTGGGCGTACCCTTATATGACGGTAGGAAGTAATCAACCATGTCCTGAAGGCGGATAAGGCCGTCCTCAAGCTGACGTATCAAGGCGCAGGCCACAAACAGTTTGGTTATTGAGGCCATGTCATAAATGCTGTCTTTGAGTACCGGCCCCAGTCCCTGACCCAGAAGGCCCACCGTACCTTGCTCAAAAACCTCAGTCTGGTTTCCCGTGATCCACGATGCGCCGGGAAATGCCCCTTCGCGCACACACTCGCGTAAATAATTCTCAATGGTTGTTTGCATAGTGGTTTCAGCATACCAGAGCAGGCACTTTGTTTCCAAGACGCGTCCTCGCTTTACCCATGCTGGGCAGATACCATTATCAGGCTGAGAATGAATAAGCAGACAAGTCCAACGCCAAACACAATGGCAGCGGTGGAAAAGCTAAAGGCAATGACTGATGTGATGCTCAAAAGGTTAAGTAGCTTGCGAAAGAAAAACACCAAACCATTGAAGACTGATGGCAATATAAACAGCATGGGGATACCCAAGTATTTGGGACGTATTGATGAACGAAAACACCAGCCAACAATAATAATAAGCATCACCAAAGACAACATGCCCAGGGGTTCGCTTAGACGGTAGATAAGTTCAGCCTCAAATACTTTGGTAATATAGCCATAGTCTCCAAAGTGATCTAAGGCAGTAAAAAGCTCATCTATCGAAAGCACATCAAGGCCGCGTCGGAGTCTTGAAAGAAGGAGAAAATCGTTATAGCTCACATTCAGTATGAGGTCTGCATTGGTGATAGATGGACGCTCCTCGCCAATCCAGACCGGATCAAGACTGGCTTCCTCGTTTTCCCGCGAAAGTGCGCGGAGCATGATGAGGAGCTTTTCGGTTCCGTCAAGGCGAATAGGCAATATCTTTACATAAGGCGTTGTAAGATCATAACACAATGTACCCTCGGCAGAGAACGCCATAAGCTCAAAGCCAATACCGTAGGAAACGTCCGGCATGGTGGACAGAGAAAAAACACGTAGAGCTGCGCGTCCGCCATTGTCAATGGGTAGGGAAAAGAGCATCCCTGAGAGCATTTCACCCACATGCTCGTCAACTTCATCAACAAAGAACGAGCTTTTCTGAGCGCCCTTTTCGCTCAAGACAAGAAAATTAGCCACGTCAGGGTCAGATGGAAGCCGGGGGGCAAGCGCCTTGAAAATGTAGTAGGCATGGATCCAGTCACCAGCTACGACTGCCTCATAACCCTCCCGTTTCTGGTGGTACAGGTAGTATGCCTCCTCTTCCTGTGCGGAAGGTGTGAAGGCGCCTAGCGCGTTCCACGCGATGGTGGCCAGTCGCTGGGCTTGTGCTGCCTCAACACTGCCCTGACGTGCAAGACGGCCCGCAAGTATGGCGAGCCAGTGGGAGTCATAGTAACGTTCCTCACCAAACGCCGTATCCGCCATGACAAGGGCCTCAGTCACACTTACCGGTTCCTGACCGAGCGGATGGCGATTCCGGGAAACCGTTTCATCAATAGCATTGGGTCCATCACGAAGCGAGGAACGGAGACGCCAACTGTCCATACCAAATTCGATCTGCTCCCGCAAAGACTCGTTTTCAGGGTTTTCTGGCCATATCGAATCGCATACACGCATAAACTGATTCGCATCAGGCCATTCCCCCTGTTCCGCGTACCTCACGGCGCCAGCTCTGGATTGCGCATAAAGCTCTCCCCGAAACTGTAGTGTGGAGACAAAATCATGGACAAGGGGCGCGGCAAGAAGAAAGAGCAGCGTATACACCAACGTCGCTACAATGCCCATGATGATCGGAGTCTTGAAGTAGTCCAGAAGCTTGGGTGAAAAACGCCCGAACTTTTCTTGTGGGTTTTTCTGTAAGCCAAATAGGATCACAAGGCCGGAAAGAACCAACGCCGGAAATAAATAAAAACAGGCAAGAAATCCACCCATAAAACGCCACTGGATAGAGTAGATGGGGAGCGGTACTGGGGTGGAAGGCATAAAGAACCGGAATACCATAATCAATAGACAGGAGACAGCCACATAAGCAGAAAAAATGAACGGTTTAGTAATCTTCATTGGCAGCCCACCTCTTTTTAAGAGAAGAATTCCCAAAGCTAAGTAAAAGAAACACAAGCCCCAGTATGAATAAGGCCAGTGGAACTACCAAAAACATGGGGAAAGCTTCCCCGTTTATGGCGCTTATAAACGTCCGCGCCTGCTCCGAATCAAGCAGAGTCTCTAGCTTCAGTACGCCCCAGAACAGGAGCGCACCCAGAAACAGATTCGCCAGCGGCCATGAACTCGCGTCAAACACGAAGCGCAGGGTACTCAGGCAAAACACGAGCGCGAGTATATACAGAAAAAACGATAAAAAACTTTCCCGCAAACGCACACCGCATTGCTCGCCAGCGTGGGTGAAGTTACCCAATATCCTTTCCATAATAAAATACATGGTATCATTTCTGAAAAAGACTGAGGGGACTCCAAGCCCTACCTGCGTGTCCTCATACATAAGGGGCGAGTTCGGCGGGGCAATCACCTGCATACCCGACAAATCAGGAACCTGCAGGAGTACTTGAGACTGGTCCCCATCCACCGTGATAAGGCCCACTCCTCCCAGATGATGAGACGTTTCGGTAGGCCAGGGCGATCCTCTCTGGATCACGCTGAGTATCAGTGAAAAAAAACCGATCCAGAGCAGGGATAAAACCACCATATGAATAATGGAAAGGAAAATAGGAAACTTATACTGGGCGCAGTAGCTCAATCCAAACAGCATGGTGATGTAGACACTCAGCGGCAGAGAACGCCAGCCAGCAGTAAGCAGGGAGTCGATCTTAGCTTCCTGCTGGGTAAACGAAAGCATACGCGCCAGATCAATGCGGATCGCCAGAAAGTACGCGGTAGTCAACACCACAAACGCGCTGATAAACCAGAGACAGACAAAGCGGATCAATCTAACGAAGATAGGTAGTTTCTGGTTCACAACACCTCACAAGCTATTAGGATTTATCCGGCAAAGCCTTCATCTTTTCCTTGAGTTCAATAAGCATGAGATCAGCCGAAGAGTCGGAATGTTCCAGTTCCGAGAAACGTTTTTCCAGACTCGCGTCTGCGGACAGGTTCTCAAGCTCTTGTGAGGCGTCAGCCTCAGCTTCCATCTGGTCAACCTTTGCGGCCATGCGGTCAAAGGCGTCAAACGCGCTCCGGTTCCCTGCTACACTTGAGATAGTACTCTGTATCTTCTGTTGAGCTTCGGCGCGTTTGGCACGAGCCACAAGCAGGTTTTTCTTGCGCTGGGCTTCCTCGATCTTGTTCTGTAGTTCCCGCAGCGATTCCTTAAGCTTGTCAACCGAAGCTTTCTGGGCTTCCCACTGCTTCCGGTACTCAGCGTAAGCGCTATCATACTCTTTCTTTCGTATGAGCGCTTCTTTGGCCAGATCGTCCTTGCCAGCCTGTACCGCGAGCATAGCCTTCCGTTCCCACTCTTGAGCCTGGGCGCGCTGATTCTCAGCTTCCCGTTCCAGCTTCTTCTCGTCGGCGATGGCCATAGCCACTGCTTTCTTTGATTCAATCAACTGCTCACTCATTTCAATGAGAAGCTGATTCAGCATCTTTTCCGGCTTCTCAGCCTTACTTATCATGTCATTCACGTTTGACGAAACAAGCGTTTTCAATCTTGAAAAAAGTCCCATTATGATCTCCTCTACTGGGGTCGATAACTTGAAAGAATCGGGTAATGCTGGGATAGGGCAAGACTGAAAGCATCCAGCGTTGCCCTGAATTCCAGATAATCCAGAGTATCATACTCAAGCGTATCAATTAAAACAACCTGTTCACCCTCAAGGGCGTAAGCGCCGTGAACCACGTCCGAAGCGTTCAACTCAAGAAGCTTGGTAAAAAGTTCAAGCCGCTTCTCTGTAGGCGCTTCCATCACAAGCGCCCGGACTACCACCAGCGGTTCCGTGTACATAACGGCAATCCCTTCGAGATCGTGTTCCGCGTCATCAATGAACCAGAGGTTCTTCTCTACCTCACGATAACTCAACATGAGATCAATGAGATACTGCTCAATTTTGTTTTCCATAATACCTACCTTAAAGTTTTTATCCCAAGAACACTAGTCCCCGCTGATCAAGCGTTATGACCGCCTTACACATCTCACACCGAAAACGCCCTGCCTTGTCTACCTGCAGACCTACCGAACAGACTGGACACTTAAACACGACAGGGAAGACTGATCCAATCTTATTTTCCCCTTTCTGAAATAGGGCGAATCCTTCGCTCAGACGCTCCTTTATGAGAAAGATATCGTCAAAACCTAAAAGTTTAAAGACATCATGCACACTCGGTAACAGTTCAACCAGCGCCATATCCCCACCCTTTGTCTTCACGGCCTTGAGCAGCGCGACGAAAGAGCCAATGCTGGCTGATGAGGCTTTCACCAGCGCCCCACAGCGAAAAAGGAGCCGCGTATACCCAGCATCAATGAGTTTGGTGATCTCATCGTGAAAGTAACTGGAGTTGTGCGTATTGATGTTACCCGAAAGGGTAATCACAAAACAATTCACATTATGCGGCACGGCTTGAAGCGTTATGCAGAGGTCTTCATTACGATCTGATACAGTTTCGTGGTTTAGCATAGCGCTTCCTTAATACACCAATTTTCTTAGCATACCTTTTTTGCTTTATATATCAAATCGGCCAAATGGAACTAAGTCTTGAGATACATAGTGGATGCAGTGTCAGAGATGCGCTGATCACTGGCTGGCGCAACGGTGAACCAAGTCTGTCTGACACCTGCTCTGTGTCTGACACCCGATCAGTCTTTGGGTGGTTTGTAGAAATGGCCAGTCAGTTGCTCTGTTTTCAGGATGTTGATAAACGAGGCCGGGTCAACTTTTCTGATTTCATTCACCAGATGAGGAACATCGTTAGCAGCCACTACAGAATAGAGCAGTACCCGCTCGGTCTTCTTATACTGCCCGATTCCAGTGAACGTAGTTGCGTCGTGGTGTGTTTCATCACGAATCAGTTTGTACACTGCCTCCACCTGATTGGTAATAATGAGCAGCGTTTTCTGCTTATAGCCATGATACAGCTTGTTCAGGGCTATGGTCGTAGTAAATTGGAAGATAATGGAATAGAGCGCCCTATCAACAGCAAAGAGATAGGCTGCCACCACCAGTACAACACAGTTACCAGCAAAAATGTAATTCCATGCGTCCTTGCCATACCGTTCAGCCATAAATATAGCAATGAAATCCGTACCGCCACTGGTCGCGCCGGCCATGAGACACAGTATGACTGCGCTCGCGTTCAGCAAACCCCCGAATACAGCAGACAGCAGCATATCATGAAGCTGGAGAAAGTCGATGAACATCGATGGCATCCAGTCCGTGAACAGGCCACAGAGAAGGATCATCAGGCAGGAATAGAACGTGAACCACTTCCCGATAAACCGGAAACTGATAACCGCTGGTACCAAGTTCAGGATATAGAGGATGACACTAAACGGAATATCAATATTGCTGAAACGGAATACACATTCTTTGATAAGGAGAGAAAGTCCGGTGAACCCGCCTGGGATAAGCCCACCAGCGTTTACAAATGTGTTGATATTAAACGCCATCAGCATAGACCCCGCAATGATAAGCAGAATCCGCTTAACGGTATGACTCGTGTTGTCAGGGATAATCATATTCATATAGTAGTATCAGTAAAGGCAAACGTCCATAAAAAGCAAAGTATATGTTGTAGGCTCAACTTGAATTTGCATACAGCCTTGACAGACGCCAGCTTCGTATCTAAAGTAACGTATAAACTAGGTACGGACGGAGAGTATGCGGCGAGTAAGGATGAGCGACATTGCTAATGAGCTTGGTATAAGCACAGTAACCGTCAGTAAGGCCATTACTGGCAGGGAAGGGGTCAGCGATGATTTGCGGGAGGCGATCATTCAGAAAGCCTCTGAGATGGGGTATGTGTACAATGGCCTGCCTCACGCTATGCGTATGGGTCGAACCTATACCATTGGCATCCTTATATCAGCAAAGTACTTGGGTGAATCTTCCTTTTACTGGGTTTTTTACCGGCATTTACTCTCAGTCCTCAAACAAACACCCTATTCAGGTACCCTTGAAATCGTTGAAAATGATGAAGAAAGTCGTTGTATGCTTCCAGCCTGTATCACCGCAAACAAGGCTGACGGCCTTATCCTCCTTGGACAGTTCCCGGATCCCTATCTTGCCATGATTACGGCCAAAGTGGAGCGTCTTATATTTCTCGATTTCTATTCAGACATTGGCGCTTGTGACTGTGTGGCCTCGAATAACTTTCTTGGTTCCTACAACCTTACCAAACTGCTCATTGACGCGGGACATACGCGGATAGGCTTCATTGGTTCGACCTCCGCCACGACAAGTATACTCGACCGGTACATGGGCTTTTGCAAAGCTATGCTTGAGGTGGAACTGCCCTATGAACCAGCCATTGACGACCGCGATGAGCGCGGACAATACATCGACTGTGACCTGCGCCTCGGCGACTTTACTGCATATATTTGCAACAATGACCAACTGGCAGGTATCGTGATCAAACGTCTCCGGGAGCTTGGTCTGGAAGTCCCTCGCGATGTATCAATCGTGGGCTTTGACAATGAAAGTGAACTGGTAACCGACGGCTTAGGCGTTACGAGCCTTGAGGTGAACCTTCAGGCCATGAGTCAGACTGCGGTTAAGATGCTTATTGAACATATCGAAAGTAACGCCTACCAGTCTTATGGCAGAACTTTTATTGATGGACGAGTTGTGGGGAAGCAATCCATAGCCCCGCCCAAAGTAACGCGCCTGGTCTGAACCCCTTCAGCGTGTCTTCGTACCCCTTTGGAGAAGGGTTTGAACACTCACCGAGTGTCTTCGTACCCCTTTGGAGAAGGGTTTGAACACTCTCTGAGTGTCTTCGTACCCCTTTGGTGAAGGGTTTGAACACTCACCGAGTGTCTTTGTACCCCTTTGGTGAAGGGTTTGAACACTCACCGAGTGTCTTCGTACCCCTTTGGTGAAGGGTCTGAACACGCTCTGAGTGTCTTCGTACCCCTTTGGTGAAGGGTCTGAACACGCTCTGAGTGTCTTCGTACCCCTTTGGTGATGGGTATGAACACGCTCTGAGTGTCTTCGGGTGTTAAGCAAGGGGACTTGTCAAGATGAGAAGACTTGACATACTACATACGTTTCTCTATAAAGAAATATCAACTATCATAAAGAGGTTTGTATGAGCTATCACCCAAGCCTGGAACAGGTAGCCGCGCTTGCCAGTGGCTATCAAAGGGTTCCGGTTTCAAAAAGTATGCCAATAGGAACACGAACGCCGATTGATACGTTCCTGATTCTCAAGAACGTGAGTAGGCAGTGTTTTATCCTGGAAAGCCTTGAAGACCCGAACAAACGGGGACGCTATACCTTTCTAGGGTATGACCCCAAATTGGAAATCACCTGCCTGAACAGCACGCTCAGTATTAAAAATGGAACGCGCCTGAACCTCACGACCAATAAACCAGGCGATTATATCAAACAGATCATCGAAGATAACAAATGTCCGATACTGCCGGAACTGCCGCCCTTCTCAGGCGGGCTGGTCGGTTACTTCTCCTACGACTATGTCAAATACGAGGAGCCATGTCTCAACCTTGACGCTGAAGACAGCGAGGGGTTTAAGGATGTAGACCTCATGCTCTTTGATAAGGTAATCGTCTACGATCACCTTGTGGGAACTATCATCATCATTGTGAATATCAGTACCGAGGCTCTGGAGGAAAACTATAAACGCGCTATTGGCGAACTAGACCACATTGAGCGGCTCATCACAGGTGGGGAAAGCGCAAAACTCAAGCCCTTGCTTATACGCTCCTCGTTTCGCGCGCTCTTTGACAAAGAGCAGTACTGCGACATGGTGGTAAAGGCCAAAGACTACATCCACGAGGGTGACATCTTTCAGGTAGTGCTATCTAACCGGCTTGAGGCTGATGTGGAAGGAAGCATCTTCGAGACCTACCGTATTCTGAGAGAGACAAATCCCTCGCCTTATATGTTCTACTTCTCTAGCGACGACATTGAAATCGCAGGCGCCTCACCAGAAACGCTGGTCAAACTGAGGAATAAGACGCTCTTCACCTTCCCGCTGGCAGGTACGCGGCGACGCGGCGCAACGCTCGACGAAGACAAGGCGCTTGAACAAGAATTGCTCGCAGACCCCAAAGAACGTGCTGAGCATACTATGCTCGTTGACCTGGGCCGTAACGACTTGGGAAAGCTCTGTGAATTCGGTTCGGTCTCGGTGGACAAGTACCTTTCTGTTGAACGCTTTTCTCATGTGATGCATCTTGGTTCCACTGTTACGGGGAAGATTCGCGCTGGCAAAACCGCACTTGACGCCATTGATGCGGTTCTGCCAGCGGGGACGCTTTCCGGCGCGCCAAAGATACGCGCTTGCCAGATCATCAACGCGCTTGAAAACAATAAGCGCGGCATCTACGGCGGGGCAATCGGCTATATCTCCTTTACCGGCGACATGGATACCTGCATCGCCATCAGAATCGCGTTCAAGAAAAACGGCAAGGTCTTTGTCCGTTCCGGCGCTGGAATCGTAGCGGACAGCGTGCCAGACAACGAATACGAGGAATGTAACAACAAGATGCAGGCAGTCTTAAACGCTTTGCAGCAGGTAAATGGAGGAACAAAGTGATCCTACTCATTGATAACTACGATAGTTTTTCGTTTAATCTCTATCAGCTCATCGGGAGCATCAATCCTGATATAAAGGTTGTCCGTAACGATGGAATCTCCCTCGCTGATATTGTCGTGCTTCACCCCAGCCATATTGTTATATCACCGGGTCCAGGACGACCTGCTGACGCGGGCATCTGTGAGGATGTAGTTTCCAGTTTTGCGGGAAACATCCCGATTCTAGGCGTGTGTCTTGGACATCAGGCCATCTGCGAAGTTTTTGGCGCCACAATTTCCTATGCCAAGACCCTCATGCACGGCAAGGCGTCCGTCATCACGCTTGAGCCGGGCAGCGTCCTGTTCGCGGGTTTGCCGCCCAGCATACAGGGCGCACGCTATCACTCACTCGCCGCCATGCCTGACACGCTCCCGGACACGCTCGTGGTAACTGCCACCGCGAGTGATGGCGAAATCATGGCGGTACAGCACCGAGACCACGCGGTTTATGGCCTGCAATTTCACCCGGAATCGATTCTGACTCCTGATGGCAAAACCATACTGGTGAACTTTCTGGCAATACGTTAGAAATAGCGCCGGATTCCAAGATATGCGCCGGAGTATGAGGGAACTGTTTCGTTGTCGAGCGTCCATGAACGCCAGCCCGCGAAACATTCCCATGCCTTAATCATGATACCCAGCTCAAGTTCCAGCTCGCCTATGGAAAAGCGCTCAAAGAGCTGAGCGCCCCCTTTGAGCCTGAACGTAAGCGGCTTCACTGGATATAGGCGCAGTTCAATGCCTGTCGTAACCCCATGGCGCGACAGCACGCCGTTCCAGAACTGCCACTGGACATAGAAGCTGGCGCTGAATGGGTTGAACTGCACGAGCGAAAAGTGCGTGCCAAGGCGCGTGCCAATCTGAAACTCTCGCGCATCTGTTATAACATAGACATCAGCATACGGTCCAATGAACTTATAGGCGTTACCACTGAACGAAACCCATGAGCCGCCGCCAATACCATTGAGATAAAAACCGCTCAGACTCATTGAAAACCAGTAGTATTTCGCGTTATCGGCATATACCTTTGTATTTAGGAACAGATTCTCGATCGGATGCTGGATATACCCCCCTTCTTGGTAAGGATAATCCGCGTAATAGATAGAAACATTGTCGTAGAACCAGAGAATACCGAACAGCTGCGCTAAAAAAGCGGTAAAGTTGTTATCCGACGATTGGTCATTGCTGGATGCAGGCGGCGTTTCAGGCTCAGGGTTTTGCTCCGACTCAATAACTCGGTCGCTAAATGAACCAAGATCAGCGTACACGTGCCTAGTCATAATGAAGACAAGCGAGATTAACAGGATGATTTTATACATACTCATATAATAGCAAAAGCCTCAGCCAATTATGAAGTCAAACCTGATGAAAAGCAGTATAGTTTAGCGATGAACGTCAATAATTTACTTGTGCTTAGAAAGACCAGTCTGGTCGATTACCCGGGTAAGGTCGCGACAACACTGTTCTTTCGCGGGTGTAATCTCCGCTGTCCCTGGTGTCAGAACCGTGAACTGGCACTGGCGAGCGACACGCCAGATCAGGCGTTCATCTCGCCTGACGAGGCATTGCGCCATATTGAGAAACGCCGCGCTGTACTGGGCGGCGTGGTACTGAGCGGTGGTGAGCCGACCCTGTATCACGGGCTTCCTGCCCTCATCACCCGCATCAAGGCACTGGGGCTTCCAGTAAAGCTCGATACCAATGGTATGGCGCCTCATGTTCTGGAAACCTTGTTCTGGCAAAGGGAAACCACGCCTGATTACATTGCCCTTGACCTGAAACTCGCTCCGGTACGTTACACTATGCTGGGGGCGAAAAACCCAACAGTCCAGCTAAAGGAAAGTGCCGCGCTTATCCATGCGACAGGCGTTAATCACGAGTTTCGCAGTCTTGCCCTGCCCCGTGATCTTTTTACGGATAACGACGTTGAAGCGCTTGCTCCGCTTGTTGATGATGCGCCCTGGTTTTTCAGGCTCTTCCAGCCGGGCAACTGCCTTGATCCCGTGTGGGATGAGTTTCCCGCAGCCCAAGAGGAGGATGGCGCAAGGCTGGCGAAGAAAGCCGGACAACTGGGAAAGCGGGTTGATAGATAGCGGAGTTCCGCTGCTACAGTGCCAGATACCCACGCGTTGACATTGCATGACCCGAGGTTTCGGGGTAAAATAAATGTATAATCCCATTGACGAGGATTGTATCAATGTGTTTCATGCCATGAAATGCCGGAAATCATTCCTCGTTAAGCTTGGTTTTAGGAGATAATTATGGCGAAAATGACTGAACAGGAAGCTTGGGAACTGGATGACCTTGTTACTCGCACCGATCCCGAACTCGGCCCGAATGGGACAGGTTTTTTGAGTCTTAGGGAAGCCCGCCTTATGGGGCTGGATGATTTTTCTCTCAATTACCTCTTGACTACAGCCAAGGCCGCCAATAAAAGTCCTGCTCAAATTATTGGTGATCTCATCAGGGAAAAAGTTTCCGCTTCTGCATAGAAAGCATGCTAAGTGAATGGCAAACACCTTTTATGCGGTCTTTCCCCCGTGTTATGTAAATTACTGCCGCGCCTTCGCCCGCCAAGCGCTGTCTGCCCGCGCACTCCACCACGCTTACAACCAGCGTGCGCTATTCAGGGTAACGCCCTGTGGCTGTGCTGTCGCGCTTCTGCCTCCCTCCAAGACAACGCTTACCATACTGCGGGCTTGCCCTCCGGCATTGCTATATTCACCGTATCACCTGAAGTCTCAAGCACAAAGAATCCCCGCTTTATAGCGTAACTCCTCGATCGCTCGGTCATTTTCGCCCCAGCCATAGCCCCATACAATGTTCTCCCGCCTAACAAACTATTAGGATGATTATGCAGCAGCTTCATGCGATTGAGATGCTGATCCACGTCTTTAATAGTCATACGAGTCTTCACTTCAATCACTAAAGCCATTGTTCCATTGAGCATGAGCATATCAAGCTCGGCCAACATCCTCTTCGAGCCTGTTTCCTTTTCCCTGATCGTACAATTCGCTATAGCGTTATCAAAGTCGTAACCTAGCGCATGGAACTTATCGAATAGATTAGAGGTCAGCATACCCTCAACTAAAGCGCCAATATCCTGATCAAGACTCCCAATGTGCTGATTCAACTTATTGATCTGCTCATCCGTCTTTGCCGTCAACTTATCGATCTGCTCATCCGTCTTTGCCATCTTCACCGTCAACTGACGAAGCTGTTCGCGGGTCTCCTTACTCAATTCCGCGAGTTCCTTGTTCGTCTTTGCCATCAGCTCCCTATGTTCGCGGGACTCCTTGCCCAACTCCGCAATCTGTTCGGCATTTTCCTTCTGTTTTTCGCCAACCTCCCTCAACAAAGCCCAGACTTCCTCAGGCGTAGCTGCCTTTCGTTCTTCTTTCAATGCTGCCACTGGCATATTTCCCTCCTTATATATAGCTTATGTATAGCTTATGTATAGCTTATGGTCGAAAATGATACTACACGTATGTGCGCGTTTCAAGCCACGCCACGCACACACACACTGCTGCGGCAGTGATAAATCTGCTTCTTCCCTCTACGTGGTGAATTATTCTACCATGATCGCGCTCGCCAAACGTCTTCAAGATTGTTATACGCCCTCGCATAATTAGGGTCAAGCCGCAGCGCCTGGCTGTAGTCCGCGATAGCTCGGTCGTAGTCCCCTTTTCCGTACTATGCTATTCGATGACACTAGCCTGTGCTATTCAATGACACTAGCCTGTGCTATTCGATAGCACTAGCCTGTGCTACTCGATGACACTAGCCTATGCTATTCGATGACACTAGCCTGTGTTACTCGATGACACTAGCCTATGCTGTTCAATGACACTAGCCTGTGCTATTCAATGACACTAGCCTGTGCTATTCGATAGCACTAGCCTATGCTGTTCAATGACACTAGCCTGTGCTATTCGATAGCACTAGCCTATGTTACTCGATGACACTAGCCTGTGCTACTCAATGACACTAGCCTGTGCTACTCAATGACACTAGCCTATGCTATTCGATGACACTAGCCTGTGCTGTTCAATAGCACTAGCCTATGCTATTCGATAGCACTAGCCTGTGCTACTCGATGACACTAGCCTATGCTGTTCAATGACACTAGCCTATGCTACTCAATGACACTAACTAGAATCACTCGATAACACTAGCTAGAATCACTCAATGACACTAGCCTATGCTGTTCAATGACACTAGCCTGTG
>JAIRYV010000107.1 GCA_031267685.1 Treponema sp.
CAAGCGGCAAGCGGCAAGCGGCAAGCGGCAAGCGGCAAGCGGCAAGCGGCAAGCGGCAAGCGGCAAGCGGCAAGCGGCAAGCGGCAAGCGGCAAGCGGCAAGCGGCAAGCGGCAAGCGAAATTATAGGGGGTTCTCCATCTTTGTCAAGCCCCAGTCAGCGCAAATTCACCCTTTTCTTGCCTTTTCCTCTGTCTCAGACACTCGTGTTTAGGACATTTGGGCCTCTTTACTCTGGGAATGGCGGGACAATCAGCAATAATCCCGACACAGGTAGCGGTGGCAAAGGTGTATGTGGCGAGCGGTATGTTTGCTAACGGCGTCTAGTATAAGTGGACTTATTCTATATCAGAAGTGAATTAGTCTTATTTCATGGGAGGTTATATTTTGGATAGTAACAATTCTTCACGCCTAAAGGCGAGGACTTCTTACTTCAACGATAAAACGTTACGTCCAGTTATTAAAGTGCTGGGGGAAAAGTGCATTAATTGCCATCGGTGTATTATGGTCTGTCCAGTGAAAATGTGTAATAGCGGGGCTGGCGCTGTAATAGACCATCATCCAGAACTGTGTATCGGTTGCGGCGAGTGTATCAGGGCTTGTACTCATGGCGCACGTATCGGAATCGACGACTTTGAGCTTTTCATGGACGACTTGAGAAGCGGCGCTAATATCATCGCCATAGTCGCCCCTGCAGTTGTCGCTGCTTTTGAAGGCTCCTACCTCAAGGTAAACGGATTCCTGAAGTCTTTGGGCATTAAAGCGGTGTTTGATGTGAGCTTTGGTGCGGAACTTACGGTTAAGTCCTATCTTGCTTATATGAAAGCAGTGAACCCTCCGCTCGTGATAGCCCAGCCTTGTTCTACCCTCGTATCTTTCATCGAGATGTATCGTCCTGAACTTATCCCCTACCTTGCCCCTGTGGATAGTCCTATGATACATACGATGAAAATGATTAAGCGGTTCTATCCTCAATATAAAGATTACCGCATAGCTGCCATAAGCCCTTGCTATTCCAAGAGGCGGGAATTCGATTTAGTGGGCATAGGGAACTATAATGTAACCTTCCGTTCCATACAAAACTATCTTAAGTCCGAGTCTCGGGCTATAACGGACTATCCCATACTCGATTACGATAATCCCCCTGCGGAACGTGCTGTTCTGTTTTCGATCCCTGGCGGACTTATGCGTACCATACAGCGCTATGACGGCGACGTTTCCAGTTATACTCGTAAGATAGAAGGTCCCCATGAGGTTTATCATTACTTGGCGTATCTTGGAGATTCCATAAAGCGGGGTAAATCGTCTGTCTATAAGCTGGTAGACTGCCTTAACTGCTCTATGGGCTGCAACGGCGGGCCAGGGACGCTGAATCAGAGTAAACACTTTGACGACGTGGAGTATTCTGTGGAACGGCGGCAGCAAGAGATGCGGCAAAAATACCAGCCCACCTTTTGGCAGAAGCTCTTCCATCGGGACAAGCTGGAAAAGACACTTAACAAGTATTGGGAAGCTGGCTTATACCACCGTTCTTATACTGATCGGTCGAAGCTATTTAAGGGCATGGTGAGTTCTCCCAGTTCTGTGGAGCTTGAAGCTGCATTTAAGGCTATGCATAAGGAGAAGCCGATTGACCGCTTAAACTGTGGAGCGTGCGGGTATAGGAGCTGTGAACAGATGGCTGTGGCTATCATCAACAAGCTTAACAAGCCTGAAAACTGTCAGCGTTATATGGAGTTTAAGAAAGAGTCGCTGGCTAATGAAAAGACTAGGCATATGATTAACAGTGTCTGCGAACAGAGTCTTACAGAATTGAAGAAGAACCGCGATACAGTTCAAGCGCTCTCTGGGCAGATAAGTAAGACAGCCGCCTATGTGGTGCAGTCATCTCAAGCCATAGAGCAGATGGTAGAAAACGTCCGGTCTATTCATAAGAATCTGGAGCATAACGCTAAAACCGTGCTGCATCTGAATGAATCTTCTTCGATAGGCAAGGATCGGCTTTATAAGATAGGGGAAATCACTGTTCAGGTGGCGGAGCAATCAAACGCCTTACTGGATGCCTGCAAGGTAATCGGTGCTATTGCTGATGAGACGAGTATTCTGGGGATGAACGCGGCAATTGAGGCGGCTCACGCGGGGGATAGCATAGGCAAAGGCTTTGCGGTGGTTGCTGGGGAGATTCGCAAACTTGCGGATAGTTCTGGGGGCCAAGCGACGAAAATAACCGACAACCTGCGTAGTATCAAGGCTCTTATTGATACGTCAAAGGAATCCGCTATCTATGCACAGGAACAATTCGATAAGATGGTGAGGCTTATTGATACAGTGAAAGAAGAAGAACTGTCTATACAAGACGCTATGAACACTCAAAATTCAGATGGGAGTCAGGTATTGGATTCTCTTAACGAAATCAACGCGCTGATAGAGCAGATAAAGCAAACGAGTCTCTCTCTCCTTGTATCTGGAGAATCGGTTATTACGTACATCGACTCCCTCAAAACCGTGTCTATTGTTCAAGATATGGGGGTAACGGACAGTCCTTTTGAACTGGCCATACGTAAATGGAACTAAAGGAGATGCAATGAAACGTAAAAAGCCGACCTTCACATTTTTGTTTACTACGGTTTGTTTAACTATAATCTTGGTAATCACCATAACCTTGTCTCTGTTCTTCTTTATTAATTTTCGTGGATTTTCTTATACCCAAATTGAAAAGCTAACCAAAGAGAACATCTCGTACATGAGCGATCGGGTGGGGGCTACCATTGCCACCAATGTCGCGCTCATGGAGCATACGGTTATCGGCGCTATCCCCTATATGCGAGAGCCAACGGTTGATAGGGACACCCTGAGCGACTATCTTGATGCAGTTCAGGCGACCTTGGATAACGTGATGTCGATTTTTGTATCCAGCAACGTCCGCTGGAATAGTCCTGGAGGTTATTTGGCGGCAAGTAACGGCCTTATTCCGCCAAATCAAGAGTGGAATAACCTTGACCGTTCATGGTATATTGATGCTAAGAAAGCCCAAGGACAACTTACCTTTACCCTGCCCTATGTTGATACAAATACTGGGATGCTTGTTATTACTATGACTCAAACAGTGTTTGATAAAGACCGCCGGGATCTAGGGGTAATTGCCGAGGATGTGTCTATCGCAGCTCTGGGAGCCATGCTCAACACCAATACCTTTCTGCCGGAACAGCAAACTTTTTTGATTACCCAGACAGGACTGTTCATCACTAACCCGGACGAGAGTGCGGTAATGCAAAAAGATTTCTTCACTGAATTGGGGTTGGAACGCTACCGCACTTCCGTCTTGTCCACCGCCTCTTTCTCAATAATGGATAAGGATGTGTTCATCACTGCATCTCTCATACCTGAAGCAGGCTGGTACATAGTCTCCGTTGTCCCAGTCCAAGCTGTCTTTAGCGACGCTAACCGCGTCCTCTTCCTTATACTCATAGCCGGGTTACTCCTTGCTGCCTTCGCGGTTTTGCCTTCGCTGGCGTTCACGCGGATTATTGTCAAGCCTTTGCGCTACCTCCAGTCCTACTCTGCAGTTATCGCCCAAGGCGACTTCTCTGGCACAATCCCAGAATATGGAACTGCGGAGGCTTCGGGGCTTTCTCATGGCTTTAACGCCATCAATGAGCATATCTCTGCTCTGGTCAAAAATATCGCAGGCTCCTTTGAATATATGCGCTCCAAAGAAACAGAACTCAAACAAGTAATAGACCGGTCATCCTCCGCAGCTTCGGAAATTGTGCAAGCCATCCACGATGTAGACCAGCGCTTCAAAGAAGAATCAAAGATAGTCAGTAAGGCTGTGTCCCACATAGATGATAAGATAGGCTCCCTCAATACTCTGATACAGAAACAGGCATCCCAGATAGGCTTGTCGTCGGAAGCGATAGAGGCTATGATTAAGCATAACCACGCCATTGAGGAGCAAGTCGTCAGCTTAAACGGACATATTCAGCGGCTGGTGGACAGTTCTAAGCTCGAACACGACCAGATAGTCCAGTCTACCCAAGTGGTCTATCAGATAGGAGTGGACTCTGAAAGCCTTGTGGAGATGAACAAGGTCATCGGGAATGTGGCAGACGAGACTAATCTATTGGCGATGAACGCTGCGATTGAAGCGGCTCATGCTGGGAACTCTGGCAAGGGCTTTGCGGTGGTGGCTGGGGAAATACGCAAGCTTGCGGAGACCGCTACGGGTCAAGCCAAGGATTCGAGCGGCGCATTGAGTCAGATTAAGAAACGGATTGACGAGGTCGCTGCAGTGTCTGGCAGGATAGAGGCCGCTTACGAGCAGACGAATGAATTGATACAGGGGAATACAGAACTAGTCAAGACGGTGAAAGCCGCCCTAGGGGAGCAGGCAGCTCGTTCCGCGCTGATCTTGGATAATCTGAACAATATGCAGGATATAACCAGAGAAGTGAGGAAAGAGGCAGAGACTATCAAGACAGAGGCCGTGCGTCGAATGTCAGAGGAACTTTCAAAGATGAGCGAGGTAATACAGGAACGGGTGAGCGAAGTGGTTCAAGGGACTGAGTTGGTATTCGCCACATCCCAACAGGCTTACAAAGAGGTTGAGGAGAACGGGGAAGGCTTGGATACTTTGGAAGGGGCTATCAAGCGCTTTACAGTGCGCTAGAACCTGACGCGGCTTATGAAGATAGGGTAAACTACGACATGGTGAGTGGGAAACGAGTGCAGAAACCAGTTGGCGTCCTTATGCAACAAAGGATGCGTTGTTGGCGCTGGATGAGGGGTTACAGACAGGGTGAAAAAATCGCTGCCACCGGTCTTGGCAATATCCATAATGCGGTAATCATATCCACATAGGGCGCTCGCATCGGGTTAAAGAGTAAACATGACACACAAGGAACGGGCGACAATCGCCCTGAATAGCGGCATACTGGATTATGTACCCCTGATCCGTCCAGAACTAACACCTCGTTCCGTCCAGAACGAGACCCCTGATCCGTCCAGAACTAACACCTCGTTCCGTCCAGAACGAGACCCCTGATCCGCCCAGAACTAACACCTCGTTCCGTCCAGAACGAGACCCTCGTTCCGCCCAGAACGAGACCCCTGATCCGTCCAGAACGAGACCCCTGATCCGTCCAGAACGAGACCCTCGTTCCGTCCAGAACGAGACCCTCGTTCCGTCCAGAACTAACACCTCGTTCCGTCCAGAACGAGACCCCTGATCCGCCCAGAACGAGACCCTCGTTCCGTCCAGAACTAACACCCTGATCCGTCCAGAACTAACACCCTGATCCGTCCAGAACTAACATCTCGTTCCGTCCAGAACAAGACCTCACGAGTGAGTGTGTCGGCGATTCGACGCTATTCTATAGAAGGAATTCGTTTTCCATAATGTGCTAAACTTTCAAGAAGATATTGACGTATACTGTCTCAGGAGGAAAATATGGAGAACTATGGGAACGATCCTGAGCCTAGTCTGATAAGGTCCTGTGAAGAAACACGGGTTGAATCAAACACGTTCGCGCTTGATTCGCAGATGCAGGCATTGTTTAACGAAGCTCTGAAAGCGGCAGCCTTTGCCTACGCACCTTACTCGCAGTTTCATGTGGGAGCGGCTCTGCTCGCCGCTGATGGAACCGTGTATACCGGCTGTAACGTAGAGAACCGCTCCTTTGGCCTGACTATCTGCGCAGAACGAAGCGCCGTAGTACAGGCCGTGAGTAAGGGTCAGCGCTCCTTTGTGGCGCTGGCAATCGCCGCACCAGACTCGGAAACACCAGTGGGTCCCTGCGGCGCTTGCCGACAAGTTTTGAGCGAGTTCATGACGTCGGACGCACTAGTGCGTTTTGGTGGAAGCGGCCCGGAACAGGTGAACACCACCATCGGTGCGCTCTATCCCTATGACTCCCTGCATGAGCTGGCGGCTAGTCTACGCCAGTAATGGCAACGCTCATGGGCGTTTGAATTCTTAACATGCCTCAGTAATTCAAAGTTTGTCGGGTTTCACCCACAACTGTGCCAGACACCCATAGCTTTCAAGTCAGGAAGGATGTAGTAGATATACTAAGGAGAGCTATTCTGGAGCTATTCTTTCTCAGCAAGGTCGCTGAATAGGATCGATGAAGAAGGTCAGACACGTGAGACGTAATCTCTGGAGAGATGTTTCCGATGGGTGTGATACTTTGAATTCCTGGATGCATCATGTAATAGTGGACATTCAGTTTTATAGTTATGATATTCTAAATAGAGATTTTAACTAAGTAGAAGGAACTGTTATGCCTGAACAAAATGTTATTCCTATAGATCAGATACTGCCGAATAAACTACCGCTTGTAGCTCTTATGGGGCGTCCTATATTTCCCGGTATTTTCACGCCTATTATGATTAACAATCCACCTGACGTGAGGGTGGTCGAGGAGGCGGTTATCACTGACGGGTATATTGGCCTGGTGCTGATGCAGACTGATACTGAGATGCCGGCCATCACTGACCTCTATCAGGTTGGAACGGTGGCGAAGATTGTTAAGAAGATCAATATGCCTGAAGGGGGTGTAAACATTTTTATATCGACCTTGCGGCGTTTCTGTATCAAAAAAACGCTCCACTCGAGTGCTCCAATTGCAGCGGCGGTGGAGTATCTTGATGACGAGGAAGATGGAACCAGCGAGGTTAAGGCGCTCACGCGGGCGCTCATCAGCGAGATGAAGCAAATCTCCGAGAATAACCCGCTGTTCTCTGAAGAGATGAGACTCAACATGATCAATATCGATCATCCGGGAAAGATTGCGGACTTCATTACCAGTATTTTGAATATCGAAAAGGGGGAACAGCAGAAGATTCTTGAAACCCTCAATGTTCGTAGACGTATGGAACAAGTGCTGGTCTTCATCAAGAAAGAACAGGAACTTTTGAGGATACAGAAGCGGATTCAGAAGGAGATCAACGAGAAGATCGAGAAGTCCCAGCGGGACTACTTCCTCAAGGAGGAACTCAAGGCTATCAAGGCCGAGCTTGGCATGGCTGCTGACGCGAAGAGTTCTGAGTATCAACGCTTTAAAGAGAAGCTGGACGCTTTTAACTTTGAGGGTGAGGTTAAGGAAGTGGTGGACCAGGAGCTTGAAAAGTTTAACCTTATGGACACCAATTCCGCTGAGTTTGTGGTTACGCGGAACTATCTTGATACGATTGTCTCGCTTCCGTGGAACGATGCGGCGCCAGAGGAGTTTGACCTCAAGGTTGCTTCACAGATACTTGAAAACGATCATTATGGCCTGACAGATGTGAAGACCCGCATCATGGAGTACCTTGCGGTTCGCAAGCTGAGGAAAAGCACTGGTATGGGTAAGGGCAAGCCGACGAGTTCCATTGTGTGTCTTGTGGGGCCGCCTGGAGTGGGTAAGACTTCGGTGGGAAAGTCTATTGCCCATGCTCTGGGAAAAGCCTTTTTCCGTTTTTCGGTAGGTGGTATGCGGGATGAGGCTGAGATCAAGGGGCATCGGCGCACTTACATTGGCGCCATGTCTGGCAAGATACTTCAAGGGCTGCGTATTACTAAAACCAAAGCCCCGGTGTTTATGATCGACGAGATCGACAAGATGGGCGCCAGCTTTCAGGGTGATCCAGCAAGCGCCTTGCTTGAGGTGCTTGATCCTGAGCAGAACAACAGTTTCCGGGATCATTACCTAGACCTTCCTTTTGACATATCCCAAATTTTCTTCATTGTTACGGCCAATACTCTGGACACAATTCCTTCTCCGCTCCTTGATCGCATGGAGATCATTGAATTGCCTGGTTATATTGATACTGAAAAGTTGGAGATTGCTAAACGCTATCTTATCCCTAAAAGCATTGAGAAGAATGGCCTCAAGAAGAATCAGGTTAAGTATACGCGGGAATCCCTGCTTCACATTGCCAATGGTTATGCGCGGGAAGCAGGAGTGCGTACCTTTGAGAAGAACCTCGACAAGATACACCGCAAATTGGCAAAGCAGATCGTGGAAGAGAGCGAGAAAGTGGGTGGCGACGCTACTGGTGGCGCGAACAAAGAGCAGGCGATCAAGTTTGCCATTGACAAGAAGCTTATTGAAAAGCATCTGGGCAAGCCCCTATTCCCGGAAGGCGCAGTCAAGCGGGCTGACCGACCGGGCATGTCGGTGGGTCTGGCGTGGACGAACATGGGCGGCGATACCCTTGTGATTGAGGCAACCTCTGTGCCTGGTAAGGCGGGCCTCACGCTCACCGGCAAGATGGGCGACATTATGAAGGAATCAGCCTCCATTGCCATGACCTACGCGCGCAAGCTTGGAAGCGAGCGTTACGGCGTTGAGGCAAGCTGGTTTGAGAAGAATCATATTCACCTGCACATTCCAGAGGGCGCGACTCCCAAAGATGGCCCTTCTGCTGGTATCACCATGGCTACGGCGCTTCTTTCTCTGCTGCGGAACCGTACTATCGTAGACAGGCTCGTTATGACTGGGGAACTCAGTCTCACTGGTCAGGTCTTACCCATTGGAGGTCTCAAGGAAAAAACCATTGCAGCCCAGCGGAACAAGGCGCGGCACATTATCATCCCCAAACAGAACCTCCGGGACCTTGATGACATCCCAGAGCATGTGAAGAAGGGCGTTGAGTTTCACCCGGTGGAGCGCTTTGAGGAAGTGCTGGCTCTGGCCATGCCGGACTAACACATGGCAGAGCATCCCAAACTGTCTGAGTTTAATGCGCGGCTTGATGCGCTCTTCAACGAGGTTGATGAAATCATGGAGGAGCGCTGGGCCGGCTCTTTTTCTATGCACCCTAATCGCCCCAAGCGGGGAACCACGAGCAATCCAGAGATGGATGGCCTTTTCGAGCTTGCCCCTGACTTTACCGTTGGACTTGGATCCCAGAAAGGTCGTGGCTATCTCATATCCTGCCGTGTTGCCACGCTGGATCGGGTCCCGCCGGAGCGCTTAGAAACTTTTATGACTGAATCTGCCGCCCTGATCAGCGACCTATTGCCCAGTCACTTCCCAGAGCGTCATCTTGAGGTATCGCGGGATGGCAAGCGCTATAAGATCACTGGGGACTTTTCTCTAGGGAATGTGTAAGAGGTCGACTCTGCTCGTGCCGAGAACGGGATTTGAACCCGTACCCCCTTGCGGGGAGGGGATTTTAAGTCCCCGGTGTCTACCATTCCACCATCTCGGCCTATGACTTGTATTCTAACACACTATTCTGTTATAGTCAACTATGTTTTGTTTCATTGACACTCATGCTCATTTATCTAAGTTGCCGGTGGAAACAGTCGGTACGTTATTTGACGCTGACATTGGCGGCCTTATTGACGTTGGAACGAATGCGACTGACCTGTCTGACCGGATAGTTGCCTTTCGCGCCTTTGACCGTGTCAGGTTCAGCGCAGGTATCTGGCCTTCGACTGAGGCTATTGCTGAACCGATGGAGCAGATGCGCCTGCTTGAACAGCATATCAAGGCTGCTCCATCGGAACTCTTGGTTGCTATTGGGGAATGTGGCTTGGACCATCACCACAACACAGAAGGCACAAACCGTGCTGGTGAACGTGAGTTGCTGGAACTGCATCTGCAAGTGGCGCAGCGTCTGAATTTGCCAATCATCATCCATACACGGGATGCGGCTGACGAAACGCAGGCTATTCTTGCGCAGTACCCGGATGTTCATGGGGTCATTCACTGCTTTTCGTATGATGTCTCTGCTGCCCGTGCATTTCTCGACTTGGGGTATTCCATCTCTTTCGCCGGAAACCTTACCTATAAGTCAGCTCAGGGCTTGCGGGAAGCGCTTTGTTTTGTTCCAGACGAGCGCCTGCTCCTTGAGACTGATTCCCCGTTTCTCGCGCCGGTTCCGTTTCGGGGCAAGGACGCAACTCCCGCCATGATTGTCGAGATATACAAGCTGGCAGCGCAACTCCGTGGCAGTAGTGTTGAAAATCTCGCGGATACCATACGAGCTAACAGCGCGGCCCTTTTTGGTTTTGTTTGCGATACCTGTTTACAAAATAGGAATAAAAAGGCTAATCTTAATAAATTCTAAGTTGAGAGGTATACATGAAAAAGTATGTATTGGGCATATATCTGCTCATGTTTGGAGCAATGCTTGTCTTTGGGCAACGGCAGCAGGCGCAAGTTGGTCTATCTCAGGCGATTGAGCAGGTGCGGGTAGATATTGAGACTCAGTTGAGTCAGGAAGAACCCGGAACCGGCATTGTTGTGCTGAACTTTCAGGATTTGTCGAGTACAAGTGCCAATACCATGCTGTCTAACTATGTGGTGAACAATCTCGCCGGCAGCTTTACTCTGAGCAGGTTCTTCAGTGTCATAAACCGGAGCGATATTGCGACTCTGGAACAGGAAGTGAGGTATCAGAACGGCGGTGCGGTAAGTGACAGCGAAGCCGCGTTAATCGGACACCAACTCGGGGCGAGGTATGTTATCACCGGCACTTTGCAGCCCCTGTCTGGTCGCTATCAATTCAGCATCAGGGCGATCAACGTTGAGACTGCCCAGCAAGCGGCGTTTTCCCTGATCTATGTCCGCGAATCAGACCCGGATATACAGGAGTTTACCGGTAAGGCGGCAGAGGAACGAGCGCGGCGGGAAGAGGAAGCGGCGCGGAGAACGGTGGAAGCAGAGGCGCGGAGGCAGACACAGGCTCAACAACGGGAGCAGGCGCGTGCAGCGCGAACCAATCGTTTTGTACTTGGCGTTGGAGGCGGCACATCGTTCATGTTCAGCTATCAAGCAGCTGGCACTGGATTACTGTCAGATAGCAGCATGCGGTTCTCTCCTACAGCGACGGAATATGAAAATACCCAGAATATCCCGATTGTCGGTCAGTTTTCTCTTGGTCTAAACAAAGTTAAGAATGGATCTGGCGGTATCAGGTTAAACGGGATGTTCTCGTTGGGAGAAGGGATGACTGTGAAAGCCAAAGATGCGAGCGGTGCGATTTCGGAAACCTATACCTTCTCGTATGATGTCTTTGACTTGGGTCTACGCTTGACCACAGCGCCCATTCTTGATGAGCAGTCCCTTATCTTTACGCTGTTCGTAATGCCGTATATCAGCATACCTTTGAGCGATAAACTTGAGTTCTCTGAACAAAACCTGAAAGATGCCAAAATAAGCATGCTCTTTGGTCCCATATCGAACTTTGGGGCATTGGTGGGCTTTTCTCTCGGCTTCAAGGTTGGCCCGGGCTTCATCACGGTGGACACCCACTTTAAGTATGACATAAAGGACATGGAGTTCAAGATTGGCAACGACAATCCGCAACGACTTTATCACCGCATGGGTATCCAAGCTACCCTTGGTTACGAGTTCTGGCTTTAAGGAACCGCATCGGGCGCTGAATTGACTGGCGAGTCTGTCGTCAGTCGAAGCGCCCGATGCTATCTAAGCCGGATTACGGACGCAATAGACGACCTGGCACAAGAACCGCCGGAGGGCAAGTCTATAAGGGAAAGGGGAAACACAAATGACAACAAGCGCATTGAGAAAAGAGCTTCATTCGTTTATCGATACTATACCAAAACAGCGTTTGCCAGCATTAAAGCCGCTTCTTGCCGATAAAGAAGGGAAAGTTTATCTAATGGCACTCTTGCGTGGGCAGACGAGTCCCGATATGCTCTCTGTATTATGAAAGAAAAGCAAACAGACGCCGCGTATAGCGGTGTCGCCATACATGGCGGGCATTGGGCTGACGAAACTGCGGCAAAGATAATCCGCGAAAAGGGGGATAAGGTGTTGTATACCTGCGCCTCTGGCATCACGCCCTCTGGAACTGTGCATATCGGTAACTTTCGAGAAATCATTTCTGTTGACTTAGTGGTGAGGGCCTTGCGGGACAGGGGGAAAACCGTGCGCTTCATCTATTCGTGGGATGATTATGATGTGTTCCGCAAGGTTCCTCAGAATATGCCTAAACAGGAGGAACTGCAGAACTTTCTGCGCTTTCCCATCACTATGGTGCCTGACCCATGGGAACGCGATGAGAGCTACGCCCGCCATCACGAGGTCGACGTGGAAACTATACTGCCAGTGGTGGGCATCGCGCCAGAGTACCTGTATCAGGCGCAACGATACCGTGCTTCAATGTATGCTATTGGTATCCGCAAGGCACTGGAACAGCGGGAACACCTGAAAACCATATTGGACAAGTTCCGCGATGAGGAACACAAGATACAAGGCGAGTGGTGGCCCATAAGCGTGTTCTGCGACGCCTGTAACCGTGATGACACTGACATTGACGCCTGGGATGGCGAATGGGGTATAACGTATCACTGCAACGCCTGCGGACATCAAGAGACCGTTGACTTGCGGAGCGGTAAAGGTGTCAAACTCGGGTGGCGCATTGATTGGCCTATGCGCTGGGACTACGAAAAGGTTGACTTTGAACCAGCAGGCAAGGACCACCACGCTGCTGGCGGCTCGTTTGACACTGCCCGCTTTGTGTGCAAGGACGTGTACGGCTATGACGCGCCAGTCAGCTTTCGTTACGACTTCATTGGCATCAAAGGTTCGGTCGGCAAAATATCCAGCTCAAAGGGCGAAGTGATCGATCTCAATGACGTTCTCAAGGTGTATACGCCGGAGTTGGTACGTTATCTCTTTGCCGGTACGCGCCCGAACACTGAGTTCTCGATTTCGTTTGACCTTGATGTTATCAAGATTTACGAGGATTATGACCGCCTTGAGCGTATCGCGTGGAACGTTGAGCCTGCCAAAGACGAAACTGCCTATCAGAAGGCGCGGCGTATTTATGAACTCTCGCAGGTTGCGGCAGTGCCAGACACCATGCCATATCAGATACCTTTCCGCCATCTTTGCAACTTATTGCAGATTGCTGATGGCGACATTGACAAAACCTTTAGTACATTCAGCGACTTAAAACCAGAGCAACGACCCGGTCTGCTCGCCCGCAGTGTGTGCGCCAAAAACTGGATCGATAACTGCGCGCCAGAGGACTTCCGTTTCAAGCTGCGCAATGCAGGTGAATGCGCCACGCTCACAGACGCGGAGGCCGCGGCAGTGCGGCTACTGCGGGAACAGGTCGTCGTCAACATTGCCAAATATACTGACGACAAGCCTTGTGCCGAAGCCATCTACAAGGTTGCCGAAGACGCGGGGCTTGATGCTAAGGCGCTCTTTCGCGCGGCATATCAGGCGCTCATTGGCAAAGACCAGGGGCCGCGGCTTGCCAGCTTCCTACGCTCTATACACAAAGACCGCCTCATGGGCATACTGGCGGCATACTAAAAGGCCGGAAACGTGTCAAATAGTTGTTTTGTTCTGCGAAGCCATAAAGTCACGGTACTTTTGGGGATCGCTTCTGAAGGCCATGATGGGCGAGCTTGGGTTTTCCACCAGCTTTGCCAAAGCCCCAGACGCCTCAATGAGGAGCCGATCTGCCTTAACAGCCCGGCCCGACTGGGCGCTCAGGCCAATGAAGATCTGCGCCTTTGCGCCTAGCTTATCGCTTACCCGCTTGTGGAAATCATCTGCCTTGACAAAGGCGCCATCCAGGTCCATACCCGGCAGGATAACAGTTATGCCCCGCTGTCCACGCTCAAAGAGCCGGTCCCGGAAGAAGAAGAAGTCCAACGCTTCACTAACAAATATGCGGTACAAAGACTCATCAGCCACGCCATTGTCAGGGGCTTTGAGTTCTATAAGCATGACAACCAGGTCTTTCTCAGCACTGGTGCTTTCGCGGAGTGCCACAGCGAGCCGGTCTTTAGTATCGCTTTCCCAACAAAGTGAGCTGGCAGGCCGGTTCTGCCGATCCAGAACTAGTGTTTCTGGCTTTGGCGTCGAGTCTTTTTGCGGGAGCGGCACCGGCGTTACCGGAATGTCCCATCCTGGCTCTTTGATAGATGGCTTTTTCTCAGCTTTCGGCGGAGAGATTAGCTCAGGATCAGCGAAAAGTTCTTCGTCAATGTCCGTATCGCGAAGCATAGGAACTTCCTCAGCATCCTCGCCCTCCGGCGTGTTCTCAGGATCATCCCCGTCAGTACGGTACTTCCCGCCCACTGTATCCGAGAAGGCTTCGGCCTGAGTCTTTTTCTTCTCGTGTAACAAGAGAAATTGTAAGCCCATGGCAAGAAGCGCCACTACGGTGGCGCCACCAATTATAATAAGGGAATACTTCAACACCGCGACAATGGCAGCATTATCAAGGTAGCTATACGTCGCTTTGATGCTAATGTCCCGCAAGTTGCCAATCTGGAGCCGCTCAAAAAACACATTCTCCGGGCTGGGAAAGCCAAGCCCTGTCTTGAAACGAAGTACCCCATCATCCCATGCAATGGCAGCCCCAGGTTCCTGCTCAAAAGGTTGATCCCCAAACTGTCCTGATGAAACAATGACCCCCCTCAATGACTTTGAGCGCGCAAGCGATTCTTTGATGGCATTCTGAAATGAGGGAGTCGTAATCACAGCAGACGTCGAAGCAGCTTCAGTCGCGGTGTTCACCAGCTCGAAAAATTCCTGCTTGGCGATGCTCTGCCGATCCATCACACTAACATAAATGCGAATAACCGCCAATACGATGGCTCCTATATAAATGCAAATGCAAACCGCACCTATGATTGATGATACTACCGAGCTTCTGTCCATCGGACTTTCTACCGGCGTTTTGTCATCAGGCGCCATACCGGAACGGTTTATAGAACTAACACGGGCATATTGTTTACGCATAGGAGTATTATATTTAGTTTCGGTCAATTATGCTAGAATTCACATACCAATCATGTTGCACGTTATACACATTTTAGGATATCCGGGAGTCTTTCCAGGTAACCTTGACACGGCAAAAACCCAGAATCGTGAGGAACGTGAAGTATATAGGGGTAAAGATGGTCTGAACAATGTAGGCTATGCCTTTTTGAGGCAGGGACTGACCAAAGAGCCTGAGTGTGGCAACGCTGTCCATGGTCATGGAAAACAGAACCGCAGCGCTCAGTGGCCAAAGGGACGGAAACGCAAAAAGCGCAGGCAGCGCCAGTATCCCCATAGATATGGTAATCATGAGAAAACCAAAGTTAAAGCGCGTGATTGGGTCAGGACTGAACAAGCCCCCGTTGTTCCAGCGCAGGGTTTGATTCACAAAAGCCCGCCAGCTCGTTTCCTTGCGCGTCAATACATGGGTATCCGCACCAATGGCAGCGCGAACCTGATACTCAGAGTGGGAGCGGAGGCGGGATACCAGCGCCGCGTCCTCAGTTGGCGAAGGCGGCACTGCGTCATAGCCGCCAATGTGTTTGAGCGCGGCTGCACGGAGAATGAGGTTGTTTCCAAAGCCGCCACCAGCCGCCCCAATGCCTGTGGAACCAGCAAGGTACATATAGCGTATGGCGTGGTCGAAACACTGGTAGAGCTGGAAGAAACCGCTTCCTGCTGGGTTCTTGAAGACCGGTCCAATAAACGCGCCCACCTGCTCATCGCTCATGCGCTCAAGCATGGCAGAAACCCAGCCCCGTGGAACAACACAGTCCGCGTCCGTAAATAAGAAAAAGTCGCCGGATGCAAGCTCAATCCCCCGCGACAAGGCATACTGCTTATGGTTTGGACCAGGGTTTTCCGTGAGCGTGATAAGCCTGACACTCGCGCCATGACTCCCGGCGGCAAAGTCGCGTAAGAGACTGGCGCTGTTATCAGAAGACCGGTCGTCAACAAAGATATACTCAGCCTCAGCGTAGTCCTGTAACACAAGACTCTGGAGCAGACCCGCCAGACAGTGATCCTCGTTTCTCACCGGCACAATCACCGAAACCCGCGGCCGGACGCTCCCGGCCTGCGCCTGCTGCTGACGCCCCTTTTCACGTAAACGCTGGTTATGCCGCCATTCCAAGAACAGGCCGATCATCAAAGCGCAATGAAGCCCAACAAAGATCACTGCAAACCCAAGGCGAAACAAAAAATACCACATAATTTGTATATAACCCCTTGACTAATCATACATGGTTTGCTAAGATACTGATAGTTAAACATTGACTGCCTTTGGGGAATTAGCTCAGTTGGCTAGAGCGATAGGTTCGCAATCTATAGGTCAGGGGTTCGAATCCCCTATTCTCCAGAAATGCCTCTATTACCATTTTCAAGTCAGGGTCTTGAGAACGGCCAGGCGAAACTGGCTGTTCTTATTGACGCTGACAATACCCAAGCTGCCATCATTGAGGGTTTGCTTGCCGAAGTCGCCAAGTATGGCGTTGCCAGCGTTAAACGTATCTACGGCGACTGGACCAGTACCAACCTCCGCTCATGGAAAGATAAACTTCTTGAATACGCCATTCAACCCATACAACAGTTCGCCTATACCAGCGGCAAGAACGCCACTGATTCAGCCATGATCATTGACGCGATGGACCTGCTCTACAGCGACAAGCTCGACGGCTTCTGCATTGTGTCGAGTGATTCAGACTTTACACGGCTGGCCTCGCGCTTGAGGGAAAGCGGGTTGATGGTTTACGGCTTTGGTGAGAAAAAAACGCCCCGTTCCTTTGTCTCGGTCTGCGATAAGTTTATCTATACTGAAATCTTGCGCGACGTACAGGAAGAGGAGGACGATACCAAAGCTGCCGCGCCTGTGCGCAAGGAATTTAAGGTTGACCACAAGCTGCTCAAGCTCCTACACGACACAGTGGATGACCTTGCTGACGAGTCTGGCTGGGCCTATCTGGGCGGTATTGGCCAGAAGATCACCAACCGCTCAAGTGAGTTCGACCCCCGCAACTACGGTTTCAAGAAACTCGCTGACCTCTTCCGCGCCATACCTCAGTTCGAGACTGAGGAACGGGTGCAGGAAAACAGCAGTGGCCGCCAAATCTACATTCGGTGGAAACGCAGTAGCCGCAGTAAAGCCTAATATGGAAACATTTGATAAGAGCCTTTCTTATATAGAAGCTTCTTCACCAGTGGCCGCCAGACACGCCGTCAGTGTCAGACATACTACCACCGCAAACACGACACTGGTGCCGCTAGGGCGTGTTCACATTCAGGGCACTTGTCTCTGCAAGTCAGCCCTGTGCAATTTCACGAACTCATGTGTATTCACGTTCAACTCATGTGTATTCATGTTCAACTCATGTATGTTCACATTCAACTCATGTGTGTTCACATTCAACTCATGTGTGTTCACGTTCATGCCGCCGGTGCCGCTAGTGCCGCTGGTGCCAGACACACCGCCTCTGGGAGTGAGACACTTTTGGCGACAACGGTACGTTGAGAGGCTTGTACAACGCGGTGAACTTCGGTAACATAGGAACACCCATCGTCGATGGGGTTAAAAATCGCGCATCTTAGTATCAAAAATCAGGTGCGTGTTAATGTGGAGGTTCTTTTTTTATGAAAAAGCTGTTTATGGTGGGTGTACTTGGGCTTGCGCTCGGTATCACCGGTGTTTTTGCCCAGCATCCGGGTGGCTTGGGGATCGGTATTCAGGGTGGTTACGGGCTAGGTGGTGGCGAAACCGCCTTGTCGCTCAAAGTTCCCAGTCTGCCGGTTTATTGGGCAATCAATTTATTTATTGGGGAGAATGTTTTTGCTCTTGGGGTAAGCGGAGACGTCTACCTTATAGATACATCTTTGGTCCCTGATATAGGTTTAGGCTGGTATTTTGGGATCGGTGGATATGGTCATCTGAACTTCTGGGGCAGTGGCAGTGGTCATGATGGCGTTGGGATCGGTCTCGGCGCCCGCCTTCCGGTTGGGCTTTCTTGGTTCATACCCGGTCTGCCTATACCGTTGGAGCTTTATTTACAGGCGCATGTGGGGTTAGGAATTATTGTTGGGTCTGGATTTAGGTTTCCAGACCCTAGTTTTGGGGGAAATTTTGGAGTCAGGGTCTGGCTCTAACGTCGCGTCCTGTTTGGGCTGTGCGGCGTGAAGCATGATAGACAAAGCCTCCGGCCTGTGCCGGGGGCTTTTTGATCAAGCCCATACTGGAGAACGGCGGGGATTAAAGCCAATCGTGCAGACGGAACTTGACGCATTGCTTGAGAACACTAAGATAGTCATGGCGGTTACAGCAAAAAGCAAGAAAGAATGTTGTGAGGCAAGTTTAGCGTGAAGAAAGAGGTTTGCTTGGACTCTATACGAGTGCATGAATTGAAAATGCTGAACATCACGGATCATGACAGTGAAACCTTACCAGACTGCATCGGCGAGTTGCAGAGGCTGGAAAAGCTGGTGATTCGGGGAAGACGCCTCAGAGCCTTGCCTGAATCTTTTGGCAATCTTACCCGCCTTGAGTATCTGGATATAAGCGAAACCAATATTTTCCGTATACCGGACAGTATGGTGAATTGTTCCTATTTGTCCCTTAACCGAAAGAACATGAAAATAATTAACAAGATAAACCGGATAAGCGCTGCCTTATCAAGAAGTTTGCCGGGTCTGAGTGCATTGAAGCAACGCGCGTACAGCTCTATGTGTAGCGTTCTTGACCGCTTGCATAAGGAGCTTGACGTGTGTGGCTGGCAGGACAAGCAATGCCGCCGGCCTTACCGGCAATGCTGTCAGTGGGAGTATGTGTGCGCGCATCTTGGCGACAGCGGCTGTTCCGTTGAATCGCTTCCATGCAAACTATGGCTTTGCGACAAGGCCATAGCCTATCTGAAGCCGATAGCGGCGAATCGCGCTCATCCGCTCCACAAAACCTGTGTCAGGTACCTCAAGCTACGGGAACGCTACGAGGCGTTCTGCCGTGCCTTTGACATACCGCTGAAGGTGCGCTCTTCCAAAGCTGAGTCCTTTAACCCGGCTAACACGAAGTTCATAAACACCTACATTGACCACTGGTTTGACAACATTCCGACACGCTCTCGTGGGCAGTTCATCTCAGTAACTCGCGCTGAGACCGAGCGCGGTGATGATGCACTGCTATAGGACGACCGCCACAAGACGCCTATTTAGAACCACTTGAAAACCTCGATGATCTTACCGAGCGAATGTAGGCAATCTTCCTACCATGTGTTTATGGCGGCATGGGGGCAAACAAACTGCTCATAGATAACTTATAATTCTATCGAATCCGCCACAACTTTAACCGGATTGAGAATGTACGGGACTACTCCACACATATAATACTCAAGATAAAAAACGGTAACTTCTTGTTTTAAAGAGTTACCGTCATGGGCGATACAGGACTTGAACCTGTGACCCCTAGCATGTCAAGCTAGTGCTCTCACCAACTGAGCTAACCACCCGAACTTCTTCTACTTTACCAGAAACACGCAACTCTTGTCAAGTGCTTACAGGCGAAATGACAAGAGTTGCGTGAAAAATTTACGTCCGCTCACGGATGGCAACGTTCACTTCAAGTCTGCCTTTTCCGCCCAATTCCATGGGAACAACAAGCGCCTCGACCTTGATGTTGGTCGATACTTCCATGTGGTCGCCAGTGAAAAGAGTGGGCGGGGTAAGGTCAAATCTGAAACCTAGACCACCGAGCTTGGTAACCGCCCGTGCGGTGATCATGTTAGCAAGCTCCTGAATGGTGTCCTTAGCCATTTCATCAAAAACAGTGAATTCTGCACCGTTCATAACGCCTGCAACAAAGAGAGCGGTTTCTTGACTCATGTCAAAAAGTACCCGTCCCTGAACATCACCGGCAAGACCAACCATAGCTGCGACACCCTGAATCTGCATGCTGGTGTTCTTGAGCTTCAGATCACCCCGTTTGATGTCTATGTTAAGGACCTCTTTCAGTACATTAAACGTGGACTCAACAAAAGGATTAATATACTCAACTCTCATAATTCCTCCAAATTATTATTCATTCCGTATAAACACGGAAACAGGCTCATTTCCGATGGCCTGCCATTTATCCCCAAACAACACCTCGTTGCTTCCAACTATCACAGCACCCCGCTTCTTGAGTTTCTCAAAAAAATCGTTTGCCATCGCTTCCTGCGATGCTACCGGAAAGAACGATAGCACATCCCTCACCAAGATCATATCCAGCTCAGGCAGGGCATTGGTGTTCAGCACATCGTGGTACTCAAAGACAATCGCATCCTTGATGGCCTGATTAAAGCTATAACCACTGCGCCCCTTGACCATGAATGGCCGACAATATTCCGGCACTTCTTCAAGCTCATAAATCATGTTGGAGGCATTCGATATAGCCATGATGTCGCTGTCGTTAGCCCAGATTTTAATATGCCCATTAGGATAGCGCATCTTGAGTATACACGCGAACGAAAAAGTTTCATAGCCCTTTCCGCACCCGATGTTCCACACCTGAATGTTGTTAGAGCTAAGATCAGGGAGTGTGCTGCGCACCTGCTGGGCATAGTCAGTAGACCAGAACTTCCCTGTTCCCGGAGAATAGAACGTTGAGAGGTACTCCTCCGCTTCGCCAACGTTTTGAAGCTGTAATTCCGACTCGCTTCGGGTGGCGCCCCACTCAGCGAAACGCTTCCGCACCCAAGTCTCGTTAAGTGGACTTACAGCAAACTGTTTGAGGGCCAGCAGGCTTTCTTTGATAAAGCCAATAGCCGAGTCTGCCATAGCCGCCAATTTTTCCCGCGCTTCTTCAGGAGTGGGTGGTGGCGGCACATAGAAGGTATCGCCAGAACTTTCCTGTATCGCGGCTCGGGGTTTCTGCTTTTCTTCTTCGTTATGGCTAAAGATACGAAGCACATCAAGGATGACGTAGAGTTCACCCTGTTTTTCCACCACGCCATGAATGTACTTAATGTTAACGTCGCCGAAGAGGGGATGAGGCGGCTGTATGGCCTCGCTGTTGATAGCCACCACTTTATCAATCTTGTCAACAATGGTACCATAGACACGATCCTTGATGTGGAGAATAAGCATATTCTCCGTCCCGTCCCGCTTCTTCTCAACCGCCATGTGGAAGAAGACCCGCAAGTCCACTATTGGGATGATGTCACCACGCAGGTTATACACACCCCTCACAAAGGATACTGCGTTAGGCACATAGGTAAACTTATCTGCCCGAGCGATCTCCTTCACATTCATAATGTCAACGCCATAGTCCTTCCCGGCGAGCGAGAAAGTAACCATCTTAAAATCAGCCGTATCAACTCGTTCCTTCTGTTCTTGAAGATCCGCGTTTACGGTCGCCAAATCTTTTATCACCGCTGCCATTTTTTTGTTAGCGCTCCTTTCGCGTGCATGATTTACCGTATCGCCGCTTCACGAATCTGGCGTTGCTCAATTTCCTTGCGGAGACCAAGTTCCAACAGTTGCCCCACATCAATGATAAGGGAGACTGAACCATCGCCCAGAATCGACGCGCCAGCAATACCTGGCGAGTTGGTGTACTGGTCACGTAAGGGTTTGATCACCACATCCTCCTCTCCAATGAGACTATCCACCATGAAACCCATCTTCTTTTCGGCGCTTCCCACGATAACGATGAAATTATACTCCTGCTGCTCCTGAGTCTTGATGCCAAAGAGCCGATTGAGACGAAGCAGAGAGATCACATCATTACGGATATTGAACACCTCATAGTTGTCGATCATCTTGATATCTTCGGGCTTGAGTCTGAGACTCTCAATAACCGAAGTGATGGGAATCGAATAGATTTCAGTACCGACCCGTACAAGTAGCCCCTGTATGATGGCAAGAGTCAAGGGCAGTTTAATAACAAACTTGGTTCCCTTACCCCTTTCGGAACTGACTGTTACCGTGCCATTGAGCTTTTCGATTTGCCGACGCACCACATCAAGCCCCACACCGCGTCCCGATATGTCCGTGACAGTCTTTGCCGTTGAAAACCCTGGCTCAAAAATGAGGCCAAACGCCTCAACATCAGTAAGCACCTTGTTCGGGTGAATAAGCCCACGCTCAATCGCCTTAGTCTTGACCGCATCAACATCAATGCCTTTGCCGTCATCAGATATCTCGATAACGATCATGTTGCCTTCATTGGCAGCCTTGAGAAGCACCATGCCTTCTTCCGGCTTGTCAGCAGCCTTGCGTTCAGCCAGAGATTCAATGCCGTGGTCAATGGAGTTACGCACCGAGTGCATGATAGGATCGAGCAGGTCTTCGATAACCGATTTGTCAAGCTCAGTTTCCTCACCTTCGATAACAAGACTGACTTTTTTGTTCAGCGTCTTGGAAAGGTCGCGCACGAGACGAGGAAACCGGCTGAATATCTGGCTGATGGGAACCATGCGGATACGCATGACGCCTTCCTGCAACTCACCAGTGATACGCCCCAGGTTCTGCGCCGTCGAGCGGAACTTACCCATGTTGGTCTTCATTGATGTTTCAAAGCCATCAAACAGGCTAAAAATATCGCCATAATCATCACTCATTTGTTTACGGATGTCTTTTACAGAACGCCCACCCTGAATCTCCTCAAGGTACGTGGGCAGGCTGTCAAACAGCCCCTTAATCTTGTCGCGATAAGCTGCCCCAAGTCCGTGTAGTTCGTTTAGGAGATCGGTGAACTGGTTGCTGATCTGGTTAAATGTAGCCTTAGTGATAACCGTTTCAGAGACAAGGTTGAGCAAGTCGTCAATGCGTTTTGAGTCAACCCTCAGTATGGCGCCAGCTTCCTTGCCAGCCTTTTTCGCATCAGCCGAATCTTTAGGCGAAGTCCCTACATCAGCTGGCTTCACTGGAACCCCTGTACTTTTTGGGGGTGGCGTTTCATCGGGTTTCGGAGCTGACGCGACGACTGGCGAGGGAGCAACTTGCGCGACCGGGGCTTTTTGCTCAACGTCTGGCGTTGTGGTCGAGTCCGAAACATCAATAATATCATTAATGTTCACAATCTCCGCTGCAAGTGTTACATCTGGAATGAGTACATGGCGTTTAAGCTCTTCCAGCGCCACACTGGAAGAGATGTAATAGTCAACAGTGGGGAAGAAGTTATCCTCAAACAATTGCTCAAAATCAGGGTTCGTCTTGAGTATGGTACCATCGCCTTTGAGCGAAGCATACACGTGAATACCACCAACAGTATTCATAAGCCCAGTCTCATCAAACTGTACTGAAATGCGATAGATTGGCTGGCCGCCATCCACCGATTCTTTAAGTTCCAGCAATTCATACTCGGAAAGCTCGCCTGCAGGTTTGATGGTGAGCGTAGGCTTTGCTACCTTCGGCGCGGGAGCAGGCGGCGCTTTGGACGCTGGCTTTGCCGCGGTTTTTTTCTGCCCGTTGCCCTCCGGCAAGATCGCCGATAGGCGTCCTTCTATATCGCCGGTGTTCTCCTGATACACCGATCCTTCCATGCGCGCCTGTAACATGGCCTTGGTGATATCGATTGCCGCGAGAAGCGTGTCAACCACATCCTCGTTCACCTTAACTACGTCGGAACGAATAGCATCAAGTACATCTTCGACAAGGTGGGTGAAGTGGGACAACTCCATCATTTCCACTGTGGCCGCTCCACCCTTTAAGGTATGAGCTGCCCGGAATATCTCGTCAACCGCGTCCCGATTACCCGCCTCGTTTTCCAGAACTAGAATGTTCTGTTCCAGCGTGTCAACCTGCATCTGAGCTTCACTAAAGAAATCTTTGAGAAGTTCCTCGTTATTGGGATCAAGATAGTCACTCATATATACTTATTTTATGCACTCTACGGATTGAGTCAAGCGGGTGTTGACCTATTTTGCTACAAAAACTAATCATTCGGTAAAAATTTTTTAGTAGAACAACTCCAAAGACTGATCTGACACCGCATCAGTGGTAAGTGTTACTTACTACTGATGCAGAACCGCCAGTAGCCAAGAACGCTATCCGCGATTTGTCAACAGTAATACGGGCGATCGGGCCGTTTATATCTTCCACCAGAATACTAATGACATAGCCTTTGCCGTGAGCATTTTTTACCCGCCGGAATACAAGCGGTAAGACAGCAGCGCATCTGCTTCCGCAAACCTCAAAGGCGTTTGACCATGCCTCAATAGTGAGGTTCAGGGTACAACTACCGAAGCCGGACAAGGTATAGCGCCCCGGTTCTCTTATCACCAGCGCAAAGCCTTCATCATATTTTTTTCTATTATAAGAACTCAGTGAAATATCAATACCGTCAGCCCTTTTCTCAAGGCGTATCAGCCCCGCGTCCATGGCCCGAAGACTGCCTTCGCTGAAACGCCTCAGATTGGCCCGCTTGACCGGCTGTCCAACCCCGGGCTTGTTTTCTGTAAGCGTGTCTATGGCCTGAAACAAGGCTTCTTCACGTAGAAGAAGCGGGAGCGCGAAAAAAGCAGGGGCAGCAGTTCTGAGCCGCTCATCGTTCAGTCGCTCCCAGTTCACGCCACGCGCTTCATTGGCAAGCAGCTCCGCGACCAAGCCCTGGGTTTCGCTCAAGTGCGGCACTGCACTTCGCCATTGGGGAAAAAAGGCGTCAAGGCAGGGGATGAGTTTATGCCGTATGCGGTTACGCAGATAACGAATATCGCCATTGCTAGAATCACTTTGGTAGGGAAGACCGCGCTCCTCAAGATACGCGAGAACGTCTCGTCGGGTTAGCTCAAGCAGAGGGCGCAGAACCAACCCCTTTTCACGCGGCATGGCGGCAAGGCCAGCCGGACCCACACCACGCAGAATACGCATAAGCGCTGTTTCCAGCAGATCATCCTGAGTATGAGCCACCAGTACCCGCGCCGCCTCAATGCGCCGGGCTTCACGCTGCCAAGCCTGCGTTCTGAAATGACGCGCCGCCGCCTCAATGCCGTTCCCCCAGTGCTTCGCGGCAGCCACGATATGTCCAGGCTTGATCGAAACCACGCAGCACGGAACCGCAAGCCGCTCACAGAGCGCCTTAACCGCCAGCGCATCACCCTCACTCTCATCCATGCTTCGTATACCATGCTCAATGTGCAAACAATAGAGCTGGAACCCAGCGCTTTCCCGTAAAGACACAAGCGCGGCAAGCATTGCGCTTGAATCAGCGCCGCCAGAAACAGCCGCCAGAAATACGGTCCCCTCTGGCCATGAACCCAGTCCCTGAGCCACAGCCTGTTCAAACATAGACACGCCTTCACTCCTCTGTTTAACTCACGGGCGACGCTAAAAAAAACGGATAGAGCTGCTCAGAATAGTGGCTCAGTGAGCCTTGCGCCTGAGCCACAGCCTGATTCAGCACCGCGTCTATATGCCTGAACACCGCATCTATGGTACTGAAGTCTGAAAAACAATAGCCGCTCAAATCTTCCTCTGACGTTGTGTCCTGGCTCAGGGACAAAATCCAATCCTGCTCCTGAAACAGACTCTGCTTAGTTATCTTCGCATGAAACGAAACCGTCCAATATGGCGAGCGCTTCTTCATCAAACGATCCACGCCTAGATCAGACCCCTCAAGCGCCTGCGGAAGCATTTTTCTCAACAGGTATCTATCAACAAACAAAAGCGAAAACCCATGCTCCGGGTCTGAAAAAAGATTGACGATCTCTTTATTACGAAAAGGAAAACGTTTCTGATACAGTCGCTTGATCGTCTTGTAATCAAGGTTCGGCTTGACTGCCACTGCCTTGTCCCCATCATTGTCAACAGGTGACTCCGCATCCATAAGAACCGGAGTCGAAGACAGAGCCAACTCATACTGATCAGGGTCAAGACCTAACGGGGCTAATACTGACGGCGCCAGTGTCAGCCCCTGTTTCTGGCACCTGAGCAGAAAACGAGTGTGGGTAAGCGGGTGATCAAAAAACGAGGTAACATTGAACCACCAGAAATCCAGCAAACGATCAACCACCGACAAGACTCGGTCTTTCTCCGGCGATGGCTGAACCGTAAAGCTACGTCGCTTATCACTTTCAGCAAGATCCGCCTTAAGGGCCTCCTGAAACGATTTCCTCTTGACCGGGTCTTGAAGCTGATCAGCTTCAATAGTTTGATACCTAGACACAGATATACATACCTCCTTTAAGTTTCCTGCCTCTCATACAGCGAGATTAGCCCAGTATACCCTGCTTTCCCTCTTGCTAGTCTATCCACAAAAAAACGTGACAGAGTCCTTGACCCTGAACAACGGAAGGCTCAGATAGCCATGAGTCTCCGTAAACCAGCACCCGCCTTCTCGTTGTTCACCGTTTATCAGACTAGTCCAGGTTCCAGCAGGCAGGTAGTACGTAACTTCACCATCAGGACTGAAAACCGGCGCAACCAGAATCGAGGAGCCAAGCATGTACTGACGGTCAAGGTAGGCACAGACCGGATCATCAGGGAATTCAAGGAACATAGCACGCATGAGCGGTACGCCGGTCTCGTGTACTTCCTTCGCCCCTTCAAGCAGGTAGGGCAGTATCGACGCCTTGAGCTTCGTGAAAAAACGACAAACCTCCACCGCTTCATCGTCTATGTTCCACGGCACACGGTAGGAATTACTGCCATGCAAGCGCGAGTGAGAGGACAAAAGGCCAAAACCAAGCCAGCGCTTGAACAACACCGCATCAGGCATACCCTCAAAGCCGCCAATGTCATGGCTCCAAAACCCAAAGCCAGACAGCGATAGCGAAAGACCCCCGCGAAGCGTCTCTGCCATGCCTTCAAAAGTCGATTCGCAGTCTCCGCCCCAGTGAACCGGAAACTTCTGCCCCCCGCTAGTCGCAGAACGGGCAAACACACAAGCCTCGCCTTTACCCCGCTTTGCTTCCAGAAGCTCAAACACGGCTTTGTTGTAAAGATAGGTATAGAAGTTGTGGTACAGAGCTGGCTCTCCATTGTTGAAATACACCGCGTCATTCCCATCGCGGAACACCGTGTCTTCCGGCACGCGCTCGCCAAAGTCGGTCTTGAAGGAATCAACGCCCATGTCAAGAAGCCTGACAAGCAAATCCTGATACCAACGCGTGGCTTCAGGATTGGTGAAGTCAACAATAGCCATGCCTGACTGCCAAAGATCAGTTTGAAACACCGAGCCATCTTTCTTCTTAATGAAATAGCCCTTTTGCCGCGCCTCTTCAAACAAAACAGAACGCTGGGCAATGTAGGGGTTGATCCATACACAGACCTTCAGCCCCTTTGCCTTGATCCGTCCAAGCAAACCACTCGGATCGGGAAACGTTTTATCATCCCAGACAAAATCACACCAGTGAGCGCCTCTCATCCAGAAACAGTCAAAATGGAACACACTGAGCGGGATGCCGCGCTCACTCATGCCGTCAATGAAACTCATCACGGTCTGCTCGTCGTAATTCGTAGTGAACGAGGTTGAAAGCCATAGTCCAAAAGTCCACGCAGGCGGCAGCGCAGGTCGGCCAGTCAGCGCAGTATAGCGCTCAAGAATTTGCTTTGGCGACGGCCCATAAATAACAAAGTATTCAAGACTTTCACCCGGAACACTGAACTGTACGCGCGAGGTCTTTTCACTTGCCACCTCAAAAGAAACCCTGCCCGTGTTGTTTACAAACACGCCATAACCCTTGTTCGTGAGGTAGAACGGAATGTTTTTATAGGCTTGCTCACTAGCAGTTCCACCGTCAGCATTCCACATCTCAACAGTCTGCCCGTTCTTGATAAACGGCCCAAACCGCTCTCCCATGCCATACACCAATTCGCCCACGCCCAGAGAAAGCTCATCCTTGATGAACGGTCCCTGCGCCCGATCCAGCATATAGCCGGTTGAACGCGATTCATTCTGCGTAATCACTTTGCCATCAGCGCAAAACTGGGGATTCCAGGCATCTCCAAGCCCCACATGAACCGAAAAGTCTCCGGCTTTGAGCATGGCTTCTTTATCCGTAACCCTGATCTCCGGTTTGAACCCAGAATCCGGCGTCAACTCAAAGTGCGGCCCCCGACTGATTGCCCCCTCAAAGTGCGATACCCGCACTCTGATAACATTTTGCGCCGGACTCGTATAGCGGACAGTCAGAACAACGCCGCCCAGGGTGTCGCCCCGGCTCCGCAGCGGATGATCCGGCGCGTAAATAACAAGCTCGTCCTCATTGCACTCCGCCTCATAGCCCTGAGCGGCAAAGTGCGCTTCAATCCCGTTCCTGACAAGCCAATACCCATTTGTAAATTTCACAAATACCTCCATGTTTGTTCATTAGGTCAATCCACCAACCCCCCTTTCTCACAAAGAGGGTTATACTTCGCCCCGTGACCCTGGGTTTCTCTACTAAAATAGGCCGTATTGCTTTGTTTGACAACAGGCTGCTTTGTGGTATGATGATGAAAACCTCGCGCATGAACTATTCGGCGCATACCATTGGAGGACCTATGAAAGCATTATTCATCGGAGGCACTGGAACCATCAGTACCGCTATTTCACGGACGATTCTGGAACAAGGCTGGGAACTCTACCTACTCAATCGCGGTTCCCGCAGCAATCTCTTTTCCGGCAAACTCACGCAAATCCCCTGCGACATCAACGCAGACACTGATCTTGAGGTAAAACTCAATGACCTGAGCTTTGATGTCGTTGCTGACTTCATCGGTTTCACGCCAAACCAAATTGAACGCGATTTCCGTTTATTCAACGGCAAAACGCGTCAGTATCTCTGGCTCAGTTCCGCGTCAGCCTATCAGAAGCCGCTTGCCGACTATCGCGTCAGCGAGGCCACACCGCTTGCCAATCCCTATTGGGAATACTCACAGAACAAAATTGCGTGTGAGGATGTTTTGATGCGGGCTTACCGGGAACATGGTTTCCCCATCACGATAATCAGGCCCAGTCACACCTATGATGAGCGGAATGTACCTCTTGGCGTTCATGGTAAGAACGGGAGTTGGCAGGTAGTGAAGCGTATGATGGAAGGAAAGCCGGTTATCATTCATGGCGACGGCACCAGCCTCTGGACTATGACCCATACTAGTGACTTTGCCCGTGCTTTTGTGGGACTCATGGGCAATATCCACGCCATAGGTGAGGCTGTGCAGATCACGTCAGATGAAACCCTCACCTGGAATCAGATCTATGGCGGCATTGCCCAAGCCCTGGGTGTTGAACTCAAAGCGGTCCACCTATCCAGTGAGTTTTTGAGCAGTTGCGGCCCCTATAACTTTTTTGGCGGACTCATCGGTGACAAAGCCAATTCTGTTGTGTTTGACAACACAAAACTCAAGCGTCTTGTACCTGGTTTTACTGCTCAGGTACGTTTTGATCAGGGTATCAGGCGGACGCTTGAGCATATTCTGGCGCATCCTGAATATCAGAAAGACGATCCAGAGTTTGACGCATGGTGTGATCGTGTCATAGCAGTGCGGAAAAGGGCAATCAAGGAACTTGCCGCAAGTATCAACTGATTCCCGATGAGCTAGTGGCATCAGCGTTTAGCGGCGTTTGTAAAGACCGGGATGGCAGCCCGTCTGGATGAAGCTGACTATGCCATCCCGTGTTTTCGAGCCTCTTTATCCAAGATAATGGAAGGTTTTGGTACCGTTTACCCCACAATGCCACTTACTCATCCTTTGTGGGTAGAGATTTTCCACTAATTATGAGAGTCTGCCAATTATTTCTGAGAGTCTGGCAATTGTGTTTGAGCTGCTGGCAATTATTTCTGAGAGTCTGATAATTATTTCTGAGCTGAAAAACACAAGTGCCAGTGGCTGGCAATTGTTTATGAGCGATAGAACAATAGTGATGAATGACTCAAACATAGTTATGGGAATCTCATAAACGATTAGGAGCTATTGAAACACAAGTGCCAGTGGCTGGCAATTATTTGTCAGCGATGGAACAATATTTGAAAATGATCTAAACACAATTGCGAGAGTCTCATAAACGATTAGGAGCTATTGAAACATAAGTGCCAATGGCTGATAATTATGTACCGGCGATGGAACATATTTGAAGTGAGAAATTGCCGATAATAAGTATGAGCCGATGGAACGAAATTTTGAACGGCTTATAAGGAGTTATAAATGGCTGAACTGAAAGTAGTCGTCCCGAGTTCGGACGATAGTTTTGACAAACGGTGTGCGTTGGTACTCAGGGTAGTTTCCCAGAAGATGACAGGTGGAGATGCTGCTGAATGGAAGCACATACCAGTGGAAAAAGTGACGGAATTGTCCGATGCGTTTAGCGTATGGAGTGTTGCTTTTGCGAAGATGGCAGCGCCGCATACGCCTGTGGAGACCGTGGAAAAGAACACGGCACGGAAGGCTGTCGAGTCGATTTTGCGGAAGTTTATCCAGCGGTTTTTCTACGATGCTGACGACGTGGTAAGCAATGCGGACCTTGAAAGCATGGAGTTGCCTATCCGTGACCGCACTTACACTCGGCATGGTCGCCCGGATGAACACGTTAAACTGGAGACTCGTCCGCATATGGCGGCGGAAATCCGCATTGACTACCGCTGTGAGGAGACGGGTAACAAGTCGAAACCCAAGTCGAGTTACAAGGGTTTAGTGCTGTACTGGAATGTACTGGAGAGCGGCGAGGAGATACCGATGCCGGAACAGTTGAAGACGAGCCGCCTTATTACGAGAACTCCGCACATTCAATCGTTTGACAATAGTTTACGAGGTCGGCGGGTGGCATTTTCTGGGGCATGGGAAAATGGTTCTGGCATGGAAGGTTCACGCTGCCCGTGCGTGATAGGCATTATTCCGTAAGAGAAGAGTCCGCAGATTACGCTGATTACGCGAATAATTCCGCGTAATCAGCGTAATCTGCGGACAATTTTTTCCCGTTTTCAAAAGGAAGGTGAAGATTCGTGAAAAATATCGCCAAAGACATAGCGGGTAAAGCATGGGCAGCTCCAATGACCGCGATTGGTATTGTAGCAGGGACTATATTAAGCGGAACAAGCTGGATCACGAGACATGGCGCTCGAATTGCCATAGAGAATAACGCGATTACCTTTACTACTGGCTTCAATCTCAATGGCTCAATTACCTTTGGCAATTCGATCATTCATGCTGGCGGGGATATACGAAAATGGAATTCGAAAAGCGCTATGCTCCGCTATAACCGCGCCGCCTATGTCAACTTGGGGAAACATGAGGAAGCGCATACCTATCAGTATCAAAGGTATGGGATATTTACTATACCTTTACTGGTAAGTTCGGCTATTGCCAATGGCGGTTTGAAAGCATCCCGTTTTTTCGAGTTCATGGCAAAGTCTGATTTTGAGAACGTCGCTGATGATTATGCCCAGTTTGGCTGGTCTCCAATACCATAGTTATCAGTAGCTTAGGAGCGCCATGCTCCGATTGGCGGTTCCAAATAGAGTATCTCTTTATTTTGTCTTTTTGCATATTCAATTTCATTCCTTACAGCTTCACCAATGTAACCATTTTTATTCACTACAAATATTGCATCTGATATGTTTATTCTTTGAAAATGTCCTATATTCAATAATTCTATTTCGTCTTTTGTATAATCTTCTTTATTCTTTATGGGATAAATAACACTCAGAACACAATTTCCCTCCAATTCCAGTTTTTCTGCATAATATTTCATTTCTTGCTCAAATTTTAGACTTCCACATACTGTAATAATTTTCATCAGTTTCCCCTTATAATTTATGATATATTCAGATTAATTTATTTTCAATATTCTGTCAACCAATTTAGGCAAAATTGCACATAACGTTCCGGCTGTTTACGACGTTTTTGTTGCCCGGATAAGGGCTTTGCGTAGCAAAGACCAGGGCAACAAAAATGTGGGTGGAAGGAGGCGTGGGAATGGAGCGTAGCGGAATGACCTAGCCGACTGGAACCCCGAGCCGCCTACTGGCGGCG
>JAIRYV010000046.1 GCA_031267685.1 Treponema sp.
TGGAAACGAACCCTTCTTTCCATACCCGTTGTGCCGATAAGCCCAGCGTACGCAGTCTGGAACTTTTTATGCTCCAGCACCCTGCTGGATTTTCAACTGTATACCATCGTATCTATTAGTAGAACAAAACCTCGCGGCAAATCATCTTAGCCCCATAACATGATCATGAAAACAACTACAAGAGAAGGTGAAACAAATTTTCTTGATTTATATGTAGAGCGCGAAAGGTATGGCCACGACAAGCTGTGACACTTCGATGATCGCAACCAAGAGGTACTTGGTAAGCACAATACGCGTGCAGGGAACGGGCAGCGACATGGTAAAATCATTATCTTTGTTCACCGTAATCATCCTGAACGTGTTGAGTATTGAAAGCAGGCAGTAAAAAACTGCGACAATGGAGGGATAAGTTTGGCGCGAGCAGCAGGGCAGCCATGATCAAGAACGACCAGGTTACTGGACACACTGCGAGACGCAATTCCTTATAAACAAGATTACTCAAATTTTTCATAGCGATTCTTCCTTGTTGTAGTAAACCATCAGGACTTCCAGATTAGGTGCGGCGGTCTCCAGACGCTCCGCCTCCCACTCTAGACATTCCCGCAGGGTGAGGCCAGTTCAGCCAAAGGCGTTTGTCTTGTTCCTGATGAGCCGTGCTTTGAGACTCTCCATTAAATCAACGGTCTTGTCGCTCACGAGAACGTGTTTCTCGATGAGGTCATCTTTGGCGTCGCTGGCGATTAAGTCGCCATCCCTGATAAAGATGATGTAGTCGGCGCATTTATCCAGGTCGCTCGTGATGTACGTGGAAAACAGCACGCTCTGCTCTCTGTTTGAGACAACTTTGCGCAGAATGTTGAGGAGGTCATCCCATGCCACAGTCTCGATGCCGCTTGTTGGCTCGTCCAGAATGAGAAGCCGTACATTGTACGACAGAGCCATCGCCATACCGAGTTTGACCTTCATGCCAGCAAAAAGCTCGATGATTTGCTTTTCCGCGTCAATGCCGAAACGCTTGAGGTAGCCAGAAAACACAGCCGCGTCCCAGGTGTGAAAGAAGCGTCCGTACACATTGGTGATAAACTTCACCTTACGTGCGTAATAGTCAAAAAGCACCGTATACACAGTTAAGCAAAACACATCAAGTGGTTTTTATGCAGTCGCTGAGCTTGTCGAAGCGAGCATGACGACAATAATAGACGTGGTATGCTCTTGACATGATGAGCTGTTTGAGCTAACGTTGTAACATAAACTATGTTACTTTATGAGCCACCCCTTAAGCGCAATATGCGCGACTATGGGATCACGATTCCCATACCTATCTCTCGATCATCTCAGATTATGGCCTTTCTTACTGAGCAAGGCGTAAGGTTTCCCAGTTACACACTCGCGTCGGCAGCGGAGGCGCTGGCAATAGCCGCGCCGTTCATCAGCCGTGCTGACCTTGAGCGGGTACATTCGCCGGAGTATGTTGCCCACCTCTACGATCCAGCGGGACTTGAGCAGGTCATACTTTCTACCTATGAGCTTATCAACGACGACGGCTCGTACAACCGCTATGAGCCGGAGACAGCGACAAAGCCTCTCACTGATCTCTTTGCGAACCAGCTTGAACAGATTAACGGCACATACCTCGCCTGTCGTCTCGCGCTTGCGGACGATGGCCATTTCTGCTTCTATCTGGGCGGCGGCAGTCATCATGCCCGCTACGACGCTGGTTCAGGCTTCTGTATCTTGAACGACATCATCATCGCGTTAAGGAAGCTACAGGTCGAAGAACATGTCGGCCTCATCTGGATCATTGATGTGGATGCGCACAAGGGCGACGGAAGCGCGGAGCTGGTACGGCTCTCACGGGAGCGGGGGGAGACTTTTTCCGGTAAGAACCCGGAAATCTTCACCTTGTCGATACACATGGCCCATGGCTGGCCACTGGATGAGGCGTCGCTGGCAAAGGCGATCCCCGGCCATGCGCCGCTGGTGGAATCAGACATTGACATTCCCATTGCGTCTGGAGAGGAACCTCTGTACCTTCCCCGTCTGGCTGAGGGTCTTGCTCTTATAGAACGACGCAGCGCAGGCCGTATTCCCGATCTTGCGCTGGTGGTGGATGGCGTTGACCCTTATAGAAGGGACGGCCTTGCCTCAAGCGAGCCGCTTGCTCTCAGTCTTGCGCAATGCGTAGCGCGAGACCGCTTTATCCACGCCTTTCTGAAAAAGCGCTGTATCCCGTCCGCATGGCTCATGGCCGGCGGTTATGGGAAACACGCATGGGAACCAACGGCGCGGTTCCTCGCCTCTCTCTAAAGGCCCAAGAGACGATAACGATGGCAATAGAGCGCTTCTACAAAAAGCAAAGAGTTCTTACCAAAGGCTGGACAGATACGGTGGGAAAACCGCACGGAGTAATGGTTGAAGATAGCAAACGCGGGCGGTAGAAGCGCTACGACAGGGCTGTTCCCGATCCAACGCCGCGTCAAGGATGGGGAACAGTTTCTCGTCCTTCACTCCATCCTTTCCATAATAGAGAAAAAGCGCAGTAGCGCCACACGGATGTTGGTCTCAATAAACATACCGGGTATTCATAGGCAAAACAGGCAATAGCGCCCGCAGGGTATGCACCAATGCCCGACAACGGTAACAAGGCTGCGGAAGTGTCTGGCACCACGCCTGCGCTCTTCGGTAATGACACGGGCGCAGTCTTTCAGGAAACGGCAGCAGCGGTTATAGCCCAAGCCGCTCCATTTGCGTAAGGCTTCCTCCAGCGTGGCCTTGTTGAGGTCAGCGGACGTGGACCAAAGCCACATCCAGCGCTCCCAGTACGGAATAACCCGCTTGGCCTGAGTCTGTTGCAGCATGAACTCTGACACCAAGACGCCCCACGGGTCAACGTTCTCCCACCACGGAAACAAGCGTTCGCCCGCGGCGTAGTTGTCGTAGACAACAGCGTAGAAACCAGCTATATTAAGTGCGGGCTTTTTCAACGATGAGTTCCACAATCCTCGCTGGTTCAATGGTGTCGGTATCAATGATAAGACCAGCAAAGGTGTAGTCGTCGTTATCAATGTTGTAGATGCGGAGATAGCGCTCCCGATCTTGCTGGTATCGCTTGAAGCTTTGAGGTATACCGTGAGATCTGCGTCTTTGAGCATCCAGATTGCCAGTACACAGCCGCCGCCTGCCTGCGCAAGTGCTACCTGCCGCATATCAAGCTCCTTGTCCCATGAATCGTCCTGCGCGGCAAGACTAAGCACTTCCTCAAGGGTCAGTCCACGTTCCTCCGCGAGGCTCCTGAACGTAAAATTGATAAACCGCAGATCCAGAGCCTCAGCCATAAATCTCACTGTGGTATTTCCACATCCGCTTTTTCCTGAAATGGAAATGTGTATCTGTTTATATTTCTCCCTTTACTCCACGTTCCTGAGCTGTTCCCTGATATTCTCAAGTGCCTCTTTCATCTCAACAACCGCATGACTCACTTTAAACCCCACAATGGTTTAACACCGGTGAGCAGTGTCTGACAACACGTGGTACGCTACAGCCCCAAGAACCCTTACTTGTAGCTGTGCGACTCTATGCTGATGGATCGCCCGACGCACTGGGAAGGGCAAACAGGACACTGCTCTCCTACGAGGAGCTGCTCAGGCCGAAGCGGTCGAAACAGCACGACCAGCAAAAATTAATAAAAACCCATAAAAACCTCTTGCGCTTATCTACAGACTATGCTATGCTTCTCTTATCTGGTTGACGCCACTGGGTTCGGCTGGTGCAATCAAAGGAGATTCAGATTATATGAACAGAGTATGGGTATTGTTGCTTACGTTTGAAATGATGTTTCACTCAAAATTCAAAGAATTGCTCAAAAGCTACTTGACAAGCTCCCTCAGTTTCCGATATAGTGATAGTATGTTCTATAGACTAGGCCAAAAAACCATCGACAATCAGATCACTCGCTATGCACTGGATAGTGCCTCGTTTAGTGGTATAATTTCTCTCTACGCCCCCCCCCCCCCCCGGTATAACATAAATTTCGTAGACTCTACGGTAAATTTCGTAGATTTAGCACTTTTAGTATATTCAGAATATTCTTCTCATACAGAGCGCAGCGCCCAATGCGGG
>JAIRYV010000101.1 GCA_031267685.1 Treponema sp.
ACCAAGAGTCCTCTCTTAATGACCAAGAGTCCTCTCTTAATGACCAAGAGTCCTCTCTTAATGACCAAGAGTCCTCTCTTAATGACCAAGAGTCCTCTCTTAATGACCAAGAGTCCTCAAAGTGCTATTCTTGTAAACCTAACTATTCAATCATAGCACAGTTTCTTGTTCTCCAATACGTTACTAAAGGAGGTGGAAGCCACTCTCAATCGGCTCATTGAGGGGCTAAAAGCCGCTGACTACTCATGTCTTTGGCTAAAAGCTCCTCATTTTGCCGATTGGGCTAACAAAGTTGACGACGCTATCTATCCCCCGCAAACGGCTGAATAGTTAGATCGCTTTTTGTTATATACCTGGACCGAAGATCATATTCGGTATAAACAACACTACATCGGGCAGGAACACCAGAATCGCTAGTTCCAGCATTACCGCGCCCAGGAAGGGCAGGGCTTCTTTGGTGTAATCCTCTACACGGCAGTTGATGATGCCGCAGACCGTGTACAGCGCTGACCCCACAGGCGGAGTCATTACCCCCAGGGTAACCACCGTAGCCATAAGCACGCCAAAGTGTACTGGATCAATGCCGACACTTTTTACCATAGGTAGGAATATTGGCGTTAAAAGCAGGAAGTTTACGTTGCTGTCAACGAACATACCAGTAATAAAAAGGAAGCCAATCATGATAAGCACCATGATCTGGGGGTTTTCGGTGATGCCGAAGAGCAGGTTACTCAGAACTACCGGCAGCTTTACCCAAGTGATGGCGTAGCTGAAAGGTCCGGACATGGCGATGATCAGCATGATGGCGCCGTTGTCCTTGATGGTGGTGATAAGGGCGTCCCGGAAGTTCTCCCAGGTCAGCTCCTTGTAGACAAATTTGCCAATGATCAGGGCATAGGCCACAGCAAAGGCTCCAGACTCCGAGGGGGTAAACACCCCGAAGCGGATGCCCACGATGAGAATAACCGGGAACAGTAGCGCCCAGATAGACTCCTTCAGGTTGTCCCCAAGTTCGCCCCAAGTAAGTTTCGGCGCGTCGCGCCTTGGAGGGTCGAACTTGTGGAGCCGGGATGTAATCGTCGTGGTGGCCATAAGGAAAACCATCATTAAAACGCCAGGGATGAGACCTGCGGCGAAAAGCCGTCCGATAGAAACCTCGCCCACAAAACCGAAGATGATGAGCCCCAGGCTTGGCGGGATGGTGGCGGTTATCAGCGCTGTAACGCAGTTCACTGCACAGATATAGCCCTTGCTGTATCCGATGCGCATCATTTCCGGCGCCAAGATGCGGGTTTCCATAGCCGCGTCAGCAGTTGCCGAGCCGGACACGCCGCCCATCAGAGTGCTGAGTACCACTGAAATCTGTGCTGTGCCGCCGTACATGCGCCGTGTGAGGAGTCGCGCCAGGCCCAGGAGTCGGCTCGTGATCCCGGACACGTTCATCAGGTTTCCAGCGAAGATAAAGAAAGGCACGGCGAGGAACGCGAAGGACTGGCTCTGAGAGACAATCATCTGAGTGGCTGTCTCGTAGTTGAGGTATGGCACAGAAGAGAAATAAGCAAAACCAGCGATGCCGATCACAAAGGCGATGGGCATTCCCATCACCAGGAACACAACAAAAGCGATAAGCAGAAAGGTCATGCCGCGCCTCCTTCCAGTTCTTTCTTATTAAAGTTTATAATGCAGCGCTTTATCTTGAGGATGGTCGAGAGGACCATCGACATAGCGGCAACCACGAGACTTATGGTCATAAAAGAGTAGGGAATAGGTATAGACTGGTATGTCCGTATCCGCTCGACCAGAGCCAGCCTGATACCGAAAATAGCGATAACAATCAGTGCGGCCATGATAATGAGATAGAGCGCTATGGTAATTACCTTTTGCACTTTTATGGGAAACTGACGAGTTATCAGGTCAACACCCACGAGCTGTCCGGCCCGCCAGGCCATGTCTGCCCCTAGGAACGCGGTCCACGCCAAAAGAAACATAGCAAGATCGATATTCCAGGACATCGAAAGGCGGAAGAACCGTAGGATGGCGGAAATGAACACAAAGAATACCAAGAACATGAAAGCGACCCCGCAGATCGCAAGTTCAGCCTTGCAAAGAGCGTGATATATTTTCCTCATATTTCCTCCAAAAAAAGAGCCGGGAGAAGCAGTTCTCCCGGCTTGTGTGAAAATTAAACTAGAGTCCCAGTTCCCTGAACAGCCGGTCTTTGAGACCCGCAGAGAGGCCCAGATCGTTATTGGTGTAGAGCGGGTCAATAGCCGCCTGGAATCCAGTCAGGTCTACCGCAGTAACGGTAACGCCCCTGTCCCTCATTTGCTGATAGAGGGGTTCTTCCTCGGCAGCGATAATCAGGCTGTACTCCTTGGCAGTTTCCCGAATGGTGTCCAGGAAGAACTGCCGGTCTGTCGCGGGCATTGAAGTGAGCAGGGCAGTGGAGCATACGAAGGAGGACTGAAGCAAGTAGTGATTGGTCAGAGCCAGGTATTTGGCGACTTCGTAGATGGCGGAGCCGTAGGCTGTAGCGACCTGAACCTCGCAGCCGTCCAGGGTTCCCTGCTGGATACCAGGGAGCGTTTCGCCCCAGGATATGCCGATGTTGGCAAAGTTCATGTACTTAGCCAGAGCATTGCCGATGTTGTTGCCGAAGCCCCGAATCCGCAGGCCCCTGAGGTCTTCCACGGTGTTTACTGGGGTGGTGGTGTAGAAGCCGCGGAAGCCGTTGTACATATCTGCTACAAAGGCAACTCCCTGAGCCTCAAGCTGTGCTGACCACTCCTTGAAGAGTGCAGTATCGGGCAACTTATCCAGAGCCGCTATGTCTGTGAGTACGTAGGGCGCCATCAGGATGTTGAGGTCTGGGATGTTGAACTGGCTTGCCAACCTTCCGGGATCAGAGGGGACCACAAGGGGTATGCCCATCTTCGCCTGGGTTACCAGGTTGTCAGTATCGCCGGACAGAGCGCCGTTAACCTGCACATCAGCCTGGAAACGGCCACTGTCATTCAATTTTTTCGCTGCCGCCGCCATCATGCGGCTCTGACCAGTGCTGGCTGCTTCGGTTCCCGCAAAGATGACTACAATCTTCGGTGCTGCTGCTGCCGGGGCTGTCGCGCCTCCTGACGGCGCCGCGCCTCCTGATGATTGCTGACTGCCGCCAGCAAATGCCAGTCCCGCTGTGACGGCCACAACCAGAGCCGTCGCACAAATCTTTCGTAACATATTCATTTCCTCCAAAATTGGTTTAGTAATCCCATATGGGACTACATGAATACTCTATCATACCTGTTCAGAATCTGTCAAACAAAAAAATAAAAAAAGAGCCTTTCCCAAGATTCCTCAGAATTCTGCGGAATCTTCATTGCTTAGTCGAGAGGAGATAGGGGGAACAGTTTCTTCACACGATTGATGAAAACAGCTATGTTGAGGATAGTAAGAACTTTGAGAGGTGTTGAAGATGAGTGAGGTTCTCGTGCGGGTGAAAAACCTGATTAAGGACTATGTTTCAGGGGCGGAAAACCTGAGGATACTGCGGGGCGTGAGTTTTGAGATTAAGCGGGGAACATCAGTTGCCGTGAGCGGGCAGAGTGGCTGCGGCAAAAGTACTCTGTTGAATATCATCGGCGGGCTTGACCGCTGCAACCAAGGCTCAGTTGAAGTCGCGGGGCAGGACATCACCGGGCTTTCAGAGAACAACCTTTCCACATACCGGAGTAAGCGGGTGGGGTTTATATTCCAGTTCCATTATCTATTGAAGGATTTTACCGCTATTGAAAACGTGATGCTGCCAGCCTATATCGCGGGCATGAAGAAGGATAAAGCGCTTGACAAGGCACGGGCGCTCCTCGCAGATGTGAAGATGACCGAGCGCGTGTATCACCTGCCGTCCCAGCTTTCAGGCGGAGAACGCCAGCGCGTCGCTGTGGCCCGCGCCATGATTAACGACCCGGATATGATCCTTGCAGATGAGCCGACCGGTAACCTTGACCCGGATAACAGCGCGATGGTAACAGAGCTGCTTTACAGTGGCGCGGAAAAATGGGGTAAGACCCTCATGGTCGTTACCCATGACGAAAAAATCGCGGCACGCGCCTTATGCCACTACACGCTGGATAATGGCCTTATTGTTATGTCGGAGACAAAACAATGAAGCTGATGCCTGAGTTTTTTGTCGCGTTTCGCTATCTTTTCAGTCGCGCTCCTGAAGGTGGGCGCTATTTGCGCGGTGCGGCAATAGGTATCGCGCTCAGTCTCATTCCCATTGTCGTTACACTCATCGTGGCTGACGGCATGATTCGAGGTATCACCGACCGTTATATCGAGCTGGGAACTAGTCATCTTCAGGCGCGAAACTATATCAAGAGTAGTAACATTGAAACAGCACAGGCTATGCTGAATAGCGTGGATGGTGTGCGCGGGGCATACCGTGAACAACAGAGTATGGGTGTAATCGTGGGTAAAGGTGGCAGAACCGGCGCAACAATTCGGGCTGTGGACCCCGAGTTCTGGGAAGATGCGGGCGGTCGCGTGTATCTCACGGTGATCGAGGGCGATATGCGGCTTGAAACTGACCGTGAGATTCTGCTGGGTAGAGAACTGGCAAGCACTATCAATGCGGAGATTGGCGACACAGTGCGGATTATGACGATTCGCGTTACTGAGGACGGCAGAAGCATCCCGCGCCTGACACCTTTCACCGTGAAGGGCATCATTTCATCGGGTTATCAGGAACTGGACGCGCTCTGGTGCATTATGACGTACACAGCTGGCGAGCTTGCCCTGCCGTCCGAGCTTTCTGCTGCGCATATCCTGATAAAAATCAGCGATCCCTATAAAGACGCAGACGCTTATGCTGTTTTGCTTGAACGATCCTTGGGGCGGGACTTCTGGGTGTTCACCTGGAAAGACCTTATGCGCACTCAGTACAGCTCCTACGAATCCACACGGCAGATGCTTCTGTTCATCATGGCTCTGATAGTGATGGTAGCAGCGGTCAATGTGTCTTCAGCAACATCAATGCTCGTCATTGAACACCAGCGAGACCTTGCCATATTCAAAGCCAGCGGCGCGTCTCCCAGATTCACCAGTCATCTTTTCCTTTGGGGAGCCTTCTTCACCGGCTTGACAGGTTCGATCATCGGTATCAGCCTTGGCCTACTTGTCGGGGTGAACATCAACCCCTGTATACAGGGGATTGAAGCCATACTCAACTTCTTTACCAGCCTGTTTCACGGTGAAACGATTAAGATACTTGACCCGGGCTTTTACCTTGAGGTGATCCCGATTGTCATTGACTGGAGAGCGCTTGCTCTTATCGGCGTCTTCACGGTACTGAGTTCAATGCTGGCATCGTGGATACCCGCACATCGAGCAGGACGAACCAAGCCTATTGAGATACTGCGAAAGTATTAGATAGAATAAACACAATAGCTATCTAATACTTTCGTGTCAGCAACTATGTATAAGCGAGTATATTTAACATACATATTGGCAATTCCATTTAGGAGGAATATATGCACATTGACAATTTGCATAGGATTGATCAAGAGCTTTGTTACCTGAAAAACGTAACTGCGCTCTTAAGCTGGGATCAGGAAACACAGCTTCCGCCAAAGGGCGTGGAAGACCGCTCGGAACAGCTTGCACTGATCACTTCACTGGCTCATGCCCGGCTGGTGTCAGAGACAACCAGCACGGCGCTTGACGCGCTTGGCTCTGGCGAGGGACTGCCAGCGCTTGAACGCGACTTCCTGCGCGTTATGCGCCGCGCATACAACCGTGAGGTGAAATTGCCTGCGGCATTTGTGGCAGACGAAGCACGCGCCACTGGTCTCTCGCAAGCAGCATGGCAGACCGCACGACAGAATAATGACTTCGCCGCGTTCCTGCCTCACCTCAAAACCATGCTCGACATAAACCGTCGCAAGGCTGAATACTGGGGCTTCTCCAGTAACAACGCCTATGACGGCCTGCTTGACCTATACGAACCAAGCATGAGCGCCGCTGACATCAGCACGGTGTTTATACCACTGCGGGAACGACTGACCGCGCTCCTGCAAAAAATCGCCACAAAGCCAGCGCCAGATGTGTCGTTCCTCGATCAAGACTACCCGCTGGACCAGCAAGCCGTGTTTAATGCCCTGCTTATGGACGAAATGGGTTTTGACAAAACACGAGGACGACTCGACATCAGCGCCCACCCTTTCACCACCTCAATAGGCCCTGACGACGTCCGCATTACCACTCGCTATTTCAGCAAAAACCTGCTGTCCACCATTTTTTCAGTGATCCACGAAAGCGGCCATGCCTTTTATGAAATGGGCTTTCCTCCAGAGCTACGAAGAACCTGCCTTGCCGATGGTGCGTCAATGGCAATACACGAATCCCAGTCCCGTTTTTGGGAAAACGTGATCGGACGCAGCCATTCCTTCTGGGAGCGGCTCTACCCTATGCTCCAAAGCCGTTTTCCAAAACAACTGAACGCGGTTCCCCTTGACCTTTTCTACCGAGCAGTAAACCAAGTGAAGCCATCGCTCATCCGTATTGACGCCGATGAGGTCAGCTATAGCCTGCACATCATCCTTCGCTTTGAAATCGAGAAGCAGCTCTTCGCCGGAACCCTCGCCCCAGAAGACCTGCCCATAACATGGCGCAAACTGATGAAGGAATACATCGGCATTGAGCCTCAGACCGACGCCAACGGTGTTTTGCAGGACATTCATTGGTCAATGGGGAGCTTTGGCTACTTCCCCAGCTATGCACTCGGTAACCTCTACGGCCTTCAAATACACCAACGCCTGCTTGCCGAACTCCCCACCTTCGACACACAGATCGCCAATGGCCACTTTGACAATATTAGAACATGGCTAGACAAGAATGTCTACGTATGGGGCGCACGGCTCACACCATCAGAACTGCTAATGAAGATTACTGGTGAAAAGCTGTCGGTAACGCCATTCCTCAATTACATTGAGACAAAATACACAGAGATCTACGCATAACTGCAGCCTGTATGGTGTTTGCCCATACAGGCTGTATTCTTGGCATGGCGCAACACTCACGCCTCTGCGTGTACAGCTTTGCCCATGACCACATTGCGCTTCCACGCCCCAGTCAGCAAGTAGACTATTGTTATCAGCAAAACACCCGCACTTGCAACCGGCGCGCCCATACCCACACCGAGTAGCTTCCAGTCCAGCACTACGCCAAAAATATAGCAAACCGGAATCCGCAACAGTATCGCCGAAAGCATACCGCTTATAAGCGTGAACATGGTATGACCGCCGCCCATCAGAAAACCGTTAATACAAAAGATAAAAGGAATAAGGAGAAAGTCAAAACTAAACGAGCGAAGATACGTAACGCCATCCGCGATCATCTGTGAGTCATTGCCAAACAGTTCAAGAATAGCAGCAGGGAAGATTTGTACAAGCGCAAAGAACAGATAGCTTACACAAACCGAGAAGATCGTCCCGATACGGCACGCTTTGACTGCGCGTTCAAGTTTACCCGCACCAATGTTCTGCGCACTCATAGCTGATATAGACGCACTCATCGCTATAGTGGGCATGAAAACGAAACTGTTAAACTTACCTACCGCGCCAACAGCAGCCGAAGCACTCACCCCGCCAACTATGTTGACAATCGCAGTAATAAATAGAAAGGAAATGCTTGTTACGCCATTCTGTATACACGTTGGCAGCCCGATCTTGAAGATGAGCCTGAGCTGATCCCCATAGACTTTGAATGATGAAATCTTGAAGTCAAACTGAAAGGAATTTTTAACCATATAGACGATGCAAAGGATCATGCTTAACGCCTGAGAGATCACCGTAGCAAGCGCTGCGCCAAAAGCATCCCAGTGAAACAACACAACAAACACCAGATCAAGCACGATGTTGGTAACACAGGCCACCAGCACAAAGTAGAATGGCTGCTTTGAATTCCCCATACCGCGCAGTATGGCGCTGAGGGCGTTATATCCAAAGATGAACACCACGCCTATAAGCGTAACCGTGAGGTAACGGTCGCTTTCCACCAGCGATTCTGGCGGTGTTCTAATGAGCTGCAACACCTGCATTTTGAACACAAGCATAAGCACGGTGATCACTATTGAACAGAAGAGAAGCAGAGTGATAATAGTCGCAGTAACGCGCTTCAACGCGCTGTGGTTTCCCGCGCCCACATACTGTCCAATAAGCACGGTCGCGCCCATGCACAGACCAATCACGATATTGGTCAAGATGAACGTTACCTGCCCCCCAATATTGACCCCAGACATGCTTTCCGTACCACTAAAGTTCCCCACGATGAGCATATCAGCCACATTATAGAAGGACTGTATGATGTTTGACGCGAGAAAAGGCAGCGCAAAGAGGATGAGCTTACTAAGTACACTGCCTTGTGAAAGATCGTTTTGAATTCGTGCCATGATGATATAGCATAGTAGAAAGTAGAGAAATAGGCAATACCGTTTCAGGTGCATCCTTGTCGATAGAACGGACAGTGACAGCGCTTGTTATGCTGCTCACCTTTGTTGTCAGTGCGCTGAGTGCAAGTGCCTGACTTCATCGCCACTCTGCGCTTACAAAGAGACGTGGGTCAAATATTTGTAAAATTTCTGTATAAAGATACGAAAGTACTTGACATGACTTTTGTATCTACTGTAATCTGTATAAAACTACTAAAATAGCTTGACATGATTTTTTCTATCTACTATAAAAAGAAGGTATGGATACTATGAAATATCAGGTGCCGTCTATCGGACATCAGGACACCTATAGTCAGATCCACTGTTTCAAAACTCTGCAGGAATCTACTAACCAAAGTCACTGGCTTAGGAGATACAGTGCCTTCGAAGAAATTTTTTTAAATTTTCATCTGTTTGACATAGTTTTTCTTGTTTACGATATTGCTATCATGAACTTTTGCTCTAATAGCTATCACTCTAATCAGGCTTCTTATCACACACACTACAAACGCCTCAATGGGACTATTTCCCTATGCCCCCCCCCCCCCCCTGAAGTATTTTTAAATGTAAATTCTTACGCTTATCATGGTAATAGACACCATATAAGCGTAACAAGCGTCGGCGCTTATATGGTGAAGATTGTTCATTCACTGGGTGATCTCGCAGCAAAGGTATTACTTCCAGACTATCACCTAGAATTGCTGACCTATATCGGAAGTCTGATTCAACACACTAAAAGGACCTTTGATCATATCAATAGGTTGTTATCTTGTAAGATAAGATCACTAACTTGCAAGATAACAACACTATCTTGTAAGTTAAGACCACTAACTTACAAGATAACAACACTAACTCATAAGATAAGACCGTTAATTTATGTTATAAGACCATTAGATCGTAAGATAAGGTTACTAATCTATGTTATAACAACACTAACTTACTTCGTAAGAGCAGTTAGCAGCGTTTTAACACATTTATTACAAGAACGTATCACCGTTAGCAGTGGCTTACAGAGGACTTGTTATAGGCGATTCACGTCTCTGTTTGATATAAACGCCGTCAACTGTGGCTTAAAAGGAGTTCGTCTATGAGTTACATGCCTCAAAAAGGAGCCGAGTCTGTTAAGTTGAGCGACAATCTTGTTAGCATGTCCAAAATTCATGCGACGGCGTGTTGGAAGCCTGACATGGTGAAGGAGGGTGCATGGAACAATGTCTCTAACGCGATGACTCCGTAAACAATGAAAAGTGGATAAAGGGGAGAGTATTTTCTCATTATTCACGCTATTCATTGTTCACTGCTCAAAGGATATGCGGATACGCGCATGAGAAGCGTATCAAACGCGAAAGGTGTTCAGGAAACGTAACTATTAGTTACGGAAATCGCTGCGAAAAAAGTATAGGAGACAAGGAGCGTATTCTGACACTTATAGAAGCGGCAACGGAGCCACAAGTTACCGTACTACGAAGATGTATTCAATTCGGGACTCATCTTCCTCGGAACTGCGGAACGAAGCCTTGCATTGAGGAGGAGTAAATGTTTTGTATAAAAGATGATAATAAAATACCTGAAGAAAATGTATTTTGCCCGAAGTGTGGGCAAAAGCTGGAAGCATACCAAATGGCTTGCTCGTATTGCGGAAATCAGACTCAGGCATCCGTGCTGTCAACAGCAACAGTAAACAGTGGAACGATGAATACTGCTTTAAGTGCGGCAGATTACCTTAAACGTGGCGATATGTATGACAAACGGGGCGATTATGATCGGGCTATCGAGGATTACAACCAAGCGATCCGGCTTGATCCAAAGTATGCCCGTGCGTATAACAACCGCGGCGTAGAGTACTACCAGAAGGGTAATTATGATCGGGCTATTGTGGATTACAACAAAGCGGTTCAGCTTGATCCAAGCTATGCCCGTGCGTATGGCAACCGGGGCGTAGCCTATTACAGTAAGGGCAATTATGATCGGGCTATCGTAGATTACAACAAAGCGATCCGGCTTGATTCAAGCTATGCCATTACGTATAACTTCCGCGGCGTAGTGTATTACCAGCGGGGCGATTATGATCGGGCTATCGTGGATTACAACAAAGCGATCCAGCTTGATCCAAACTATGCCCATGCTTATAAGAACCGTGGCGATGTGTATGACAATCAAGGCGATTATGATCGGGCTATTGCGGATTACAGCGAAGCGATCCGGCTTGATTCAAGTTATGCCATTGCGTATAACAATCGCAGCGTGGTGTATTACGGTAAGGGTGATTATGCTCAGGCTATCGCGGATTGTAACCAAGCGATCCGGCTTGATCCAAAGTATGCCCGTGCTTATGGAAACCGCGGTGTAGCGTATTACGGTAAGGGTGATTATGCTCAGGCTATCGCGGATTACAACAAGGCGATCCAGCTTGAGCCGAGCTATGCCATTGCTTATAAGCTCCGGGGCGTAGCGTATTACAGTAAGGGCGATTATGATCGGGCTATTGCGGATTGTAACGAAGCGATCCAGCTTGATTCAAGTGATGTCCGTGCTTATAAGAACCGCGGTGATGCGTATGACAAGCGAGGTGATTATGAGCAGGCCATTGCGGATTACAGCGAGGCGATTCGGCTTGAGCCGAACAATGCCAATGCGTATAACAATCGGGGCGTAGTGTATTACAACCGGGGTGATTATGAGCAGGCCATTGCGGATTATAGCGAGGCGATTCGGCTTGAGCCGAACAATGCCAATGCGTATAACAATCGGGGCGTAGTGTATTACAATCGGGGCGATTATGAGCAGGCTATTGCGGATTACAGCGAAGCGATTCGGCTTGAGCCGAGCAATGCCATTGCTTACAACCTCTGTGGTGCTGTATATTACAGTAAGGGCGATTATGAGCAGTCCATTGCGGATTGCAATGAAGCGATTCGGCTTGAGCCGAGCAATGCCATTGCTTATAACCTCCGTGGTGTTGCGTATTACAACAAAGGTGATTATGAGCAGGCTATTGCGGATTACAGCGAAGCGATCCGGCTTGATCCAAGCTATGCTATTGCTTATGGCAACCGCGGTGTTGCCTATGACAATAAAGGTAATTATGAGCGGGCTGTCACGGATTACAACAAAGCGATCCAGCTTGATCCAAGCTATGCCATTGCTTATAAGAACCGCAGTTATATGTATGACAATAAGGGCGATTATGAGCGGGCTGACACGGATTACAACAAAGTGATGCGGCTTGATTCGAACAATGCCATTGCTCATAACAACCGTGGTGGAGCAGATTACAAGAAGGGGACGATTATGAGCGGGCTATCCATGATTAGGAAAGGGCTGCACAACTGGACGGCAATCTTCAATAGGTCAAAGACTATCTAAGGGAAATGAAATAGCTTGTAACATACAAAAATGAAACAGCTTGTTTGGTTCCATGAAATAACTGTCCGCGAATTACATAGGGTAGTTCGCGGACAGTTTCTTACTTTTTCGTTTTCTTCCCTGCGTCGGACAAAAGCTCGATCAGCGTGTCAAACCGGTATCCTGATTCAGCCACGCATACATGGAATGACTCGGCGATCTGTTCAATCGCATTGGCACGTTCAAAGCCGCTCAGGTTTGTGGCGTGCCTTGCTTTGCCGGTAGTTTTTACATCTGCTTGCTTGCTTGCTGCTGGAGCAAAGGCGTCAGCGGTTTCCATCAGCAGGAACAAGGGCGTATAGAATAAGGCGCAGTCAAAGGCTTCTTTGTTAAACCAGGTTATGTCGTTGAAGCGATTCACTTTCAAGAGGCGACGGAAGTCTTCTGTATCGTAATTTGCGAGGATGATAGTCTCCGCTGATGGCACGCCGTGCAAGTGCGCCAGAACAGATAGCGATGCTGGCGATGTGTCTTCAGGTGCTGTGCGTGCAAGAACAGCCTTAGCTATTTCCGTTACCCAATAGTCGGTGTCGCTGCTCATGCCATATGCAGCGTAGGCTTCGCGGAGCTTACGATCAAGGCTCCAGTGTTCCGCCAATGCTACGGCCTCCTCGCCACTTGCGCCATTACCGATGATGGCGCGGAGCGTGGACAAGAGCGCGTAACCCAGGGCAAACGCTGCTATGTGCGGCGTATCAACAGCGGCAGTGCGCAGGCTCTCAAACAGTGAGAGCGCCGTGTGAGCTGCGGTGTCAGATGACTCAGTGCCAGACACATTGATGTCAGACACACTGGCAGCGCCAGACACATCAGCAATAGCCGGCTTCTCTGTGCCAACAAAGCGCAGGAATCCGTCCAGATGCGCCACAAAGCTGGCGTAGACATGCTCGGCATCCATGGCAGGATATTCCATACGGGTGTTGAACGGTTCGTACTTGCCCTGAGCGCCGCTGATGTAGGCAGTGGCGGCAGTGGCAAAGGCAATCAGCGGCTCACGGAGCGCGGCGCTGAAACGCCCCTCTGCATCGTCCTCAATGACGCCACTACTGACGCGCTGTTTGCAGAACGAGGCGAGGACACTCAGCTGCTCAGTGGTGCAGATGCGCATAAATGGCGCGTAGACTTCGGCAAGGGAAAGGTCTTGAATAGCAGCGTAAAGGTCAGGAACGCCACGACCACCGAGTTCTGCGTTGAGTCGCGCCCAGCGACCACTGGCATCTTCAACCTCGTAGATGTCTACAAAGATTTGAGCTTCGTAGCCTTTGAGGGTAACAAAGATGCCCTTCTCGGCAATTTCCTTAGAAGAACGAATGAACCAGAGCTTTGAGTGATGTTCATGTAGAAATGTGAAGTAAGGCCCTTCGTAGTGGAGCGAAAGTGCCTGCGATAACGTGTCCTGTTTGAAGCCGCCGCTCTTTTGCGGAATGGCGACAGCGCTCCGGTGTATCCAGCCGGAGCTTGCGTAGTAGGAGTTGTTGTAGAACACCAGCCCACGGTCGTTGCCAAGACGGTTCGAGTAGGCAAACACGTTCTCATTGACATAGCCTTCAACAGTGTAGAAGTCGTAGAGGCAGAAGTCATTGCTGCCTGCAAAAACCATGCGGCGCTTCATGAGCGGGAAAATGTCCCACTCATGGCGGTCAACAAGGTTCTGGTCTGGACGTTCATCGTGGTAGGCACGGCGATATTCCATGCCGTACTTCTCCTCAAAGCCTTCGATCTGCCCATGGCCGAACATCGGTAAGCCCGGCATTGTTACCATCAGCGTACAGATACCAAAGTATTTGTCGCCCTTGCCGAACTGGGCAACAGCGGTATCTTCATCCGGGTTGTTCATAAAGTTAACAAAGCGTTTCAGTATCTCTGGGTCGAACTCCAGCGTGTTTTTAATGGTGGCGCGGTACTTCTGGTTCTCCTCGTTCTTGAGCATATTCATGAACGCCGAGTTATAAACACGGTGCATACCCAGAGTGCGGACAAAATAGCCTTCCATCATCCAGAAAGCTTCAGCTAACAACAGTGTATTCGGCGCTTCAATAGCGCAGCGGTCAACAACTTCGCGCCAGAACTCGTTGGGGATACGGCGGTTGAACTCCTCGTTAGTAATGGCATGTTCAGCGCGACTTGCAATGTCCCCGCCATGGCCTGGCTCTGGGTACCAGAGGCGCTGTATGTGGCGCTTGGCAAGCGTCATTGCCGCATCAAAACGCACGATGGAGAACTGCTGGCACACGCCAATAATAGTGCGAATGACCGCTTCACGTGCTTCAGGGTTAAGAAAGTCGATCTGAGCGGTATCGTTCCACGGCATGGAAGTACCGTCGTTCCCGTGGTAGATATAACGGGTCTCGCCAGTGCGATTATCAATGCGCTTGAACACCACTGCTGCATCGTTGCGGGTGAAGTAGTGTTCCTCGATTTGCACAGTAACATCATCGCGCCCCGATAGATTGTCGCAGTTGTAGTTGTAGGTCGGGAACGGCGGATACGGCAGTTGCAGAAAGCGGTCTGGGTGTTCAATGACCCAGCGGCTGTCAATGCCAGTGTGATTCGGCACCATATCTGACCCCAGATGGATACCGCGAACAGTGCAGCGTTCACGCAGGTTAGCCAGCGCACTCCAGCCGCCAAGTTCACCGGCAATGTCGTAATCGTAGAGGCTGTAGGCGCTAGCAGCAGCTTCGGGGTTACCTGTCCATTGCTTGATGATGCAGGAGGCGTTACTGCGCTCCCATAGGCCAATCAGCCACAGACCCGTAAAACCACGTCGCGCCATTGTATCAAGTTCCTCGTCAGGAATCTGATCAAGTGTGGTTATCTGTCGGCCGTACTTCTGCGACAACTGATAAAGCCACACCAGCGTGCTTTTCGCCAGCAGAACAGTGCGCGGCATCCAATCCTGGTCAAGAGTGAAATGCTCGTACTCGTCAAGACCTTCGTAGGTATACGCCTGCGTGGGGCCAGGACCAAAAAACGACGGCTTGCTTTCTTCCTTAATAACATCAAGGCTCATAAGCAGACGGACAAGAAACTTACTCAAGAACAATGCCCAGCGCGTCCGTATAAACTGAAGCTGACCATCAAGCGTGTCTGAAGCCAGCATCGGCGCCTGTAATAAATCCCACAGGTTCTGTCCATCGGGTCCAAACGACGGCAGTGAGGCAAAATAGATGCGTAATTCAGCGAGAGCATCGTGGTAAATCGTTGTTGTCGCCAAATCAGCGTCATCAAACAGGAAGGTAAACGGCTTAAACGCGGGGTTCAGGTTGGCAAGCGATAGTAAGAGCAGCTCCTCAAGGACAAGAGCGCGGCAGCTTTCACCATGATCAACGCTGTTAAGGTACTCATCAATGGTGATTTCCCCGGCATAAACCTTTTGCGGTGGGAACAACTGGCAAAACGCCTTCAGTAAGGTGTCAGTGTTGTCCCTGCCCAAGCGTTCCTCAATTCTGGCGATGGCGGTAGTAAACAGATCAGGCTGTACCTGTTCTCGGTACAGGGCAACAACGTAGTGCAGTATCTCATCAATGAGACCCATCGCGTTCAGTTGCCCGGCCTTCACGAAACGTTCCGGTCGCTCAGCTTTGGCGTTGAGTTTGGCAGTAAGCTCCCGTACCTGCTGGAAGTCGATGAAGACAACATTACCCGTCAATGAGAACAAGGCATGTTCGAGACGGTGTTCTTCACGCACGGGGCGGAGTATGTGAAACTCCATCGTGGCTTTACGCTGCGATGCAAAGCCTTTGCCTGTTGTCGTGCCTTCAAACGCAACTAGTCGTATTCGTAGCTTCATTTTCTCCCCCTTGTGGCAGCCGTCTTCTTTTCAAGCGGCGGTATTGTCGCTAGTTCCTCAACACCCTTAACAAAAACCTCGTCCTTAGCCAGCTCATCAATGGTCGCTGGTAAGCGATAAGTCCAGTTGAACGAGTTATAAGTGCCGGGAACATTGATACGCTCAGTAGCAGGGTCCTGGGCATACCACTTCTGCGACAAGTGCAGTAAATCCTGAATCTGGAACACCCGAAACCGTGACGCCGCTCCTGCCAGTCGGTGCAGGATAATTTTAGCAACACCCGGATTGTATACCGGAGGCAAAAACGGCTGTCCAATGAAGTCTGTCAACACTTCTTGTTCAGCCTCACGCTCCCACCATTCGCGAAGAGTCGAGCTATCATGCACTGCCGGCGTACACACGCTGAGTTCAGGGTAGTCCTCCAGTGGAATATACGGCTGCCCCTCCTTGTCCCACCAACGATGCCACCGTAGCACTCGTAAGCCCAGCATCCTCAGCTTCGCCAGTACACGCGGCACACAATCAGGCACTTCACCCAAGTCTTCCGCACAGGGCAACATTGACGAGGACTCGGCTAGTACCGACAAGAGCTTCTCACCGAGCTGCTCCCACGCTTCTTCAGATGCCCCCTTTCTTGCAGCAAGTAACTGCTCAATGGTGTTGCGCTCACCATCTGACAAGGACTGATATGCCCGTGATTCACGGTACTTCCACGTGGGGAAATAATGGTCATCCTCGTATTGCAGGAAGAGCCGGTTCTTCCACACCTCCAGTAGGTAATTCTTCACTGCCGGGTACAGTTGCAGAGCATCAATGTCCCTTTCACCTTTAATCGAATCCTTAAACAGCCAGAGTTCTTCGTTATCAATGCGATCCAGCGCCAGCATAAAGGCGCATTCCGCCTCATACTGAATGTCGCTTTCGGAAAGACAGCCGTCACGTCTGAGGCTATCCCAGACCTCACCCGTTGGCACATGAGGATGCGACAACCAGCGTATCCGATTGGCGTCAAAGCCACACGCCATCAGGTCTTTCTTCGTAATAGCCACATAGGGAATGTAGCGGCCAAGCAGCGAATTGGTGTCCTTCTCAGTACGTGCTGTTGCCCATATACGAAAAAAGCCCAGCACATGGTCAATGCGATATGCCGCGTAATACTTTGCCGCCGCCTTGAGCCGGTCTCGCCACCATACATAGTTCTCCTTCTCCAGCGCATCCCAGTTGTAGGTTGGGAAACCCCAGTTCTGACCAGCAGGGCTGTACATATCCGGCGGCGCGCCAGCAGACAGTTCAAGGTGGAAATACCCCGGATGCGCCCATGCGTCGCAAGAATCATCGTTGATGAGAATCGGCAGATCGCCTTCCAGCACAATACCATCGCTCTTCAGACTCGCCGCCGCCACACTGAATTGCTCGTCAAGTGCCTTCTGTATCCATGCCCAGAATAGATATTCAGCCCAGAACGCCGCATCGTTCCACAGCGCCGCCACTTCTGCGTGCGTAACAGTACGCTGAGCGTCCCACTGACGCCAACTCTGCTCCTGATTCACCTGTTTAAGCCGCCGGTAGACCGCGTACTCCTTCACCCAGCCGTTATCAGCAATCCATGCCCATAATGCTCCACCGTCCTGTGCTGAGGCGCATAGTGCCGCCTCATTCGCAGCAAAAATCTCGTGTAACAGTTCCAGCTTTGCCTTCATCACCTCGTAATGATTAAACCGCGTCTCATGCTCAAAACGTACCTTCATGGCCGTGATCCGCTGCTGCCACTGCGAGTCTTGCGCCTCTGGCACGTCAGCGATACGCAGATAGATCGGATGTAAGGCAAAAGCCGTAAGCGCACTGTACGGCGAACTTTCGTAACCAGTATCGTTCACCGGCAGTATCTGAATAAGTCCGACGCGCATCTTCTTGCAGAGATGTCCAAAGGCGATTAAGTCAAGGAACTCCCCAACTCCCGTACTATCTGCTCCTCGCAGAGCGCCGACCGGTACCACAACGCCAATCAGCCGTTGTTCCGTGTCCTCTTGAACACTACCCATAGTATCCTCCAACTAACATGATCGAGTTTACAAAGCAAGCTCGTGCGTCCGCGCCGTAATGGTCGAACTTTGAGTAGTATACCAGTATATTAGTATACTAGAAAACCTTTTTCCTGTGTAGACCTAGAGACGATTCTGTGATTGATACAAGTTAGCGTTTCTGATAGGCTTTGTCTATACTTGTTTAAGGAGAATTTATGGAACAACGACACTATTTCTTTACTTCAGAATCTGTCGGTGAAGGTCATCCAGACAAACTTTGCGACCAGATTTCCGACGCTATTCTTGACGCCTGCCTCAAGGACGATCCAGAGAGCCGTGTTGCCTGTGAAACATTTGCATCAACAGCGATGGTACTCGTTGGTGGTGAAATAACCACCAAGACTTTTGTAGACTTTCAAGGCGTAGTCCGCGAAGTTGCCAAAGAGGTCGGCTATACTGATCCTGCTTATGGCCTTGATTTTCAATCAATGGCAGTGCTGGACATGATTCATAGCCAGTCCCCTGACATCAGTCAGGGCGTGTCCGGTGTAGGGCTTGACGAGTACCGGGGACAGCAGGGCGCTGGGGATCAGGGCATGATGTTTGGCTTTGCTTGTAACGAAACCCAAGAGCTGATGCCCCTACCCATAACCCTAGCGCACAAAATCCTCATCCGTGCCACTGAACAGCGCAAATCCAAGGTCATAGCATGGTTGCGTCCCGACGCCAAGAGTCAGGTAACGGTTGAGTACGAAGGCCACAAGCCCGTGCGTATTGATGCGGTAGTCGTATCTCACCAGCATGATGACAACATAACCCATGCCACCATAAAAGAAGCGCTCATCGAACAGATTATCAAGCCAATTCTTGAACCCACTGGTTTGCTTGACAGTAAAACCAAGTACTTCATTAACCCAACTGGTCGTTTTGTGGTTGGCGGCCCCTTTGGCGACACGGGACTCACTGGTAGGAAGATAATCGTAGACACCTATGGCGGCATGGGTAGACACGGCGGTGGTGCGTTTTCCGGCAAAGACCCGACTAAGGTTGACCGTTCTGCGGCCTACATTGCCCGTTATGTTGCCAAGACCATTGTTGCAGCGCAGTTAGCCGAGCGTTGTGAGGTAGAGTTTGCCTATGCCATTGGCGTTCCGTTTCCGGTTTCGGTTATGATTGACACCTTTGGCACTTCTGCCCTTCCTGAGTCGCGCATTGAGTCAGCGGTTAGGCAGGTGTTTGATCTCAGTCCTGCTGGAATCATCCAGGCCCTTGATCTACGCCGGCCCATCTACCAGAAGACTGCGGTATACGGTCATTTTGGCAGGGGCGAGTTCCCTTGGGAGAAGACCGACAAAGTCGATGCGCTCAAGCAGGCTATAGGATAAGCAAACCGTAACTATTCAGCCGTATGCGGGGGCGAAGATCAGTGGAGTGGAGCGAGGCTATAGTCTCACGTCCCCTTCGTTAAAGTGCTGGATACCAAGCAACGTGCTGGAAGTACGCTACGATTGGATAGTTACCAATTTTTACCATTCTGATCAGTAGGAACCCTGTACCCACTATCAGCGTTCAACCTAAAAGAATCATAAGGCACACCTTTTTCCTGAAGTTGTTTAAGAATCCGTTCTACTATGAAGGAACCCATAGCCTCCGTTGGCCAAATATATGGAAGGAAGTGTAGGTCGTGTCATAGACATCCAAAAGTCATGACTATGACATTGGTATTTCCGCCTCGTTCAAGCAGTGTACCGCATTGATAGCGGCAAAACTATTGCTGCAAAGAACCGCCTGCATACGCTTATCCAGCATACGTTTCATCGTCTGGCAAGCCTCTCCTTCTTACGTAACCGTATTTTTATATTAAGGGGGAAGCGCATCCTACTGTCAATAGGTTAAGTAGCATAGCTAGTGTCATTGAGTAGCACAGGCTAGTGTCATCGAACAGCATAGGCTAGTGTCATTGAGTGATTCTAGTTAGTGTCATCGAGTGATTCTAGTTAGTGTCATTGAGTAGCATAGGCTAGTGCTATCGAACAGCACAGGCTAGTGTCATCGAACAGCAAAGGCTAGTGTCATAGATTTTTACTCGATAGTGTCATCGATATAAACTTGATAGTGTCATAGAGTAGCACAGGCTAGTGCTATCGAACAGCACAGGCTAGTGTCATCGAATAGCACAGGCTAGTGTCATTGAGTAGCACAGGCTAGTGCTATTGAACAGCACAGGCTAGTGTCATCGAACAGCACAGGCTAGTGTCATCGAACAGCACAGGCTAGTGTCATTGAGTAGCACAGGCTAGTGTCATCGAGTAGCACAGGCTAGTGTCATTGAATAGCACAGGCTAGTGTCATCGAATAGCACAGGCTCGACAAAACTATGTCTGACCATTATACTATCCTTATGGACGTCATAAAAACCAAACAGGGAATAGAAATTCTCCTCCCTAAAATAGACTTTATCTTCAAAACTATCTTTGGCAATGAACACAACAGACCCCTGTTGAAAAGTTTTCTCCAAGCTGTCCTGTGTCTTGGCGA
>JAIRYV010000014.1 GCA_031267685.1 Treponema sp.
ATAGACCACATGCCAATACCCATATGCTTCAGGCAAGTCCCGCCAGGGACAGCCGGTTCTTAGGATATAGAGTATACCGCAAAACACCTGGTAATGGGATACTTTGGGGGGACGCCCTGATGATAGGTAATACCTTCTGGTTAAACACTGCTTCGCTTATCGGATACAGCCGTTCGTTTTCTTGCATACGCTTGCCTCCTCCGTTGCTATCCTACCACAGACTGCCTCTGTCTGACAACCTTTCCTAACAGTGCCTAGCCTACAGCATGGTAGATCGCCATTGACAAACAGTATGAGTACAACAGCTGTGTAGAGTATCTCCCACCTATGCGTGAGAGACATTCTCACTTATGTCTAAGAGTATCGCTCATCTATATGTAAGATTATTGCCCACCTATACGTGAGATATGTTCTCACCTATGTGTAAGAGACATTCTCACCTATGCATATCTGAGCGATACTCTCAGCTATGCGTGAGAGTATCGCTCAGATATGCGTAAGATACATTCTCAGCTATATGTGAGAGATATTCTTAGCTATGTATGAGATATGTTCTCAGCTATGTGTGAGAGTAACGCTCAGCTATGCCAAGAGATATTCTCACTTATATCTAAGAATATCTCTCACATATGCCTAAGAGACACTCTCGGCTATGCATGAGATACATTCTCGCTTATGTGTAAGAAAAATTCTCACTTATGCGTAAGAGTATCGCTCACCTATGCGTAAGAGATATTCTCGTCTATGTGTAAGAGTATCGCTCACCTATGCCATGGAGACGAGGAGTTGACACGAAAACTGGCTTCGCCTATACGCATACCCGTGTCTGCCCGTTTTGCTGAGTTCTTTATTAAGGGACGTTCTTGCCGATATAACTTGGTACCTACAAGAAGGCGGGGACGTAAAAGGTTAACTCAGGCTGCTGCGACATAGACCGGGATAGGCTCCCGATCAGGGCGCTTTCGGGCTTCCCATGCTGGTTCAGAGGCAGCAGGGCGGCGATCCTCATCGGATGTGTGCATGTCTGCGGTATCAATAACGCCCGCCTTGAGCAAGCCCTGGGCTGAGTGGAGCCTGCGCGCCCATCTTTTGTCTGCTCGTCGGACAGCGATGACGCTGGCGGCGTGTCTGGCGCTGGTGGTGTGCCCCCTGCGATGGGCTACGCTCAAGGAACGATTGCCACTAAAACGCCTAGATGCTTGCGGTGGCGTATTGAAGATGTCTTCTTGAAGTCGTATCATACAGCATGCTCCATGAGAGCGTGTAGAGGGAAACCAGTGAAAACACTCTTACAAAACTTTCGTATCGTTGATGCATCAATTGACGCGATTGGTGCTGTGATACTCCATGATGAGATTATCCGCGACGTGTGGGTAAAAGGTGAAGCCATCAGGTATGACATTGGACGTATGGGCATTGATCGGGTTATTGATGGTGGCGGCCTGACGTTGATGCCAGCTTTTATTGATATGCACGCGCACTTTCGGGATCCGGGTTTCCCTGAGAAGGAAACGCTTGAGTCTGCGTCTCTGGCGGCTCTTGCCGGCGGCTACACGACAGTGATCTGTATGGCAAATACCAAGCCGGTCATTGACACGTTTGAGGCGGCCCAGGCTCTTAAGCACCGCTCGAATGCGCTTAGGCTCATTGACCTGTATCCGGCACTCGCTTTGACGCGAAGTATGGCGGGTACGGAGCTGGCTTCGGGCTTTTCGGCGCTAGACCTGATACGGACCAGTGCGCTTAAGGACATAGCGTTAGGCTTTTCGTGGCCAGGGCCTAGGTATGTCCGCCTATGTTCTGAGGATGGTAAGGACGTGGCTGATGACGCGCTTTTTAAGGAGGCTTTGGTCCGGGCGGCGGCTCTTAGACTTCCGGTGTCCTGTCACTGTGATGCGGGCGGCCATGAGGCGTTACAAGCCTGGGAAGCAGGGCAGCCGTATTCTATATGGAGTCGTATTGAAGAAAACGTCGCCACTGAGCGGGCGATCAGGCTGGGCAGGGAGGCTGGTGCGCATGTTCATATCGCCCATGTTTCCACGAAAGAAGCCCTTGCGCGTATACGCGCTGCAAAGGCGCGGGGTGAGTCGGTCTCCTGTGAAGTTACGCCTCACCATCTCTGTTTGACAGAGTCCGACGCTGCGTCCCTGGGCAGTGAGTCTTATGGCCGGGTAAATCCACCCTTAAGGAACGAGGAGGACCGGCAGGCCCTTATCGCGGGTCTTGTTGACGGCAGCATCGATGCCATAGCCACTGACCACGCCCCGCACACATCAGGGGACAAGGAACATGGATCCCCGGGCTTTAGTGGGCTTGAGACGAGCTTTGCCGCGTGTTTTACCGAGTTGGTGGGCAAAGGGCATCTCAGCCTTTCGCGGCTTTCCGCTCTTATGAGCGTCGCTCCAGCGCGGCTACTGCGTCTGTTTGACCGCGGCGCTATAGAGCCGGGTCTCTTAGCTGACCTTGTTGTTGTGGATACTGAGGCGGTCTGGCATGTAGACACGGCACTGTTCCGCTCGCGTGGAAAGAACTCAGCCTTCAGCGGACGCGCTCTTTCTGGCAAAACGCTTATGACCCTGCACGCAGGCTCTGTGGTCTTTGACCGGGGTTTTGGGGCGAAGCTATGAGCGGATTTCCCTCCTCACTGCGCATGTGTGGTGTCTGGCACTAAATCACTTCGGGGTTTATACTCAAAAGCATGAAAACAGGAATTATTAGTCAGTTATGCGCTGAGGTACGCCTGCCGCGAATGTTCAAGGTTAGGCAGGTTTTTGATCAGACGCGGATAGAACCAAAGGCAATACCCGAAGCAGTGTTCGCCGAGCTATCAAAGCCGGACCTGGGCGCGCCCATACGCGCTGGTATGCAGGTGGCCATTACCTGCGGAAGCAGGGGCGTGACGAATGTGGCGATTATCACAAAGGCCATCGTGGATTTTGTGAAGGCGCAAGGGGCAACGCCGTTTGTAGTTCCGGCTATGGGAAGCCACGGCGGGGCAACAGCGGAAGGTCAGCGCAGGCTTATTGAGGGCTACGGCGTTACTGAGGAATTTGTCGGGTGTCCCCTTGTGTCGAGCATGGAGACTGTGGTTATTGGGCAAAGTGAAGAGGGCCACTCAGTACGAATTGACCGGAACGCAGCAGAGGCGGATGCCATCATTGTAGCTGGCAGGGTAAAGCCGCATACAGACTTTCGTGGGCCTTATGAAAGCGGCATCATGAAGATGATGGCGATTGGACTGGGTAAAAGGGAGGGGGCGGATTTCTGCCACGCTGAGGGCTTTTCCGCAATGGCGAAGCGGGTTCCGCTGTTCGGGCGCTGTATTATCAAAAATGCGCCGGTTGCCTTGGGCTTTGCCATTCTGGAAAACGCCTATTGCCAGACAGAGAAGTTTGTTGCCCTGCGGCCTGATGAAATTGCCGCAAAAGAACCAGTCCTGCTTGATGAGGCGCGGAGCCATCTGCCCCTCATCCTGTTTAATGAGACTGATGTACTGGTGGTTGACCGTATTGGCAAGGACATCAGCGGCGACGGCATGGACCCCAACATCACTGGCGCAAGTACCTGCTCGCCCTGCGTTAGCGGCGGATTGAAAGCCCAGCACACTGCCATACTCGACCTTACACCAGCAACGCACGGCTCGGCGTTTGGCATTGGCGCGGCGCATACGATTACGCGGCGACTTTTTGAGCAGATCGATTATGAGGCAACGTATGTGAACGCAATCACCTCTCGCGGCATTGACTTTGCGCGTATTCCCTGCATTGTTGAGAACGACCGCGAGGCAATACAGCTTGCCCTGCGTACCTGTGTTGGCTATGACGCGGACAGGCCTCGTATCATCCGCATTACCGACAGCCTCCATACTGAAATAATCTGGGTGTCAGAGGCCCTGCACCAGGAAGCCGAGTCAAACCCACGCTTGAAAATCCTCTCTGGACTGGAAGAGTGGCCCTTTAACGCTCAAGGGAACTTGCTTAGTGAATAAGACTTGGAGAAGAGCGCTTCACTTCTTCTCCAGCTCAAACAAAGCTAGGGTCATATTCCCGCCTATGTAGATGCGGGAACCTTGTCGACGCAGGAAAAAGTTACTGCTTCTGAACGGCGCTTCGAAGATAAGCTCTCCGGGAAAGCGCATCGCAACCAGACGTTTCTCATTGTCGTTCTGAGCTGTAAGCAGAAAGAGTATGCGCTCGTTTCCAACCTTGTCTATCTCGATAATCTGACCTTCCAGCGGCACTTTGAGACTGCTTCGGGCGCTAATATCATACAGACCCAAGCCACCCTGACGCTCAAAAGCCACGCGGCGGTCATTGTCAATAAACTCAACATGAACAGGCTGCCGGGTTCCCTCTTCCAAAAACTGGTGATAGATCGTTTTGTATTCGATATTTCCTGCGTCCCCATAGCGTTCCAGCAGGAGAAAGCGTTGAGGATCAATGCCGGATACAATGGCTATACGCATAGCGTCCTGTGATATAGCGCAGCCGGTAATCACAGCCAGCCGCGAACCACCCGGCTCAAAGGAAAAGATGCGCCGACCATTACTGTCTAGGATTTCAACCACGCCATGCAAGAGACCAGCAATAACAAAGCCATTGGCAGCGTCTATCGTCGTAATGAGAGAACTGAAGTCATGAGTCCATACGATCTGACCGGAATCGTCAAGCACCGAAAGGGAAGTTCGCTCACTATTTATAAGAAAGAGCCGTTTATCAAGAAACAGAGGATAACCGTGCGCGTCGTCTATCGTTACCACTACCTCGTTAGCCGGATTACGAACCGTGATACCCTCCGGTATCGCATCATATTCAGCCCAGTAGTCGGACGCTATTGAAACATAACCCCGCTGCGCCTGATTGATGGCAAAGTTACCCTCTGCATCAACATAACCATAGCGGTTCCCCAACCTGAATGGTACAAGCGCATTGTTTTTGGATGCATCAAGCGGCTTGGGGATGGAATAGTTTGATTCCAGAGAAATGAACCATTGAGGGGTAAGGATCGTTTCAGTACGAATCGGACGGGGCGCGACAAAAACATAGATAACAAAGATCGACACGACAATAATAACATACAGATACTTTATTTTTTTTGACATTATTGAGAAAACCTCTTTACAAATAGTACCTTATCCTGACAGTAACCCGTGCCTAAAGCTAGGGGCTTGTAGCTTGGGCTGCTTGTTCAGCTTACTCTACAAAGTTTCTGCTTCCTTCCGTTACTGGACTTTCCACGATAGTTTCACTCTTACTCAAGAACCGGCGCTATCATGTCCGCAGACGTTGATTCCCCGCGCTACACAGGTATGAGATGGTATACTAAGCTATCTTTATCTCAATGTCAATAAGGGTTTCCCATAGTACCTCACCAGTGGACGCGGGTATCTTGTCTATGAGCCTTTTATCTTCTTCAATACATCGCTTATGGTCTTGGATTGCGTTGAAGCCGACTTCGCCAGCAGCAACGACAAAGCCCCTGCCTGCTGCCCCGGCATGTGCCGCCTCTGATAGCAAGAAGTTTCTGTACGGAGCCTCTTTTCAGCTCACGCGACCTTGAAGCGGGAGACTACAAGGATAAGCTGCTCTATCTGCTTCTTGTTCTCCATGTTTATATTATTCACAGTATACACTGTCGTGTCTATCTGCTCTACTCCATTCACCATCTCCTGTATACCGTTCCCTATCTCTGTTGTGTTCTGGACGGAACGAGGTGTTAGTTCTGGACGGATCAGGGTGTTAGTTCTGGACGGATCAGGGTGTTAGTTCTGGACGGATCAGTGGTCTCGTTCTGAAAGATGGGGTTTGTGAACTATTTATAGACAGACTTTATGTTATCGTTGTTCTTCTGAACCATTCAGGTATGATCCTATGCACCATTCATTTAACCAACACCTTCGTAAACGCCGCTGCCCTTGCTAAATCTTCCACATTTGGGCGTCCCTTGTGCATGATGGTAAACATCCCTACACAGTGAAACTCATCCGGAAAGTAAAGCAGCTCTATGAGGACGTAAGGACTTCACAAATGCGGTCGTACTGAACACTGCCACTTTTTGACCTTCCTCTGATCAAGTTTTGAGATAAACACTTTTACCGTATCATCAATCCTCCAAAGTATAGGTTGCCATGCCTAGAAAAAGGATATCCATCTTTTCGGTAATCACTGTTTCTGTAGTATCCACTGAAACCACCTTTACGCCTATCGCATCCGCAATGGCGTGGGCAACCTTCTCTGTGTTGCCTGATTTTGAGAAATAACGAACCGCGTACTTCATCCATAACTCTCCTTAAAACCGCTATAGTATTCCATCATGCTTTTCAGCCAAAACCATCCAGCAGAGCCTAGCCCTGCCGGAATGGTTATATTTGCTCCAAATATCCTAATACCTATCATTCTAGCTTGCTCAAGGCGCTATTTGCTAGTGTTAAGGAACCGCGCATACGTCTTTATTTGGCAACATAGTGCTTGTCTGTGTTGGACTTGCCGGGAGTCGCACTGCTTGTGGCTGTAATGAACCAGTCCACCGCACTGTTGCTGTCAGGTATGCTTTCGTTACGAGAGATGGTCCGCGTAAGCGTAGTCGCGTCACTGACTATCGCGTCGGATGCCTGAGGATTGGTCCCGGAAGCGGCTCGCCAGGCGCGTTGTTTTCCAAGGAGTTCAGCGGCCTGCACGAGATTGCCCTTCCATGCCGTGTCTGATTCCTTGTGGAGCATAAGCGCGTCCAGAACCTTGTCGTCCTGGTCCATAAGAAACACCGCGTCGGTTTTCCTAAGCAGTTTAGTGGAACTTGGTACCCAAAAGTCTCTACCGTTAGGCGTGGACTCGGTTCCGGCTGAGGCGGCGAGGTTTGTGCCAGTCTCATTAACCAAGCCTTCCTCAATACTACGCAGGTGGACAACGATGTATTCTCCGGCTTGTACTTCTATAGGGGGAAATACAAACACCGGCGAATCTATGCCATTGCTAGCAATGAAGAGACGCAGCGCACCGAGGTTTCCACTGCTCAGGGTCTTCATTTCTACAAACTCTACCTTAGGCTTGGAGTATTCAGTGCGTATTTCAGTGAGTTGTATCGAAGGCATACGGTTGTTTCGTGCGGTAAAGGGAGCAAGCACATTGAGGGTATTCTGGTATTCATCCTTGACCAGAATGTCCGCTGTTACTGCTTCGCCTTCATCAAGTTGTTTTTTCAAAGCAACCTTGACCTGAGCGCCGTCAGAGATGGATTCGACCTCAACGGGTCTGTCAAAGTTAAGGGAAACGACCTTGACTGGTGTGGTGAATCCAAACTCGATTTCTATGGGAGAAGCTGCCTTACACGAGATAAAGGCTGGTGCTTCCATGCTGGCGCTGTTGATAAGCATTTGCTCCAGCAGCGGTTCGTTGGAACAGGAACCGGCGGAATACAGGAACACCGGAAATAGGATATTCCATACGAGAAACGATATTTTCATAGTACCTCCATTTGCGCATTGCGCTTTTGTTTAATAGGGTTCTGTTGTTATGTTTTGCTTCAAAAATATATTCAATAAAGGTATACTTTTTTCATGATAAAGATTTTCAGGCTTGACCTGTGTTCACCGTTGCTTTTTGTCAGAGATGAACGTATAAAACCATTTGTATATAAGGATGTTGCTGAAGAGGCGTTGTTCTGTTTCAAGGTTTCGCCTGATCAGGCTGGGCGCATTGATCCGGAGGTGGAACGTTTTTTGGGGGAACTGCTGTTCGGGGCGCGGCGGGTGTCTGACACCGCTATTGAGGTGATGGCTCTTGAACTTCCGGCTGGTGCGTATCTGTTTGCTCAGGAGCGAGAGGCGCTGAGTCAGGAGGACTGGCTTTTCATGGCGATGGAGGTTCAGAAGGAAGGGCTCTGGGAGCGGCTCAAACTAGGGGATAACGTGTACTTGCGCTGTCTCTTTGAGGACAATAGCACGGTTACACAGGTGTTCAGGCCCTACTGGATTGATACGGTTTCTACCATATAACGGACGTCTGGGCCATCGGCGGTGGGCTTGCTTGTCTCAATTACAAACACCATAGCGCCGCCCTGTGGGGTTATCATCACCTTCTTGATGCGATAGGCGCTGATGAGTGGGCGTTTTACCTGCGGGGTGCCTATGGTATAGCTTCTTCTCGCGCCGGTCTGGGAGGTTCGTTCCAGTGTTATAAAAAAGGAAGAAGTGAGATTAGTCCCGGTTCCTTCGATTGTAGGAACAAGCCTCGCTCGATATGCCTCATTTCGTTCAAAGTCCCGGAACTCGATGGTTTCACCGGTGGAAGATGGCTGAGTGGTATCCAATGAAAGGTAGAGGAGCTGGCCTTGGAGCAAGTACGTTATTCCGTAGCGACTTATGAGTTCGGTATTGAGGGAGACAAGCCTGAATAACGCGCCTATGCCGTCTTGCCCTGCTATAACCGGGCTGTCATGGACAAAGGAAAGACGTCCACCGCTTACAAACGTGTTACGCGGTACATCAACGACAAACAGCTCAGCCCAGGGATTTAAGGTTTGAGCCTGCACCCCATACTGTCCGAACATATAGTTCTGGCCATTTGACGAGAAGCCAAAATCAACAAACGACGCGATATCCCCTGCCCAGGCAAGGGACTTGATTGAGAGTACCAGGATGATAACAAAACCATAACGGAACTTTTTTGTAAGCATGGCATTTCCTTAAAGCTATTATCGGCTAAGTACGCCGTGTCTTTAGATGCGCTGTCTTGAGATGTGGCGGCTAGAAGCGCCACTTGAGACACGCGCCCTGACTGATCTATGCTAGGGTATGATCCTTAGTAGAAGAAACAAATTTTTCAGGGCTGGTATCATACTGTCCTCGCTATTTCTGGCATTAAGCATTGTGGGTTCATTTGTGGTCATGCCGGTGTATCCGATCGCTGTGGCTGGCGCGACAAGGCGTGTGTCTGGCCTATTCCAGTCGCTTATCAGTCATTTTATCGGGCCGGCTGCTTATGCGTCGTTTTTTTCTATGGCGTGCGCGGTGATCTATGCCTTTGTTGCCAGTATCGTAATCTACAGTTCTTTTGAGCAAACCCGTTGTCAGGAGATTCTGTTCTTTGGCTTTTTCGCGTTTTCGTTTGCCTTTGAAGCGTGCCGCATCCTGCCACCCCTGAGCCAGCAATACACCTTTCCCAGCTTCTATCTCATTGTAGGCACACGCGCCATGCTGTTTGGCCGTTACTTCGGGCTGTTTTCCCTATTCGCCTCTAGTGTCTGCGCTGCTGGACTTGAGGTGGATAAGCAACGTATCCTCCTTTCGATTATCATTCTTACCACGCTGCTCATCGTGTCGGGGATACCGGTTGACAGCTTTTCGTGGGATTCGAGTCTCTGCATGATTCACGCCTACTCTAGTCTGTTTAACATGCTTGAGCTATGCCTTGTCAGTGTTACCATGCTCAGTTTTTTCATTACCGCGTATTCCCGTAATTCCATTGAGTATGTCTTTATCGGCGTGGGTTCTTTGCTTGTGGCGCTGGGAAGGAACCTGCTTTTCAGTTCAGACACATGGATCACGCCCCTTCCCGCGCTTGCGGCGCTGGCTGTAGGCACATGGTTCATCTGCGCCCGCCTGCACCGCATGTATCTCTGGCTGTAGCTGGACTATAAGCCCTCAAGTTCCTTCTGAACCTCACTAAGTCGCTTGGAAAGCGAAGCGATGGTACGTTCAAGCCGCGTTCGTTCCTTTTCAAGCAGGGCTTTTGGTTCCTCATCTCCTTTTTTGTGCGTTTCACTCTTGACTGTGTCTGGACTTTTCCCACCCAGTAGCGCTGCTTCCGCCGCTTCCCGCTCACTTTCGTTGGAGATGCTCGCAAGGAAGCGCATATTATCACTGCCGAGCGTGGGGTTGAGGTTGAACTGCTGTATCTTCATGGCTAGAGTTGCGGCTTGGCGTGGGATACGAAGCACGCGGTCTATATAGTCTTCAAAACGCCCGCCTATGTTGGTGCAGAGTTCTTGTGCCTGAAAGAGCCGCGTTCCCAGTTCCTTCACGATACTTCCGTTTTCAAAAAGATAGTGTCTGATGGACGCGGTCAGCTCATTCAGTTCTGGGGACAGAGTAAAGACGTTTTTGTAGATGTCCCGCGCCTCGGCCTTTTCGAGTAGTCCATGAAAGATAGCCCAAAACTCGGCGCTATGAGCGCGGCTAGAGAGCTTCCCACCACGCGAGCAGGCGTGCAGGTGATGAGCATACTCATGGATCGCGGTGTATAAGAGCAAGTTATCATTGGGCGGGTTCATGAAGTTCCGGTTGTGAATGATGATTTCTCTGGTTTCTGGTTTATAAAAACCATTTACCTTTTTACTCGCTTTCCCGGAGTAGATAAGCGTGAAATCCAGTGGCGAATCCTCAAGGGAGAGGAGAGTGTCTTTTACCTGATCTTGATTCATGCGGTGATCTTAACAAAGGCTGATGGTAAAGCTCAATACCGGTTGTCGAAGATTCGCGTTGATTTCTTCTCACTGCGGGGAAGTTCTCCCATGCCCACGGCTTTGGCATTAGGGGTGAGTCCTATCTTTTCCCTGAACACTGCTTCCACAATTTTTTCAAGATTCCTGATGGCAGCCCGCTCGTCAAGCTGAGTCTCAAAGAGCAGGTTAAGGATATCCCTGCCGTTGAGGTGGTCAATGATAATCTGATACTCGCTTGAAACGTCAGCTATGGAAGAAAGTACTTCATCCACCCTGCCGGGGAAGATCATCGTGCCTTTTACCTTAACCATATCATCGGAACGGCCAATGAGGGTATCAATGCGGGGGAATGGGAGACCGCATTGACACGGGCATGGCAGCTCGCGGGTGAGATCGTGGGTGCGATAGCGGATAAGCGGCGCGCCCTCTTTGTGTAACGTAGTGATCACGAGTTCGCCGATGCTGCCTTCGGGGACCAGCTCGCCGGTTTTGGGATCAACAATCTCATAGTAAACATAATCGGTCCATATATGCATACCACACTGATGTGTGCAACTGATCCCGATGCCCGGACCGTAGATTTCGGTGAGTCCGTAGATGTCGTACAATTCCACACCCAGTTCCGCGGCGATACGGGCGCGCATTTTTTCGCCCCAGCGCTCGGAACCGATGAGACTTTTTTTGAGGCATATCTTGTTTCTCACCCCGCGCCGCTCGATATCCTCAGCAAGCAGGAGCGCGTAAGACGATGTGGCGCACAGCACAGTAGACCGCATATCGATCATCATCTTGACCTGCTTGTCCGTGTTTCCCGGTCCCATTGGGATAGCCATAGCACCCAAGCGCTCGGCACCAAGCTGGAACCCGATGCCTGCTGTCCAAAGCCCGTAACCAGGGGTGATATGCACCCGATCCAGCGCGGTAACGCCAGCAGTTTCGTAGCAGCGGGCAAACATCAGTGTCCAGGCGTCAATATCCGCCTGAGTATAGGGGATGATTACCGGCGTTCCGGTTGTGCCAGACGACGAGTGAATCCGCACAACCTGCGCTTCATCCACCGCCAACAGTCCCAGTGGATAAGTGTCTCTGAGGTCTTCCTTCTCGGTAAAAGGCAATTTCTCAAAATCAGCGCGACTCTGTATATCATCAGGCTTGATCCCCGCAAAGTGTTTCTGGTAAAACGCCCCATTCAGGGCATGCCTCATAGATGACTTAATCTGCCCAAGCATATCAGCCGTCATTTCCATAATTGTACCTCCGTTTCTTTCTATGATAACAGTACGATATAGACAACAAAGACACAATACCGTTTTTTTATAAACTCCTGAAATACAAAGATAAGAATTACTATACTATACTATAACGCTATGTTGTTCGACGCCCTATTCCCCAAGGTTAAAGTCTATGTTCTCGTCGGTGAAAGTGGTACTGGAAAAAGTTTCAGAGCAAAACTAGTTGCACAGAAGTATGGCATTGACTTCATCATTGATGATGGCCTGCTCATCAAGAACGACCGTATCCTTGCCGGACACTCAGCCAAGATGGAGAAGAGCTTTCTGTCAGCGGTCAAGGTCGCGCTATTTGACGAAAAGTCCCACCGCGACGAGGTTGCCCGCAAGCTCCAAGGGGAACGATCGCGGAAGATACTCATACTTGGTACGTCGGAAAAGATGGTAAACAAGATAGCTAATCGGCTTCAGTTACCGCCGCCCTCCCGAATCATTAAGATTGAGGATATTGCTTCACAAGCCGATATTGAAAAAGCGATTAGAGTGCGACGTATAGAGGGGAAGCACGTTATTCCAGTTCCTTCGATGGAAGTGAAGCGGACTTATCCCAATATCTTTTATGATGCCATTCGGATTTTCAAGTGGAAACACGTGCCGGTCAGAGTCGGGCAAATGCCTACCGTGCTTGAAAAGTCGGTGGTTCGCCCTCAGTATTCCATGCCTAAGAAGGTATCTATCTCTGGGGATGCGCTGAAACAGATGCTTATCCACTGCGTAGATGAGTACAATGGGGAAATACGGATTAAGAAACTGCTGGTGAAAGATGACGTATTGGGATACCGCGTGGTTATGACCATTGATGTGCCTGATGGAATCCAGCTTGAAGGGAACATCAACGCGTTCCAGCAGTATATCATTGAAGATATTGAGCGCTATACTGGCATTCTTATCGAGGAAGTAAATATTATTATTGATAAAATAATTGCAAAGAAGCTAGTATAAGGAATGATCTTTGTATGAAAAAGGGTATATGTGGTGTTACTATTTGTGTAGTTTTGCTTTTTTCCGCATCCGCGCAGGATCGGATGAGTCCAGGCATGGTGCAGGTAAACAGCGAGCATTATCAGGTATTTGCCGACAGTGGCAGTGCTGATGTAGCGCTGCTGTCGAAGGAGCTTGAAAGCCGCTTTGCCCTGTATAACCGCATCTTTCATTTTAACAGCCAGACCGTTGTATTCCCCCTGAAAGTCCGGGCTTATAAGGACAAGAAAGCGTATGATGACTATGTAAGCCTTCGTCTCAACGGAACCAGAGCTGGCGCTGTCTATCTGCACTACAATCAGGCGGATCTGAGGGAGCTAGTGCTGCATCGGGGAAGCGCTGAAGAGGAGCGTATGTTTCCCCATCAGGCGTTTATCCAGTATCTACGGGCATTTATCCCCTATCCACCGGCATGGCTGCGGGAGGGTTTTGCTATCTATTTCAATACCCTGAAGTTTGATGCGGGAACCAATACGACGAACAGCGCTGATCTGCCTGGCCGGGCGCTTGTCAGCAGTGGACTCACCTATGAGGAAAATCTGACGTGGCTTGAACTGGTGAAAAGTCTGGGAAGCAAAGCGCCTTCGCTTGAGGCAATCCTTCGCGCCGACATTGACGGCATACCCGAGCCTGCTGAATACTTTCCAAGCCTCGCATGGTCCCTTGTTTCATTTCTTATGAATGCTGAAAAGGATTATTACTACACACGCATTCTTTTTGAGAGCTTCATGGTACTATCCGGTTCCTCATCCTCAGTTGCTAACTCCGAGTCAGTGCTGAATCACATCCTAAGCTGGACTGACTTAAACACGCTCATGCGGGATTACAAAACCTATATTGACTCACGCAAAACCTTCACCGAACTGCTGACTGAAGGCCAGCAGGCGTATAAAAACAAGGATAGCTCCAGGGCTGAAGCTGCATTTTTGAGTGCACACCGGCAAAAACCCACCCACTATGCGCCGTATTATTACTTGGGGCTGCTTGCTTACGAGGCTAAAAACTTTGATCAGGCAGAGCAATACTACCGTTCAGCCCTGCAATACGGGGGCAACACCGGCCTTATCTCCTATGCACGAGGCATCAACGCGATAGCCGCAGGCCACACCGCTGAGGCAAAGCCGCTTCTGGAACAAGCCGCCGCAGACCCTGAATACGAGGAACGCGCTCAAGCGCTTATCGCACGGCTCCCGTAACAGCATGCGTATTCGTAACTCGTGGACTCTTCTATTTTCATAAGCTGGCTTCGGGCTGTATCGCTGCTGAAGGCCCAGGGACTTGGCGCATAGGGATGATTTCCACGCTTCCCCGGAGAATCTCGCCATTGGCTATTTCCAGTAACCATGAGTTCTCGTAAAGGTGGAACAGCGCCAGCAGTTCCCCGGAACCAGGCTCATGCCAGGCAATGCTGCCATCGGCATCAATACTGACAAAGTAAGCGCCGCCGTCAACAAGGCGCGTGGGGAAACCAGCACTTCGCTCAAAAGGCAATGCGCCAGACTCAACGTAGTAATATGCGCCCTCAGACCCAAGGTTTGTGGCAACTATTGAATCCGTCTCCACAATATCAAATGTGGCATTCTCCCCCGGCGCCTCAAACAGCTTTGGCGAATGCTCAGGACTGTTAATGTCAAGCTGAACCAAGATGGTACTGAGCCCCTGGGCGTTTTGCCCAAGCGCCCCGCCATAGAGCGTTCCACTCGCACCACCGTATACCTTCAATCCAACCGCAGAAGGATAGGCGATTGGCACGGTCTCACCAGTAACAATATCAATTGCTAAAAAAGGCGTATCGTCAGAAACAGCGCTGCGCCCAATGAGGATAGCGCTGCCATTCAGAAAAGCCGCATCTAGCGCCCCTATCACTGAAAACGAAAACAACGTATCGCCACTTATTGCTGAAACAACCGTGATGTTCCCCACTGAGTCCAGAAACAGCGCCTTATCCCCGTACAGCGAGGCATCCATCAGTGAAGCGCGTGGCAAAGTCTCCACGCTTAACTCGCTGACACTGCCATTTCCCTCTCCCATCAGCCGAATCAGCGGCGCTGATCGCGTATTCGCGCTCTGCCACAGTACAAAACGCGTCTCCTCAAAGCGGCCCGTATCGCCGGCAATGGCAGTGTAGGGAACTTTTTCCTCAAGCTGGATAAGCATATTGTTCGCCAAACGCTTGTAGTCCAGCGGCATAAAGCCCATGTAGCACTCATTGCTCAGAACGCCAAGCGTAGACCCAGACACGGCAAGCTCATTGAGCTTCAACTGACGCTTGGTGTTCAGTATTGTTGTGGTTCCAGTCTGACTGCCGAGCCATACATTGCCATCAACAGTTCCCAAAGCCGCGCCATCCGCAATGATAAGCGCGCTTGTAATAGCAGAAAAGCCCAGAGGAATAGGTACCTGCTTTTTGGTTTCAAACTGGCCATCACTACTTATGGCAAAATGATAAACAGTTGAGGAATAGGAATTCAGCGCGATATAGACACATTCAACCGATTCACGGCTCACTGGCAGTAAAATGCCACTCTGAGCGGGCAGACGTTCCCTAAACAGGGTCGTACCAAAAACCGCATCAAAGATCACCAGACCATTCTGATCAAGACCGCCCAAAAAACGGTTGTTGCCAAAAAGTATGGGGGAACGAAGCTGTACCGGCGCATTAAAACGCTCTGTCTCCCTGCCGGAGCTTATGTCCCAGTACGAAATCACGCCAGCAGGCTGGTAGGCAACCATGGTCCGCTCCGACCTGCCAGTAAGAGCAAGCGTAACCGCGCCGGAAATCTCTGGTGCTTGTATGATTTCACCACTTTCAGCCTGAATAAACATAACGCCACCCATACCGCCCCACGCGGCAATGATGATGCTTCCCGCTGCCGAGTAGTTGATATACGCGATAGGCTCACGGAACCCTTGGGTGAAGAGCTTCTCCTTAGCCTCATAGTCCCAGACCGAGATGCGATACATGCCAGTTGTGTCCTGGTCAACAACAGCAACCTGCGTTTTATTAGGCCGCAGCGCCATAGAAGAAATGGCGTAAGGGCTTAATTCAAAACGCTCAAACGCGGTTTTGCCCGGTATATCCCAGATTTCCAGAAAGCCATCCGCGCCAGCGCTAAGAAGCTGCCCCTTTGCGTCAAGGATAAGGGCGTTCACAGCGCCCTCATGCGGCCCGGGCGCAAACACCTCGCCCGTTAAGACCCTGGAAGAGGGAAAACTCTGCGCCGATACACAGGACGACGCCGGCAAAACAAGGAGAAAAACCAGCACTCTATTGATAGCAGGTGAATACCTCATCGATCAAACTCCCATTTCAACCTTTTTACTGACGTACTAGATATAAGATATCTCCAAACACCGCGAAGAGCATAAGTCCGAAGATCAGCACAATGCCAATCGTCTGAAACACATAGATTACTCGCGGATGTAGGGGCTTACGGGTGATTCCCTCTATAATAAAGAGCAGTATCATACCACCGTCAAGAATAGGGAGCGGTAGAAGGTTCATAACGCAGAGCGCCACTGAGATCAGCGCCAGAAAGTTCCCCATAGCATTCAGACCCGTACTCACGCTCTGGCTAAAACCAGCGGCAGCCACATCCCCCAGCATATAGGTAATCCTCACCGGCCCAGACAGAGCCTGAGTGAGATCAATACCCCGAAACAGCAAGGCAAAGCTCCTGACCGACACCACTAGAGTCTCCCCTGTTTCCGCAACGCCCTTAGCAAAAGCCGCAATCGGGGAAAGACGCGGAGTATGATACCGGATAGTCTCGTAACTTATACCCAGTTCAGCGCCCGCAGTATACGTCGGGTTAATGATCGTGTTCATACGCGCCCCGTTTCGCTCAAACTCCACGTTAAGCGTCGAAGGCTTGTCCTGTATGATCCTCACTAAAGCAACAGTGTACGGGAAGTCCTGACCATTCACCATCAGGATGCGGTCCCCAGAGTGAATACCTGCGATGTCAGCAGGACTGCCCGGAGCAACCGAAGCAACCACCGGCTCAGTCCAAAAATACACGCCGATCTTGCCCGCGCCCGTACTCTTATCCAGATCAGGCCGTACCGTGAGTTCCTGAATCGCGCCATCCCGCTCGACCTTAACATTGAGGGGCTTTTCCGGGTTAACCGCGATGTTTTCTTGAATGTCGTGATAGTTACTAATTGGTTTTCCGTTGATCTCGATGATACGGTCGCCAGTTTCAAACGCTGCCTCGTCTGCTGGATGGCGCTCATCCGGGCTGATACTCGATGCCAGAACGATCCGGTTTTCCAGCGTGTTCACATCAAACCCAACGCCCCATATAATCGAAAGCGCGACTGCCGCGAAAATCAGGTTAAAGAAAGGCCCAGCAAACGACACCATAATGCGACGCCAAGGGCTGACCGCGAAGAAACTATCTGTCTCAGGCGTTATTGCGTTTTTCTTGTTCTCATAAGCCACCTGAAACTCATTCTCCCCCTTCATCTTGCAGTAGCCTCCTATGGGGAACATACCAAGACGGTATTCAACATCACCGATCTTTTTTTTGAGGATGGGATTACCCCAACCGATTGAGAAGGCTTCGACATGAATACCAACAAGCCGCGCCACGAGAAAGTGGCCAAGTTCGTGTACAAACACCACGATTCCCAGACCAAGGATACCCAAAAGTATTTTTACAATAAGCATAGATAGATAATAACACGAAGCGCTTCCTTTTGCTATACAGTGCCAGACACTCACGCATCACACTCGCACATTAGTGCCAGACACCCACACGTAAGCGCTTCAGTGCCAGACACTCAACACACACTCACGCACATTGGTGCCAGACACCCACAAGATACAAAAAAACTTCACAAACTTGTCTAAATATAAAGCAATATACATTCCCACTGTCATATTATAGATATGAGAGAACCGCGAAAGTTCAAAAAAGGGGCAACGTATCACGTTACCTCGAAGATTAACCGCTCCGAGATGGACCTACGGGAACCGAGAATCAAAGAAATGCTCTTGACCTTCCTCAAAAGGACAATGCAAAAGTATCCATTTCAGCTTTTCAACTTCTGTATCATGGATAATCACATCCATTTACTCATCAAACCAGCACGTGGACAGTCACTTTCCCAAATAATGCAATGGTTCAAGGGAAATTTCGCGAAGTACTGGAACAAAGTACACAATAAAAAGGGGGGACATCTCTGGGGAGAACGGTTTTTCTCAGAGATTATCAGTACTAGAAAGCAGTTTTTACGGATATTTAAGTATATAGACAAAAATCCTAAGCGGGCTGGTATGGTTGCGCGGGCGGAAGACTGGGAGTTTGGCGGCTTATATCACTACCAGCACGGAAGGAGTGATCTAGTAAATATACTTTGGAGGGCTATTCTGGAGGTATTCTTCCTCCACAAGAGCGCTGAATGGTCTGGGTAAAGAGGGTCAGATACGCGAAATTCTGGACTTCCACGATAGTTTCACTAGGGTAAAATGACCTAACAATAAGTGCAGGAATCTTATACATAGTTATGAATTGCCCATAATCAATTATGAGCCGCTGGCAATCAAATGCCAGCGACGGAACAATATTGGGAAGCATCCAGACCCCATATACGCATCCATTCCGCCTTTGCAGGTATAGATTTTCCAATAATTGCTAGAGTCCGCCAATTATTTCTGAGTCGCTGGTAATTATTTCTAAGCCGCTGGCAATTATTTCTGAGTCGCTAGTAATTATTTCTAAGCCGAAAAACGCCAGTGCCAATGACTGGCAATTATTTCTGAGTCGCTGGCAATTATTTCTAAGCCGAAAAACGCCAGTGCCAATGACTGGCAATTATTTGCCAGTAACAGAACAATATTTGTAAATGATCGAAACATAATTGCCAGAACCTCATACATAATTGTAAGCCGTTGAAACTTAAGTGCCAATGACTGGCAATTATGTGCCAGTAACAGAACAATATTTGTAAATGATCGAAACATAATTGCCAGAACCTCATACACAATTGTAAGCCGTTGATAATCAATTATGAGCCGCTGGCACGAAATCTTGAACGGCTTGTAAGGGATTGCGGACAAGTCGCCTTGTTACCAGAAGTCCGTATATGCAAGCTTTTGACTATAGTTACAAGGAACAGGCGGGCTTTCATATGCATTGTTCACAAAGCTGGTGTAAAACTGCTCGATCCCTTCGCCAGTACTGGGCGCTTGCTGCCCGGACTGCTTACCATGAAAGCCTAGAATCTCAGACTACTTTCCTCGCAACAACTCAACGACCTCTTCCGCTGTAGCGGCTTTGAGTAGCTCCTGTCGTGTGGCTTGAACCCTTAGTATAGCACTGATAGAGGCGAGAAACTGGACATGGGGACCGCTCGTTTTGCGCGGTGCGACAACCATAATGAAAAGGCGAGAAGGCTCGCCATCCAACGAACCAAAATCAATGCCGCCCTTCTTGATACCAATTACAACCCTTAGCTCGTCAACACCGTCGCTCTTGCCATGAGGCAGAGCTATGCCGTGTTCCATGCCAGTACTCATTGAGCGTTCCCGTTCAAACACATCGCGTAACACATCGTCGCGATTATTCAGCTTGCCCCTTGCTGCCAGCAGATCAACAAGCTCGGTTATAATCGCGTCCTTGTCATTGCCTTTAAGGTCAGTGGTAATGCAGTCTGGCTCGATGTGCGACAGCAGTTTGTCGTCTGGCGTTCTGCCCTCGACCATCTGTGCCAGCTCCTTCTTCATCTCAGCGGGATTGGCAGTTTCTTTGAGTTTCTGTATTGAATCGCCCAGTGCCAGTATCACCTCATACATTGCGGTTTTGACAAAGGGCATATCCTCCTTGTCAGTAGTGATGCTTACCGTATTCTCTTCTTCGGTAATCGATAGGGATATATCGCCTTTTCGCGCCTGAGAGAGGCCCTCATTGATGTTCATCATCTGTACATAAAAGCCCTCGGCGCGGAGCTGTTTCAGCAGGGTATCAATCACCAGATCAGCGATTTCGTCTGAGAAAAAGTCCCAGATAGCAATGGCAGTGTCATTGCTCTTTGCTGGTTTGCGGGTTCCTGTACCCGGCAGTTTTAAGAAGATGTTGAGTAATGGCGGGGCTACAATCGTCGTGATGAAGGTCATAAGGATGATGACGCCAAAGAGCTGACTGTCGAGAATGCCGGACGAAAGTCCAATACCAGCAATGATAAGCGCCACTTCACCACGCGGTACCATGCCGGTTCCGATGCGCAGAGCGCCTTTGGCGTTAAAGCCGAGAGCCAGAGCTGAGACTCCGCAGCCAATGAGCTTGGCGACTATTGCCATAAGCGTGTATATGGCGCCAAACAAAAGCACTTGTACGGAGGCAAGCTCCCGTACATTTACCATCATGCCCATAACCGCGAAGAAGAGTGGTACAAAGAACTCGTAGAGTCCGTGGATACGCTCCTGTATAAGTGCCGCAATATCGGTTTTGGATAGGGACAGACCCGCGATGTACGCGCCGATGATCATGGCCAGTCCTTGTTTTTCGAAGACTCCGGCTAGTATCAGCGCGATGCCGAGTGCCAGTATCGAAAAGTCGTAAGAGGTCTTAAACATTTTTAAGAAGCCAGCGATATGCTTGGCGAAGATCAGCCCCAGGGCTGTGAAGCCGAGCCAGATGCCAAACGCCTTACCTGCGATGAGCAGTATGCTGCTCACATCGAGACTGCCGCTGCTATTACTGGTTAAGAGTGCCACGATGCCCAGTACCACTGCTAGCATGATGATGCCTAGCACATCGTCGAAGACTGCTGCTGCCAGTATGGTAACGCCTTCTGGCGAATCCATTTTTTTCTGGTCGGACAGGATCCGCGCGGTGATTCCGACTGAGGTGGCGGTGGATAAGACGCCGAGGAAGAGGCAGCGCGGGTCTATGAAGCTGGCGTGCAGGAGCGCCATGCCGACGATATTGCCGGAGATAAAAGCCACGACTACGCCGCCAATGCCGATCAGCCCGCCTGCCAGGGAGTAACGCAGGAAGAGGGCGATGTCGGTCTCAAGCCCTGACGCAAACAGTAGTATAATAGAAGCAACGGTGGCAAAACCGTAGAGTTCCGGGCTGACCGCGAGTGTGTTGCCTTCGGGGAGCGGGAACAGGCCGTGGTCAAAGCCGGGGAAGGCGATGCTGCCCAGTGCGTAGGGGCCGATGATAACGCCGGCAAGCAGTTCACCTAGCACGGGCGGGATACCGATACGTTTGACCAGCCGTCCGCAGACTCGTACTGCGAATAGAATAACACCGAGCTGCAAGACCAGCTCAGTCATAAGTTCTGTAACATTCATAAGAAGAAGCCTCGTAATAATTTAGGTCAGACACTAATTTTATATTACTGAAGGTATTTCAATATGAATAGATACTCAGGCGCTTGACACACTGCGCGTTCTTCAGTAGTATTCTTTTAATTTGATGCGGCTGTCGTATAACGGCTATTACCCTAGCCTTCCAAGCTAGAGACGAGGGTTCGACTCCCTTCAGCCGCTTTTGGATGTTCCCCTAGGATACTTATAGTTGAAGTTAATGCTGGTTGAGGTGTGAGGGACTACGTTGTTAAACCCATCAGTGCGATGAACATAAAAAAACGCCGGCAGACTTGATCATGCCGGCGTCTCTCCTCCTACTTGAGGAACCGTGCGGTTCCTACATGTCCCTCTCTACCAGTTGTTTCCGCCGCTATATCCACCGCCTGAACCGCTACGGCGAGGTGGTTTATCCATAGCCTCGTTTACGCGGAGCTGGCGACCATCGAGATCGTTACCATTTGTGCCTGCGATAGCAGCGCTTGCTTCCTCGTCTGTTCCCATTTCAATAAACCCAAATCCCTTTGAGTTACCGGATTCACGATCAAAAATGATCTTAGCGGAGGTAACACTACCATACTGCGAAAAGAGGTTACGCAGACTGTCTTCAGTCGTGTTGTACGAGAGATTACCGACATACAGTTTCTTAGCCATTGAACAAAATCCTTCTCCCGGATGACGCACCGGGGCGCAAAAAATTCATACCCCTAATATAGGGTAATGTAACAATATACCATTTTGAAAAGCCTGTCAAGACCTTTTTTCATCGCTAAAGATCACTTTTATTGCGGCTTTTATGTCGCCGACTACTTTGTCCGGCGTGTCAAGGCTTTCGGACTGAGGTCCGAGAAACGTATCAAAGCCCAAGTTTACGCTGGTTTTGATACGCCCTGCGATCCGCTGTACTGGCCTCACCTCGCCGGTTAGGGACAGTTCACCAGCTATGGCGACCCGCGCTGGTATGGGTAGGCCGGTTCGTGCCGAGTAGAGGGCGCAGGCCAGAGCTAGTTCTACGCCTACTTCGGTGATTCTGATGCCGCCGGCCACGTTGACGTAGAGGTCCTGGTCAGAAAGCCGTAAGCTCAGGTGCTTTTCCAGTGTTGCCGCCACCCGCGACACCCGCGCCGAGTCAAGCCGGTCGGAAAACACGCGACTCATGGCGCCTTTGGCTGGAACCGTGAGGGCCTGTATCTCTACAAGCAATGGCCGCGTTCCTTCAAGCACTGCAGCTGTGGCAACCCCGGGTGGCTGTTCTCCTTCTCGGCGTACCAGAAAGAGGAGTGATGGGTCTTCAACCACACTCAAGCCCTGTTCGCCCATGGTAAAAATACCGATTTCGTCCACTGAACCAAAACGATTTTTGGTTGCCCGGAGAAAACGACAGTCTCCGTGGCTCTGCTCAAAGTAGATAACCGTGTCTACCATGTGTTCCAGAGTTTTTGGACCGGAGATGAGGCCATCTTTGGTAACGTGGGCTACGAGAAAGAGCGCTGCGTCGTGTTCTTTCACCCAGGATATCAGCGAATAGGAGCCGTACTTCATCTGGTTCACCGTACCCGGCGTGAGGCCGGCCTCATCAGAGTGCAGGGTCTGCACTGAATCGACGACGATGATGACCGGCTTCACCGCATCCATGATTGCCTCAATCTCCTCAAGCCTGCCGGTACAGCATAACTCGATCCGCTCACCCTTAATGCCAAGTCGATCTGCCCGCATACGTACTTGTCCGGGTGATTCTTCAGCAGAAACGTAAAGCACACGGCCATTGGTTTTTGCCGAAGCTGCAGACTGGAGTAAGAGCGTTGATTTCCCAATCCCCGGCTCGCCGCCAATCAGTATTGCGGAGCGTTTCATAATGCCGCCGCCAAGTACGCGATCAAACTCGTCAATTCCGCTTGAGATACGGCTCCCCGCATCAGCATCAATGGAAGAAAGAGGGAGCGAAGTTGCGGGAATCTGGCGTCGTTCTGCAAGCTGGCCTCTGTCCTGCCCGGCGATCGAGGTTTCAACGAAGGTGTTCCACTCACCGCAGTCCGGACAACGACCAAGCCACTTTGCTTCCTCATGGCCACAGGTGGAACATTTATAGATAAGCGCTTTTTGTTTCTTCATATCTTCAGTTATTCCCCTATATCTTGTTCACTTACTCATACTCTCGTATAATGCCACTATTATAAAAGTATGTCAGCGCTGAATGGCGCGAGGAGAAAGAATGAATACAAACACGTTTCTTGACAATAGTTTTCTGGGTAACGAGTTACGGCAGTGGTTATTCGCACTCTGCTTTGTTGCAGGCGGTTTTATCGCGGGCAAAATCGTGCCGTCAATATTCAGGCATCTCAGCCGGAAAACCGCATTTGCGTTTGACGATATTCTTTTTTCAAAGATCAATCACCCGCTCACCCTCATCGTAACCATTGTTGGTATCAAGCTGGGGCTTGATCTTCTCGTGTTGAGCGAAACTGCGTACCTGTGGCTTCACCGCTCGTTCTCAGTCATGATCATCGTGTCTTTGGCGTGGACCGCAAGCAGGGCGCTTGACGCACTCCTCGTTCATTATATGCCGTCGGGGCCGCTCGATCCCGCGTCCCCTTCAACGACCAATATAAAGCCATTGGCCAGAAAACTGTGCAGCGTGGTCGTGTGGATCATCGCCTTTGTGCTGATCCTGCGAACTCTGAATTATGACGTGAGCGCGTTACTGGCTGGTCTTGGCTTAGGCGGCGCTGCCCTTGCATTGGCCTCCAAAGACACTCTCGCAAACTGCTTTGGTTCGATCACCGTGTTTGTAGATCGCCCATTCCGTATTAACGACCGTATCAAAATCATGGGATACGATGGCTTTATTACCGAGATGAGTTTGCGGACCAGCCGTTTGCGGACCATGGAAAACCGCACGGTCATCATTCCCAACAGCGTCTTTTCCGCAACCCCCATTGAAAACATCAGCGCAGACCCGAACACAGTGAACCAGTCCATCGTGGTTAAGACAGCTAATGGCCGCGAAAAAATACAGAAGGCCATCGCGCTTTTGCTGGAAATAGGCACAGGTACAGAAGGCTGTACTGGCGCGCCCGCAGCCTTGCTGGTGAACATCAACGGGAGCGCCTGCCAAATCACCTTCACCTTCTATGTGGCTGAAGGTGCGGACTATATCGCTACATTGAACCGCGTCAACATGGCGATACTAAGCCGTTTTGAGGAAGCTGAAATCGCGCTTGTGTAACAAACACAAGTTATCCAGAAACTCTTATATATATATAGAAGGAAATGAAAGCAGGTCCACCATATCCAATAAAACCACCCCGCGACGTTGCTTATCCCGCGCCACGCACTGTTCCGCGCACTGCCGCGCCCGCAAAGCCCGCCACGCCTCCGCCGCCAAAAAAAGGCGCCACGCGTGTATACCATACACTTATCCTCGTTGCGGTACTACTGGCACTGCTCATTGCAGCAGGCACAATCTACGCGCTGGTGTTCAGGAACAGCACAGAGCCACTGTATAGCATACCTGCCGCGCCAACCACAGCCGCGCCAACACAAACGCCCTTCACTGATACCCAAGTTTTTCAGTTACAGGAAATCTTCCCAGGCATCGGGCGTTTGCGGGCAGTCAGCGCAGACAAGCCGCCAGTAACGATAGTCGTGTCTATCGCCTTTCCATATCTACCCGAAGACCGCCCCTTTACAGAGGAACTCACCGCCAAGATACCAGAGTTCAGGAACACAACGCTTGAATACTTCAGTACCCATAGCGCCGTTGAACTGAGGCAAAGCGGCGAGGCAGCCATCAAAACCAACCTTTTGCGCCGCTATAACAATCTGCTTCGATTGGGCAGCATCAGCACACTGTACTTCAATGATTTTATGTTTATTGATTAGGGTTACTCCCTGTCCACCAGCGTTACCCTCAACTGACTCTTGGTCGAGCCGCGGAGGATTTCCACCACAACGGTTTCACCCGGCTTGTTGTCTTCCAACGCCGCGTAGAGGTCTGCGAGGGTATCGGTGCGTTGGCCATCAACCGAAGTGATGATGTCTCCGCCCAGATAAATCACGCTGGAGCCATAGCGCACAGGCTCGGTTCCGGCCTTGAGGCCAGCGCGTTCTGCCAACCCATTCTGCCGAGTCCGCGATACGAGTAGGCCGCTGGAAATCGACAGTTTGGCGTAGGAGACCAGCGCGGGAAATATCTGAATCATGGTTGCGTCGATCATGCCGCGCCGCACATGTCCGGTTTCAATAAGTTCAGCTACGACCCGCTTGGCTGTATTTACCGGTATGGCAAAGCCAACGCCCACTGAACCGCCAGTGGTGGAGTAGATCATCGTGTTGATACCGATCATGCGACCCAGTGAATCAAGCAGAGGACCGCCGGAATTGCCCGGGTTAATCGAAGCATCAGTCTGTATCATGTTCTGGATGATGCGGTTATTCGAGGTCTGTATGGGACGCCCCAAACCAGAAACAATGCCGACTGTTAAGGTGCGTTCAAGGGCAAAGGGATTGCCAATTGCTAACACTTTTTGCCCCACTTTCAAGTTGCTTGATTCCCCAAAAGGAATGACGCGGAGGGTTACGCCGCGCGGCGGATCAAACTTGAGAACCGCAATATCGTTTTCTGGATCAGTGCCAACAACCGTGCCTTCATACTGACTGCCATCGGCAAGGTTGATGAAAACCTTGTAGGCATTTTCAATCACATGGTTATTCGTAACCACATAGCCACGAGTGTCGATAATCGAGCCAGAACCGGAACTGCCATCCTGCGGTACTGGTTCAAGGAACCAGTTGATCGCTACGATTTCAGTGGTGATGTTCACCACCGCACTGTTGAGCCGCTCATATACGGTGATGTTTTCACGCTCACTCTCGGTATACTGAACTATATCCGCCGTATTCATGTTCAGGCGTAGGGAATTGTCTGGAGACGTTTGCGATTCGTTTATAAGCCTGCCCGCATCACCTGCCACCTCCATCTTCTGTGCCTCTGTTTGTGTGCGATGGTTACGGAGGAGCAGAATCCCCACGCCCGCCATAAACGCGATAGCGACAAGCGCGCTTATCATTGAAATAAAAACAAGTTGTCCACGACTGTACAGTTTCATTTTACTCTCCTATTAACTATTTTCGGCCAAAAGTGAGTTTTTGAACGAAGTCAAGCTTCGGTTTCCGATAAAAACCAGCCACTCGCTTCCGCGCCACTGTTTCCGGGCAAACGGTCCACGATAAAAAGGTTTGCCCGGAGTGCAATGTCCTTTTTGCCATTTGAATCCTCAAAACAGGAGATACGCGCCTTTGGTTTTATATCATGCAGGATATCCGCAACTGTGTCCAACGCAATACGATTCTGCTCTTCCAGGTTAAAGGCTCGGCAAGTGGGACAGGAACACCAGGCAGTCTCATACCCACGGTCCGGCCAGAAATGATACACATCAATTTCTGGATAGGCGCGAAACACCTTCTCAGCCTCCTGCCGAATGATTACCAGGGCATCAGAATTAGTTGGACAAAAGTTATGAGCTTGTATTCGTTTCCCATCGTTCAGACGAAAGAAGTCCTTGTGCGACTTGTAGTACGTTCGCGGCAGAAGGCACGATAAATCCCAGCCTCCCATCTCAATGGACAGAGCGAATCCTTCGGCAAGCTCAAGCAGTTTGTCGCGGTATGGCGAGGGCTGCACGGGCTTTTTCTTTTTCAAGAAAAAGAAAAAGCCTTCAGGTTTTGCCGCATTGAGCTTATCCCACATAAACTGACTTCGCAGAGAGAACACAAGCGCATCGATCCGGTTACGCGCTGCCCACACAATGGTTTTTTCCCACGTTTCAGGCGCGTCCTTACCCCAAAACAGCAGTCGGCGATACACAGTATCTACACCAGAGGGCTGATAGGCGTACTCTTCCGCAATATGATACTCACCCTTTGATTCTGGCAGAATTTCCTCATCAGGCTTAGGCCAGCGAAAACCCAAGGCTCCCAAAAAATCGAAGACCGCGTTAGACAAACCCCTGTCTGATTCCCCGTATAAATCAATGCGCTCTTTACCAACACGCCAAGAAAACCCGTTTCGTTCACGCCCACCAGCTTCCGCGTTCAACACGATAACGGGAACCGTATCGTCAGGCGCGGAAACATCGCTGTTTTTAACCGGACAGGGCTGTTCGGCGAGACCTGTTTGCCGCCTAAGCAGGGCGATACAGCGAGACAAGTCGTTCCCTACCTTCTGTGCCACCGGCATACCTGCTGGAATAAGGATTTCCCACGCTTTCGTAACATCAAAACTTCTCATAACACAAATAATATACATTACTTTTTCATTAAGGTACAATGTAAATCTGGGGAGTTCATAAAATGCTTAACCATTATTTGTTCCTAAGACCTCCACTGTAGCTTTCCAAGTCTGATCACAAGTGAGCATGAGGGGTGAACAACACTCCTCTGTCTGTATGCGTAACTTTTGGCCGTACTGTTAAATCGTTAAATTGGCAAGTGTCGGCAAAAGTTCCCGCTATGTTGACAAACTCTGCCGACATAACAGTGGAACTTCTGATGCTATCTAAGAGAGGAAATCAAGGCTCAGAGAGAGGAAGTTGGGTATTTGGAGGAAATCGTGTTTCAGAGAACAATCGGGTCTCAGAGAGAGGAAACAATGTCCAAGAGGGAGAAATTCCTCACTCAAAGAGAGGAAGTCCTCGCTCAAAGAGAGGATGTCCTCGCTCAAAGAGAGGATGTCCTCGCTCAAAGAGAGGATGTCCTCGCTCAAAGAGAGGATGTCCTCGCTCAAAGAGAGGATGTCCTCGCTCAAA
>JAIRYV010000021.1 GCA_031267685.1 Treponema sp.
AGCCGGGAGCCGGGAGCCGGGAGCCGGGAGCCGGGAGCCGGGAGCCGGGAGCCGGGAGCCGGGAGCCGGGAGCCGGGAGCCGGGAGCCGGGAGCCGGGAGCCGGGAGCAAGATAAACGGTAAGTAATCAGATGGCCAGTAGACATCTGACGGTTTCTCTTCTTCATAAGAAGATTCTAGTAGGCTGTTAAAAAAATGTCTAGTGGGTTGAGCGAATTTTTTGGGAAAAATTCTGTCCCTGATGCCCAGCGTTGTACTTGAAACAGCGTACGGCATAATCGGTACCCACGGCGACAAGTTCTGGCGTCTGTTGCTTACACAGCGGCGTGGCGTCTGCACAACGTGGCGCAAAGGCGCAAGCCGCTGGCGCTTCATTGGACGCGAGCGCCATTCTGGCAGACGGCAGAGATAGGGCGGCGCCACTGATACGCGGGATACAGGCCAGAAGCCATTGGGTGTAAGGATGCAAAGGCCGCGTAAAAAGGCGCTCCACATCGCCATATTCAACGACTTTGCCTGCGTACATCACCAGCACCTCGTGGGCGAGTTCCGCGATAACACCTAGATCGTGGGTAATCATCAGCACGGTGGTGTTGGTTTTTGTTTGCAGGCGTTCAAGCAGTTCCAGAATCTGAGCCTGAATCGTAACATCAAGTGCTGTAGTTGGCTCATCGCAGATGAGGAGTTCGGGCTTGCAGGATAGCGCCATGGCGATCAGTGCCCGCTGACGCATACCGCCCGATAGTTCGTGGGGATATTGCCTGATGCACTGCTCTGGCGCGGGAATTTGCGCCAGAGCCAGGCTCTCGATTGCCTGCTCAAGCGCGGCCTTGCGGCTGATATGGCTATGCAGACGTATCGCCTCAACAATTTGTTGCCCTATGGTGTACACTGGGTTGAGGCTCGTCATGGGCTCCTGAAATACCATGGCTATCTTCCCGCCCCGTATCTGTTCCATCGCACTTTCAGACTTCTCAAGAAGGTTATCGCCGTGAAAACGTATCTGCCCATCTACGATTTGCCCTGCGGACGCGGATACTAGCCGCAAAATTGAAAGCGCAGTGGCGCTCTTGCCGCAGCCTGATTCTCCAACAATGCCGAGGGTCTCACCTTGTTTAACCGAGAAAGACACATCATCCACTGCTTTGATCAGGCGATTGTCAGAATAAAAGTACGTTTTGAGGCCGGACACTTCCAGTATATGCAAGGTTGTTCTATCGTAAGGGTGCGGCATGGCGCACCCTTACCGCGCTTAGATGCAGCACTCAACGCCGTGCTTTTTTTCGTTGGATAAAAACACAAGATCGATGAGTTTCATAACCCGCAGCGCCTGTTCTGTTTTAACGATAGGCGTGGCTTGTCCGTCGAGGCACGCGACAATGTTCTTGTAATAGTCGAGCCACACGCCCTCAACATTGGTGGGCAAGGGGAGTTCAAGGGTGGTTTCTTTGGGACGAGGGGCCATGGAACGGGTAGGACCAGCAGCGGTGTAGACAATATCCTCAGACCACTCAAGGCTCTTCGAGTCAGCAAGTTTCACGATTTTGCCGGCACATTCCCAGTTTTCGATGAGCGCGGTTCCGTCTTCAGCGGAGATGTGCCAGCGTGGTTGCACGATGAACGAATTCATCGCCACATTGACGATGTAGTTCAGGCCATTCTCGAAACGGAATGACGCAGTGAAGTTATCATCCACCTCTGGCGCGAACACCTTATGCAGGATCGCGCTGACCCCGATCACTTTCTGCGGAAAGAAATCGAGCATCTGGTCTATGAGATGCACGCCCCAGTCCAGGACCATGCCGCCGCCATTCTGCTTCCAGTTGCGCCAACCATACATACCGCCACGGGAACCTTGTACACGGCTTTCGATGACATAGGGATTACTCAGGGTGCCATCGGCGAAGATTTTCTTCGCAATGAGGAAATCTTTGTCCCAGCGCCGATTCTGGTGGACCGTGAAGAACTTGCCTGCCTTCTCTGCCGCCGCAATGATTGCTTCTAGTTCAGCCGAGTTCAGCGTAACAGGCTTTTCGCTGATAACATTCTTGCCTGATTCAAGGCAGGCAATGGCGTAAGGTTTATGCATATCGTTTGGAGTCGCTATGAGAACCAGCTCAATGCTTTTGTCCGCATAGATTTGATCCGGTGAGTCGTAGGCTTTCAACCCCTTGTTTCGTGCGTTAGCGACAGCCTCTGGCCGGACATCATAGATTCCGGTTATCTCCAGTTCAGGAAAGTGCTTGGTGATATTGTCGTGATGGTAACCCGCCATCCCGCCAAAACCGATAATTGCCATCTTATGGGTCATGTTTTTCTCCTGACAGGGAGTATAATACAGGCGTTCTATTTATGCCAGAACGCTGAATCATATACCCTACATCATCACCAAGCACACCGTCCGCTAATTAAGCAGTAAGGCCGCATCATTTTTTTTCCAGCGCTGGGCCACATCAACTGGACGTTCAGCCGCGATGTTCTTTGCCATCTTATCAGCGCCTAAATCAATCAGCAGCGTAACCATCGCGGGGTTCCCGCTCTGAGCTGCGTAATGCAGGACCGTGTTACCCGAATTGTCCTGTGCGCTAATCGCCTTGCCGCTAAACAGTGCCTTAACCGCCACATCACCTATAGCAATGGCCTGTTCCGCCGGCGTCTTCCGATCCCCGGCAATGGAAAACACATCAGAACCCGCTTCGGTGAGGTACTGGGCAACGTTCCAGTCCCGGTTATCAACCGCGATACGGAGCGGCGTCCTGCCCCGCGAGTCAATCGAGGAAAGCCGCGCACCCGCGCTCAGGATGGTCTTCACGATGTCAAGCGGGGCGCGATCCTGAATAGCGATGTTCAAAGGCGAAGCGCCATAATCGTCAACAACCGTAACCCGATTTTTGATCAGGAGCGTTACCATTTCCGTTGAACCGGAAAGCCCAATCCTGAACGGGGTCATATCCTTTGAATTACGCGCATGAATTGAGGCGCCTCGTCCCAGAATCAGGGTCGTCAGATCGAGTTTGCCCAGAGCCACTGCGATATGGAGCGGCGTTTCCCCAGCATTGTTACGGGTATTGGTGTCAGCGCCCAATTTGGCAAGCCGTTCCGCGCTGGCGTACTGACCTGCCTTCACGGTTTCCATAAACGGTGTATTCCCATCGGTGTCACGAGCCTCAAGGTCTGCATGTTTACTGGTGAGTACTGTCTCAACATCGGAGATACCAAGCCTAACCGCGTCATGGAGCGGGGTTTTACCGTTTAAGGCGTGGGCATTGATATCAATGCCAGCGGCGATCAGGGAGAGAGCGGAGTTCTTTTTGTTATAGCGTACCGACGCGTGAAGCGCCGAGTTACCCATCTTGTCCCGCGCATCAACGCGAGCGCCCACAGAAAGCAGCACGGTTATCGTAGCGGGCGAATCAGCCTTGACCGCCGCGAAGATCGGCGTTTCACCAGTCGCATTGGCTGCCTCAACATCAGCGCCTCGCTGCACAATTTGCGGGATATTGTTCATTTTCCACTGAGCCGCGTAATGAAGCACTGTGTTTCCCAGTCCATCCCGTGCTACAATGGTTTCAGGCGTGAGTATCCATTCCTCAACCCCGCCTGTCGCGTGAAAGGCCAGATACAGCACGCTTTCGCTTGCCGCGTTAAGGGCAAAGATACTCGCCTTCCGCGTTATGAGTAATTTGCCAATAACCTCATTGTTTTGTCTGACCGCGATATGGAGTGCCGTATCTCCAACCTTGTTGCGGGCGTCTATCCGTGCGCCTTTATCCAGCGCCATCTGCACTGTATCCAGGCATCCCTTCCTAACACTCATGTGCAGGATGGTGTTTCCATCCCCATCAGATTGTAGTACAGTTACCGGGGTAATGAGATAAGGGAGCAAGTCCGCCCGCTCATTGAGCGCCCGCTCATAAGGAGTAACGCCAGAGTTATCCGCAGCAAAGAGGTTAGAGTTGCCTTCCAGAAGCACGGTAATATACTGTGGCCGATTTTGTTCAATCGCTACATAGAGCGGTGTTTTTCCTTCAATGTTACGGACGTTTACATCAGACCCTTTTTTAAGCAAAGCCTTGATAATCTCTGGGTCTTTCTTAAGCGTGATCGTCGCATGAAGCGGGGAATCGCCATACTCGTCCCATAGGCTCGGATTGATTCTGGGCTGGGCAAGGAGGAGATTCACGATTTCGCGGTGCGTATCAAGCGGCACGTCGCGTATGGCGAGGTGAAGAACCGAGTTACCCCGTGCATCCTGAGCGTTAATATCACTCTGAGAGGCAAGCAACACCTTGATAGCGTCAATCTTGCCGGAACGCACTGCCTCATGGAGCGGCGTAGAGCCGGAAGCGTTCTTGATGTTTACATCAGCCCCCTGCTCAATGAGGAATTCCATAAAACCAATATGACCTTCCCGTGACGCGGCATGAAGCGGCGTGATCCCGTCATTGATACGATAGTTGTAGTTCGCATTGAGTACAGCCGGCGCAAAATAGGTGTATATGATGGTATTTGCCATATTGGTCGGAACCGCGTCCGCCAGGATAAGCGATCTTGCCGACTCAGCGTGTACCTTCAGATTCGGGTTTGCAAGGGCAAGGTCAAGGATGTTATTCCCATTCTGATCCGTAGTCGTTATGGAATCTTCTGTGATGAGCGCTTCCAGAAATGCTCCGTCCCGGTCAACTGCCAGCCGCGCCGGACTTTTCCCATCGGGCATAGCATGGTGAATGTTAGCGCCAGCCCGTGCGAGTACCGCCGCGCTTGCCACATCGTTATTCGCCGCAGCGACTCCCAGTGGCGTCTGCCCCTGCCTATCGGCCTTATCAACCAGTGCACCTCTGTCAATAAAGAAGGCTGCCAGTTCCGCATCCTTATTCTCGACAGCCCGATACAGTGGCGTTCTGCCCTGCTCATCAGTAGCGTTGATGTCGGTAGAACCCACGATGAATGTACGCGCCTTCTCACTATCTTTGTTTTCAAGGGCTATCCAGATCGAGTCTGACGGATACACTTGTTCCCCTTGTTTCCCATTTGGCGCCGCTCGTTTCTCGCTCGGCGCCGCCTGTTCCACAGGGGTTGAGGGATTACTTGCACAGCCGAAGAGAAGGAGCAAGCCAAGACCAAGGCCGCTAAACGGCGTTCTTATATAGAATTTGCGATACGTCATACCCCTATTCTCGGCAATAGGAAAAATCTTCATAAGTCTTAATTGGATGGCTAGGATAAACGCATAGAAATAAAATTTTACCACTTCTTCCTCTTCTGGGTCTCCATACGGTAGTTCTCCGCGTCGCACGGATATACCTTCTCCTAATCCTGCCAGCTTATTGGAAAAATTCGCTACGTTTTTGATAAAAATTCAGCGAATTCTCAATAAAATTCGCTACGTTTTAGATAAGAACTCACTGCGTTTTTGAGAAATATATAGGAGTCATGGAAAAAATGATACTGAGTTTTTCCAAAAAGACAAAGCAAGGGCTTTACGGCACAGGATAAACACAGTGAAGACCGTCTTATTCTGTTTGTTCCTGTTTGTGTGGTTTTATGGTTCGCGGCTCTAAAAAATTCTATACGTTTATCTTGTTAGATGCCGAAAAAGTATTGACACATAACCAAATCTTTGCTAAGTTTCTTATAGCTAATGCGGCGATGGTGGAATTGGTAGACACGCCAGCTTGAGGTGCTGGTACCGAGAGGTATGGAAGTTCAAGTCTTCTTCGCCGCAAACGCTGTTATGGACGCTCTTCAGGGCGTCCATTTTTTATTTTCTTCTAAGACCCCTTGACGTAGCTTGAATAGACTTCTACTAATTGTATTAGATGAATGGTACAATAATTGAAACTACCATACCGTTTTCGCTTGACCCGGCTAATGGAGTACCGATCTATCGGCAGATCATCACGCAGATCAAGAACGGTATTTTATCCGGCAGGATGAAGCCGGGAGACAAGCTGCCCACAATCCGCTCGCTCGCTGTTGCTTTGAAGGTGAATCCCAACACCATCGCCAAGGCGTATGGAGAACTGGAGATTCGTGGTGTCCTCATCACACAGGTGGGAAGCGGCACCTACATCTCAAACCAAAAACCGTCGCAGGATGACGGGGTAGACATCAGAAAACAGAAAGTGCTGGAAGTAACAGAACGTTTCATGCGGGAGATGCGCGATCTCGGTGTGGATAAAGAAGAGTTGCTCGATATGATTAGCAACTGGAACTGGGAGGGCTATAATAAATGAAGTTTTTTAATAAAGAAGAAACCAAAACGCTGGTGAATAACAAACGGCGCGAAAGCGGACGGCTCGGCGCGACTTTGTCTGGCGTGGGTATTCTGCTCGGACTATTCGTGTTCGGGGCTGGTTCGGGCGCTCTGCTTATCGCTGGTATCCCGCTGGGGATCATCGAAGTATGCACAGTCTTGCTTGCTGCCTGCATTCCCGTGCTGGTCGTGCGAAAGACAACCGAGTGGGAACGGGCCATTCTTCTGCGCCTTGGACGCTTTCATAAAGTGAAGGGTCCTGGTTTGTTTATCGCCATTCCTTTCATTGATAAGATTGTGCAGCTCATCGACCTCCGTATTCGCGTTACCGACTTCTCTGCACAGGAAACGCTCACGCTTGACTCAGTAACGATTTCGGTTGACGCGATCTGTTTCTGGCTGGTGTGGGACCCAGAAAAGGCAATGCTGGAGGTACAGAACTATGAGGAAGCCGTTGTCCTTTCAGCCAAAACTGCACTCCGTAACGCGGTGAGTAGCCACGACCTCACGATGTTTCTGGAACGGAGCGACATCATCGCCAAACAGCTACAGAACGATGTTGATAAAAAAACCACCGAATGGGGCGTTACGATTCAGTACATCGAGATTACGGACATTCTAGTGCCAGAGGCCCTACAGGATTCCCTGTCGCGGCTCGCCCAGGCGGAGCGAGAGAAGAAGAGCCGCATCATGCTTGCTGAAGCTGAGATTGAGATCGCCAAGAAGCTAAGGAGCGCGGTTGAAGTCTACGCGGGTAACGAAACCGCCATGAAGTTAAAGATTCTTTCTATATTAAATGAAGGCTTAAAGGCTGGTAACTCCATGATGCTCGTTCCGAATGAGATTACTGAGGAACTCAAGACCAAGGACGTCTTTGGACTTGAAGCCATAACAATGATGCAAAAGGCGCGGGCAACAGAAGAATCAAGCAAACCAACAAAAACCTGAAATGGACGGCGGCGCTAAAGGAACTGCTTCTTGTTAGCGTACTCAACACAGAGACGTGCATTGTGTATCGTTCATAGGCATCGCAGTACAGCTTGCCTTGTGCCAGATAAGAATAAAGGGTGGAGTAGTTATGACAAGACTAGACAAAAGTACCGCAGCTCTGATGGATTCATACAGGGATTATGGATTAGTGAACCACGCTGGTGGCGCGAATTTACCCAGCTGCAAGAGCATTGAGACTATCTTGCGGAAGCTTGACCAGATCATCTTTCCAGGATTCCGGGAGTAACAGGATGATGTTACCATCTACGCCAGCACCACTATTCTTGGAGGCAGGAGCGTGATTGGCTACGGCTCTACCATAAGCGGTAATGTGTGGCTCACCAGTTCCGTGCCGCCAAATACCCGTGTGTACAACAAAACAAGCGAGCAGGAGCTGCACCATCTTGTCTGACGATGTTCTGCTTACCGGGCTGAAATGCCTAATGGAATCAGATGCCTCCATAGACGCACTTTTGCGCGGACGCTTTGAAACAATAGTGGCGCAAGTGGATAAGTATATAAAAGAGATTGAGCTGTTTAATCCAGCCTACAAGCTGGTAGGGACGCGGAACAGGCAGGAACTGGTAGTCAGGCACATCCTTGACTCGCTATCGCCGCTGGGGGTGTTTGCGAGGCTGTTTGAGCCGTGTAAACAGGGGCTTAACGCGCGTATCGCGGATGTGGGTTCCGGCGCTGGTTTACCAGGTATCCCGCTTGCCATTGCCCTGCCGGACTGCTCATTCACACTTATTGAACGCATGGGCCGACGCACGGGTTTTCTCAGGAACACGCAGGCAGTGCTGGCGCTATCTAACGTTATCATTGAAGAAAAAGAGGTGGAACAGGCGGGCGGCGCTTGCTTTGATCTCGTGGTATTCCGCGCATTCAGGCCCCTGGAACCCGCGCTGCTCAAGTCATTGTTCGCTCTTCTCGCACCGGGCGGTGTTTTGGCCGCCTATAAGGGCCGCGCTGTCGCTATAGCAGACGAGATACGACGTTTAAGCGCGGCCTGCAAAGTCATCCCCATACAGACGCCCTTCCTTGACGAGGAGCGTCACCTGCTCCTTATCCGGCCTCAGTAACGTTTGATGGAACAAGACTCATATTCAGCAATACGAATACCACAAGTAGGCATAAAACAGTGCCTGCTCTCATGGGGCAGTATGCTGGCAGCTGGCATAGGTTAGAAAAACTCTAAGACATTTGGCAAGAATGACCCATGGTGTTCCATGGGTCATTCTTGCCAAAACGAGCTAATACCTTGCTTATAGAAAAAAGCCCATCCATCAGGATGGGCTTTACACTCCCCCGCGCGGGTTTGAACCACGGACCCAGTGGTTAACAGCCACTTGCTCTGCCAACTGAGCTACAGGGGATTATGTAATTTACTATACCCACTCTCAAAAAAAGTGTCAAGTGTTTTTTATGTTTTTTATACAATTTTTCTCTGTCAATCGCTACCTTGTCATTCACATACGCCCCGATTATAATACTCGCAGGAGTTCTGTTATGAAAGAAACTGTCTCGTATGTGCTTGTTACCCCTTATACTGTGGCGAAGAGTAGAACTGGCGGCGTTGTTTCGCGATTGCTGGCGCAATCAGACCTGGAGCTGGTAGGAGCGCAGATGATTGCCGCTGATGACAAGCTCGCCTCTGAGTATGCCAGGGCCATCGCCAGCTATCCTTATTCTAACTCAATACCTCTGCTGGCAGACTACGTTGAACACAATGTCGGTCCCTATGGTGGCCGTAAGCACCGGAGCCTTCTTCTACTCTTCAAGGGTGATGACCCTTGCGGCAAACTCACCCGCATCTGCGGCCACATGTACGCTGAACATATGGGCATCGAATCATTCACCGGCGAAACTATCCGCGATACCTACGCAGACCTTATCACCGACCCTAATGACCCGACCAAGGTAACCTACTTTGAACCAGCAGTATTCACTCCGCGTATTCAGGAGGCGGCTGACGATCACCTCGTCGTGTTCTCGAAATTTCTCAAGGGACAGCCAAACATCGTGGAGAATATAAGTTACCCAGACCCTTCGCGGATTGAGCGAACATTGGTGATTCTCAAGCCAGATAACTGGCGCTATGCCTCTTCAAAGCCCGGCACTATTATTGATATGTTCTCACGCACTGGTCTGCGGATTGTGGGAATCAAGGTGCATCGTTTCTCTCTGGCTCAGGCACTGGAGTTCTATGGCTCAGTGGAGACCACACTCAAGGAAAAGCTGGCGCCAGTCTTTGGGAAACGCGCCCGTGAACTGCTTGAGAAAGAATTCGATATGCACTTGAGCGACAAAACCGCAAAGATACTAGTAGAAAACTTTGGCGAGGAATGTGCCTATGGCCAGTTCGTCCAGATCGTAGAGTTTATGTCCGGTATGCGGCCTGATCAGATGTGCGACCCAGTCAAGCCGGATAATGTCAAGTGTATGCTGCTCATCTACGAAGGAGAGGATGCTGTTAGGAAAATCCGCGACGTGCTTGGTCCCACAGACCCACTCAAAGCGCCCGGCGGCACTATACGCCGCGAATTCGGCAGTAACGTGATGGTCAACACAGCTCATGCCTCAGACTCAGTGGAAAACGCGAAACGGGAGATGGACATTATCAAGATACACGAGAACTCGCTTGAGTCCATCATCAACGAGTATCTGAGTAGCATTAAGCGCTATTAGAAAGTCTTTTCTGGAACCGCGCAGCGCTACGCGGTTCACTTAGACTATTACTGGGCTGTACCGTCATCTTCAAAGAAGACTATCGAGAGGAGTTCCACCTGGTAGACCAATGTGGAGTAAGGCGGGATCACATTACTGGCGCCTTCGCCTCCATAGGCTAATTGAGAAGGAATGAAGAAACGGTAGGTAGCGCCTTCACTCATAAGCTGGATGCCTTCTGACAAGCCCGGTATAATTATGTCAAGCGGGAATTCTTCGGGTTCACCTCGCTCATAGGAGCTGTCAAAGAGCAAGCCGTCGATAAACACGCCTTCGTAGTTGACCACGACAGTATCAACGAGTGCGGGTCTGCGGCCGGTCCCTTCCTCGACAACTTCGTACTGAAGGCCGCTTGCGGTGGTGAGTACACCTGACCTCTTACTGTTTTCTGCAAGGAATTCCGCTTCTCGCGCCATGCTTTCCGCAGCCTGTTTCTCCATAGCTTCCATGTAGGCAATCTGTGTCTTTGCAACCGCATCATCCCATGAGAGACGAGTTGCCGTGCTATTTTCCAGCATATCCCTCATGCCCTCGGCAACAGCAGTATAGTTCGCTATACTTATACCGAGTTCTGCCAGCTGAGAACCAAACAGCATACCAATGGCATAGCTGGTCTGCACATCCGACGAATACTTATTAGCTGCCTCTCCGGCAACCCCGCTCGCGTGAGTCAATGAGGCCACGCACAATGACACAAGTAAAACACCGATTATTTTCTTCATAATGATACCTTTATTCTTTTACAATGGTGAGCAATTCCACCTCAAAGATCAACGTGGAATTGGGGGGAATGACAGAAGCGCCCTGCTCCCCATAAGCCAGCTCAGAGGGAATGTACAGACGATAGGTACTACCCTCAGTCATAAGCTGGATACCTTCAGTCCAACCCGGAATGACGCCGCTCAACGGGAACTCAATTGGCTCGCCGTAGTCATAGCTACTGTCAAACACCGTGCCGTCAATAAGCGAGCCTTCGTAGTTGACCCGTACTGTATCACTTGCAACGGGCCTGGCTCCGCTTCCTTCGGTGATCACTTCGTATTGCAAGCCGCTTGCAGTAGTAAGCACACCTGCTTTCTTAGCGTTTTCTGCGAGGAAGGTAATCCCCCGCTGCCGTTCCAGAGCCGACTGTTCCTCATAAACGCTCATATACACCGTCTGCGCCTGCGCTAGGGCCTCTTCAAAGGAAAACTGCGTATCCAAGTCTTCATAGTATTCCTTAAAGCCCTGCGTAAATGAGTCATAGTTAAACGTCAGTCCCCAGCCCTTGAACTGGTCAGCCATAATCATACCCAAGGCATAGCTCACAGGCTCTGTCTCTGCAGCAGAAGCGGATTCCTCTTTTTTCCCACCCGCACTACAGGCTGCTAAGACAATAACAAGACACAAAAAACCCATACATTGCTTTCTCATAACACTTCCATAAAAATAAAATTCGGGCCAGCTATAGGCTTGCCCGGAGCGTAATCCTCACTTCCAGCATAGAGAGAAGTTTCGTTTTATACAAGAGAGAAACGCTCGCCCAGTGCCAAACACCTATAGCAGACTCACCGGGTCTACATCCACTTCAAGGTGTACGCGGCTGTCTTTATTGCACTCATAAGCAGCAAGTATGCCCCGCGTCGCGCCATGCAGCATACTCATGCTTTTACTGCGTATAAGTATCTGGCGGCGGTGATTCTGGGCAATGACGCTGATGGGACACTCCGCCGGTCCGAGCATATCCACGCTGGGAGGCAGTAAGGGCGCAATGATCGAAGCAAGACGGCTTATAGCAGCGTTGGCGCGTTGTTCGTCTTTACCGCGAATCGTGAACCGAATGAGGCGCGTGTAGGGCGGAAAACCCAACATCTCGCGCTGGGCAAGCTCGGCCTTGAAAAAGCCGGCCACGTCAAGAGAACAGGCGCTGGTAATAGACGGGTCATTCGGACGATAGGTCTGCACAATGACCTTGCCATCCGGAAAGTACCGGCCTGAACGCCCCGCAACCTGCACAATAAGCGAAAAAACACGCTCCACCGCCCGAAAGTCCGGCAGATGAAGACCAGAGTCGGCCAACACTACACCAACAAGGCGCACGCCGGGAAAGTTGAGACCCTTGGCAACCATCTGGGTTCCTAATAGTATGTCAAAGCAATGCGCCTTAAACAGTTCCAGCGTTTCCTGAAGGCTTCCCTTAACACTGGTGGAATCCGCGTCAGCACGGCGAATCCGCAGGTCTGGAAAGGTGCGGCGCACTTCATCCTCGATCATTTCAGTGCCAAAGCCCGCGTATCCAGCTGTAAGAGACCCACACTGAGGACAGGCCAACGGCGGCGTTTCGTGATGGCCACAGTAGTGGCAGAGCGCCTGATTCCTGTCCCGGTGCCAGGTGAGCGATACCGAACAGTTCTTGCAGGTAAGTTCGTAGCCGCAGGCAGAACAATGGTAAAAGTACGCAAAGCCCCTACGGTTAAGAAACAGAATCGTCTGCCGTCCCATCTGCGCCGTCGTGCGGATTTCTTCCTTTAACTCTTTGCTCAGGCAGCCAGTAGTATTGGTCAGGTTGACCGGCCGTATCTCTGGTAGATTCCCGCCAGAAAGCCGCCGCGTCAGATCAAGCCGCGTGATAGCTTTATCACCCATGAGCTTCCAAGCTTCCAGCGACGGCGTTGCCGAACCCATAAGCAGACGAGCGCCCTCTGCTGAACAGCGCCGCATGGCAACTTGTCGCGCATGATAACGAGGCGTACTGCCGCTCTTGTATGAGCCGTCGTGTTCCTCGTCAATAATGATCAGCCCCAGGTCGCGCACTGGCGCAAACACCGCACTGCGCGGACCCACAACGATACGCACTTCTCCCCGCATGATCCGCGTCCATTCAGTGAAACGCGCACTTACGGTCATACCCGAATGAAAAGTACTTGCCACTGCGCCAAAGCGCTTACCAATAGCCTCTGTAGTCTGGTACGTAAGCGCAATTTCCGGCACAAGGTAGATAACCGACTTACCCGCATCAAGCATGGTTTGGGCTGCGCGGAGAAACACCTCAGTTTTACCTGAACCAGTAATGCCGTAGAGGTAAAACATAGATGGCGGCGGCAAGGACGGCGCTGCTGTGTTAAGAGACATAGACCGCGGCGCCAGGGACAGCGGGACTTGTGGCGCAATAATAGCTTGTAAGGCGCGTTCCTGCTCATCAGAAAGTACAAGCGCAGTGTCGCTGATCTCGTCATCGTTAATCGTGAAAACCCGCGTGGATGCGACACGTCTACCCGATGGAATCATGATAGCAAGCGCCTCCCCCAAGCTGCAAAAGTAAAAAGCCGACAGCCATTGCGCCAGGGCGATAGTCCGGCTATCAAAGCTAAGCTCCGCATCAACCACGCGTCGAATCGATCTGACACGCTCACTATCGAGTCCCGCTGGCACGTGTTCCCGTTCAGCAATGATATAGCCAACAAGCTCCCGACGCCCTAATGGAGCAACTACGCGTTTACCCACACTGGCCACACCCTTTGTCGCTGAATCCACACGATAGGTAAAGGTTTGCAGCACAGGCAGATCAAACACAATGTCAAACAATTCCATGCTAAGCCTTTACCCCAACGCAACATCAAGTATCATCATCACAACAAAGCCAGCCATAACCGCCAGTGTTCCCAGATTAGAATGTTCCCCCAGATGCGCCTCTGGAACTAACTCTTCAACCACAACATACAGCATAGCTCCAGCAGCAAACGCCAGTAACCACGGCATAACCGGAGCGATAAACGCCGCAATGAACACCATCAACAGGCCAAAGACCGGCTCAGTTACTCCTGAAAGACAGCCCAGTAAAAACGCCTGTTTGGTTTTCATTCCCTCCTGCCTGAGCGGTAAGGAAATCGCCGCGCCTTCAGGAAAGTTCTGTATACCAACACCAATAGCCAGCGCCATAGCTGAAGCATACAGAGCATCTTCTCCGCTATGCTGTGCGGCAAGTGCGAATGACAATCCCACTGCCATTCCCTCTGGCACATTGTGCAACGTTACCGCTGATACGAGTAATGTAGTCCGTTTCATTGAACTTGAAACGCCCTCTTGCGTATTTGTCGATGGGTGCAAATGGGGTATAAGCCTATCCAGTCCGAGTAAAAACAACACGCCCAGAATGAATCCCCCTGCCGCGGGAATCCAGCCTATCAGCCCATTGGACTCAGCTTCTTTAATCGCCGGAACAAGCAAGCCAAACACCGATGCCGCAATCATGATTCCAGCCGCGAGTCCCAGGAACAGTGTTTGAATGGTATGACTTGTCTGCCTGCGAAAGAGAAACACCATTGCTGAACCCAGACAAGTCATTACAAATATAAATCCTGTTCCACCAGCAACCCAGAACAATCCCTGCATGCTCACTCCTTTTTCCAAAACAGCTACCCTTCGATAGTCTCAGGGCGCGCCATCACTCACTGATGTCGACATACGCTGACTCCCTCCCATATGGTTTCTCTGTTATGTAGTATACAGTATTTTACCCAGTGTTACAACCATGTCGGGACTAGTGTCATTGACTAGCACAGCTAGGCACTGTTAGTAAAGCTTGCACTGCCGCAGGGGTGTGGCAGTTACCGTCAGAGGAGGAAGGCAGATGGAGTCCAACGAGCGGCTGCATCTACTAAGCGAAGCAGTGTCATTGAACAGCACAGGCTCGTATCATTGGATAGCATAGGCTAGTGTCATTGAGTGATTCTAGTTAGAATCATCGAGTAACACTAGCTAGTGTCATTGAGTAACATAGGCTAGTGTCATCGAGGAGCACAGGCTAGTGTCATCGAGGAGCACAGGCTAGTGTCATTGAACAGCACAGGCTAGTGTCATTGAGTAACACTAGTTAGTGTCATCAAGTGATTCTAGTTAGAATCATCGAGTAGCATAGCTTAGTGTCATCGAACAGCATAGGCCCGTACCTTGTAAATTCTAAATGGAGGGCTATAAGCTATGCAGCCTAATACATGCGTCAGTAGTTGTAAACTGCCACTTTACCGTCTTGTGGTTGCGGTTTCGTTCATGCTGCTATGCAGCCAGTTCGCTATTCAGTGTGTCAAGCGTGTCTATCATCCAGACAGCAAATTTCTTAGAACACTACTTGACAAGTTCTGCACTCTGGTTAGAATGGTTTTATGAACAGTGAAGAACGTCATACTACTTACTGTCCGACTTCTCAAAACAACTAGCAGGTAGCAAAATTTTTACAGAATCTTCAAAAACTACTTGACAAGTTCTACGCTCTGGTATAGAATAGTTTTATGAATAGTGAAGAACGTCGTAGTACTTACTGTTTGACTTCTCAAAACAATCAGCAGGTAGCAAAATTTTTTACAGAATTCTTCAAAAACTACTTGATAAATTCTACGCTCTGGGCTATAATAGTATTATGAACACTGAAGAATATCGTAGGGTCATTTACAGTCTGATTCCTCAAAAAATGCTGTGCAAAATACAGCTCATACAGACTAAATTTACCCCGACCCCCCCCCCCCCCCTATTCTAAATGCTATAAAGACTTACGTTTCTCTTTTTCTCTTTTATCTCAAAACACGGGCTATTGCCCAAGTATGCTGCCTGAAAATACACGGCGGCTGGTTTATGTTGTCTGATATGGCTCTGCATAGCAGAGTATTCAGAGGCGTGGGCTTTAGTCTGCGTTATATTAAGGCCAGTTCAGGATATGTTCTGGTAGAACAAGGAGTATAGAGATGAAAAAAGCTCTAGCTATGGGAGGCGCAGCGCTTGTGGCGTTTGCCCTCATGTTTAGTGCGTGTGATAACGCGTATGACGTGACTACGTCAGAGGTGATTCCCTCGCTGTCGGGCCCAGGTAACTTAAACGCGGTCAATGACCAAAAGGGCGTCATTACTCTGACATGGGATCGGGTGTATGACGCGTCGGGGTATGCGGTTTACCGGAAGGCCGCTAATGAACCTGAATTCCTACTGAGTACCTTGGGAACTAATTGGAGGGAACTGCGGTACGATGACGTCGTCTCAGATACCAATCTGTTGAAGGAAGGCGTGGCGTACACCTATACGGTATTTGCCCTGAGCGGTACGTCCACTTCTGTAGCACGGGGTGTTGATGTGGTACAGCACGGGTCGTCCACTACTACCATTACCCCTAGTGCCACCGCTCCGAGTGTGGGGATTCCCGCAAAGGCGGCAACCGGGGTTGTAACTCCAGTTACGGGTCTAACTGTTGATGCGTCAGTAAGAGACACTAACAAGGTAGTGGCGATTTCCTGGAACAGAAACCCTAATCGGGGTGTCAATTACAAGGTTGAATTCAACGGACAGAGTGCTACCTCTAACCAGCAAAATGCACCAATATCCTTTACCGATGATGGCAAAGTACTGTATACTTATTGGAGTCCCAATAACTTGGTTGATGGGGAAAAGTACACGGTAAAGGTTACCGCCTTCTATTCCAACGACTACTATGTGGCGGCGGCTCCGGTGGCAGCGACGTATACACATTCGGCTCCAGCTAGCATCATCCAGCAGCAGAGTTTAAGCCTCTCCCCGATAACGTTATATAACACCACCCCCTATGCGGCTAGTGGGCATTATAACGTCAGTGCCTATTGGTACCAAAGCCAGAAGGCTCCCACTGGGGTTACCTATAAGCTGTATAGGCATGAAGGTAACATTCAGAACTCCCCAACCTTTGACTGGGACGAGGTAACCGGGCTTACTATACCGTCGGCTGATGCCACCGGCTTAGTCCAGGTAACCCTCAGTGGTAACAACCGGCCAGCTTATCGACAGAATTGGACCTATAAGGTGGTTGCCATCGTTGGCGGTGAAGTGGTTGATTCCGCAACAGCGAGCTTAACTCAGGGCGCTTGGGCGGCTTCTGCTAATAATGTACTCCAATCTAATGGTTGGACTGCCACAGGAGGTAGCAAGAAGGTAACGATTTCGGTAAACCAAATTACTGGTCTGTATGGAGATGATAGCATAGAGTTCTTTGCGATACTGAGTAGTCGCTATAACGATACTGGCACCCAATGGACTGAGTCCGATCAGATTCTTACTCAGGCTATCTCTCTCGGGACACTAGGTAAGGCAGCGCTTGAAGACTCCGACGCAGATAAAAGAAAATTGTCGGATAAGCCTTTGGGCATTGCTGGGCAGTATACTGTCATAGCGGTTCTCAAGAACGACGGTGCTTCGATACTTCAATCTGGCAGCAATAATGTGACTATTACGAACTAACCTGACTTCTCGATAACGACATTCAGCCGGATGTTTCCGCACTACTGTGGAACATCCGGCTTTTTTATGCAGCAAATGCTGAACAGGAAAAATGTAAAGGGTAAAAAATGTATATGGTCTGCGAATGACGCGAATGAACGCTAATTATCCGCACTCACCTTAAAGGACGCGGTGCGTTTTGGGTCATTGATGTTTGCGAGGGTTTGAGTCAGGTCGCTGCAGTATTTCTCTCATCAGGTATAAAATTTTGCTCTGTTTAAGAAGCTGGACAAGCCTTCAAATGGTTTTTACCTCCTGCATTGTCCCACGTACCTATGCTCAATGTGGTCTTGTCCATGACTAGGCACTGTTAGTAAAGCTTGCACTGCCGCAAGGAGTGTGGCAGTTACCGTCAGAGGAGGAAGGCAGATGGAGTCAAACGAGCGGCTGTATCTATTAAGCGAAGCAGTGTCATTGAGTAGCACAGGCTAGTGTCATTGAATAACATAGGTTAGTGTCATTGAGTAACACTAGTTAGTGTCATCGAGTGATTCTAGTTAGAATCATTGAGTAACACTAGTTAGTGTCATCGAGTGATTCTAGTTAGAATCATTGAGTAGCATAGGCTAGTGTCATCGAGTAGCACAGGCTAGTGTCATTGGATAGCATAGGCTAGTGTCATTGGATAGCATAGGCTAGACACTGTTGTAGAAGCCCGCTCAAGTGTTCCACGCGATAGCAGGAAACGGCGCAACCTCATCACTCGGTTCGAGCTTCTGTATCTTATGTTCTCTACGCAGAAACTCAAAAAAATTTCTCAAACCGTTTGACATTCTTTTTACAGTCTGCTAGAATCTTCTTATGGACTTGAAGAAATGCCAGATGTCCATCGGACATCTGCCTGCTTACCGTTTGGTCACTCCCGGCTCCCGGCTCCCGGCTCCCGGCTCCCGGCTCCCGGCTCCCGGCTCCCGGCTCCCGGCTCCCGGCTCCCGGCTCCCGGCTCCCGGCTCCCGGCTCCCGGCTCCCGGCTCCCGGCTC
>JAIRYV010000095.1 GCA_031267685.1 Treponema sp.
TCCACTTCTAGTTAGAAGATTCCTCCACTTCTAGTTAGAAGATTCCTCCACTTCTAGTTAGAAGATTCCTCCACTTCTAGTTAGAAGATTCCTCCACTTCTAGTTAGAAGATTCCTCCGTTAACTAGCAGGTTGCTCTGTTCTTATTCTTACTTGTTGACAGTGCAAACGCTCCCACTCGTTTATCTGAGAGAGCGTTTGGCTTCTTCACAGCAGATAGACTAGCGCAGTCTCAAGCCGGTGTTCCCGAATTGTCAGAACCTCAATGCGTAAACCACAGTCTTCAAGGATCGGGGTCTGGCCGTCATCAGGTATCTGCCCAAGCAGGCTAAACACAAAGCCGGCAACCGTATCGTATTCATCAACAGGCAGGGGTAGGCTTACCGCAGCGGCCAGCTTTTCTAGCGGCGCTGCCCCACTCACCCGCCACAGACGCGGTTCGATCTGCTCAATAAGCGGCCTTTCCGGGGGAACCGAGCTGTCATCCTCCAAATCCCCAACCAGTTCCTCAAGCAAATCACTCATAGTAACAATGCCGCTCATGCCGCCGTACTCGTCCAGCACTACCGCAAAGTGGTTACGCTTCTTCTTCATGTTGTTAAACAGCATGTCGGTTCGCACTGAACGGGGTACAAACTGCGCAGGCCGAACCGCCTGCTGTAGCACGGTTTCTCGGCAGCGGTCTTTGAGGTAAAGATAGTCCTTCACACTCAAGATGCCAGTAATCTCATCGCATGAATCAGCACAGATGGGGTAGTAGCTATGCCGGTTTTCGATGATCGTCCTTTCCCATGTTTCATCGTCGTCCCTGAGCCAGAGCAGAATAACGTCAAGCCGGTGGGTCATCACTTCACCTGCAATCTTGTTATTAAACTCGAACACCCGATGAATGATTTCCTGCTCCTGTTCCTCAATAGCGCCCTTCTCGCTGCCCGCGTCAACGAGCATACGGATGCCTTCTTCGGTTATCTCCTCCTCCTCTGCGTCAGGATCAATGTGAATCAGGCGTAACAGGGTGTTAGTTGAGCGCGTTAAGAGCCATACCACTGGCGCAAAGATGCGGGAGATGAATGTGATGATGCCCGACATGGCAAAGGCCAGGGTTTCGGCTTTCTTCATTGCAATCCGTTTAGGCACGAGTTCTCCTAGTACTAGCGTGAAGAAGGAGAGAATAAAGGTGATGAGTACCACAGCTATCGCATCCAGTGTATCTATGGGTATTGTAACACCGCGGGCCACAAGCATATTAACGAGCTTCTCAGAGAAGTTGTCCGCGGCAAAGGCGCTGCCGAGAAAGCCCGACAGAGTGATACCGACTTGTATAGTGGCGAGAAACTTTGCCGGTTCTCTGGTTAAGGTAAGGAGCCGCTTTGCGCGCTTGTCGCCGCCGCTGGAAAGTTTCTCAAGTTTGGTTTCATTAACCGACAGTAGGGCGATTTCCGCGCACGCGAAAACTGCGTTTACCATGATAAGAACAAGCTGCAAAAGCAACTGCCATAAAAGCGGGTCCTCCATTATAGTACACTCCCAATGTCTTTTCTGAATGTCATGTTATCAAAGCTGAGCGCCTCAAGCGCTGTGTATGCTTGTTTCCGTGCTATAGACGCATCGTGTCCATAAGCCGATACTGCGAAGACTCTGCCACCAGCAGTGTACAAGTCTGTCCCCTGTAGTTCTGCGCCGGCAACGAAGAGTCGCGCATTGGTAGGGGCAAAGCGTGTGCGGTCTATGCGGATCAAGTCGCCTTGGTGGTATGCGCCCGGGTATCCATCCGCGACTGCGACTGGGGCGCAAACCGCGCCACTTTTCCACGCAAGAGGGAACTCAGCAAGGCTGCCGTCCAGCATGGCAAGGCAGAGTTGCGCAAAGTCGGCGTCCATAAGCGGCAGCACGGCTTGTGTTTCAGGATCGCCAAGGCGTGCGTTGTATTCAAGCAAGTAACAGGTTCCTCTGTGTATCATAAGCCCGAAGAAGATAAAGCCCCGATAGTCAAAGCCTTCGGTTTCCATGCCCCGAAGCGTTGGCTCAAGAATGTGTCTAATAAAATCCTCCTGCGCCATAGGGGAAAAGTCCGGGACTGGCGCGATGGCTCCCATGCCGCCCGTGTTTGGACCGGTGTTACCGTCAAAACGGCGCTTGTGATCCCTCGCTGCAACAAAGGGCCGGATCACCCCGCGTACGCCCGGACGCACACTCACCGCTGCCAGCACTGACACTTCCCGGCCATCAAGGAATTCCTCGATAAGCACGGTTTTACCCGCCTCACCCAATGTTCTTTCCTGCATTAACGATAAGAGCGCCTCCTTTGACTGGGCAATGGTTTCCGCGATAAGCACGCCCTTACCAGCAGCAAGCCCATCAGCCTTGATTACGAGCTTTTGCTCCGGCGCCAGTGTCTCCAAGTACAACAGCGCCTCACGGTACTCCGAGAAAGCGCGGCTCTTTGCAGCACGAACCCCATAGCGGGCCATAAAGTCCTTTGAAAAAGCCTTACTGGCCTCAAGGCGCGCCGCATTTTTATCCGGTCCAATGATCGCCAGACCGGACTTACGGAACTGATCAACGATTCCCTCGGCCAGCGGCGCTTCTGGCCCCACGACCGTGAGCGCGATTCCTTCAGTTTGAGCAAAGGCAATGGCCTCTTCTCCCACCAACGCTCTGTTTTCGCACTTTGCTTCAAGCGCCGTGCCGCCGTTTCCGGGCGCAACAAAGACCTTCTCAACCAGCTCTGACTCGGCGAGCTTCCACGCAATAGCGTGTTCTCGTCCGCCGCCTCCAATAAGCAATACCTTCACAAATCCTCCATATAGTTATTCTAACATTATGTCTGTTTTGCGACAATACAACTCAACATTAAGCTATAACTGTGTTACATTATAGGTGTGGAAAAAAGTGAAAGCCTTGAGCAATATACCTCCCTCAAAGCCATTGCCCATGATGCACCCCTTGAGCCAGGCGTCTATCTTTGGCGGGACAGTGGCGATACAGTCATCTATATTGGTAAGGCCAAGGTACTGCGGAACCGTCTACGCTCTTACTTTACGGGGAAGAAGGACGCAAAAACTGCCACGCTCCTGAAACACGCTGTTGCCATCGAAACCATCATCACGACCAATGAGTATGAGGCTTTGTTGCTTGAAAACACGCTCATTAAGCAGTTCTGGCCCCGCTACAACATTGCTCTCAAGGACGATAAAACCTATCCCATGGTACGGATCAGTGCCGAGGGTTTCCCGCGAGTATCCAAGACACGACGGATCATTAAGGATGGTTCGCGCTACTTTGGCCCGTTTCCTAACGGCAGGGCAGTGGATACCTTGCTGGCACTTGTGGAAAAGCTCTATCCACTGCGGAAGTGTCAGATACTTCGTAAGAGAAAAACCCCGTGTATGTACTATCATATTGGCCGATGCAGTGGGCCATGTTGCGGCAGAATCAACGAAGAAGCCTATGAAGCGATTATCAGCCGCGCTATGCGTTTTTTTTCAGGCGATATGGAGGCGCTTATCATAGACCTTACGGTTCAGATGCACCAAGAGGCTGCAGCGCTTCACTTTGAGAAGGCAGTGGACTTCCGCGATGCGATAGTGGCCATTGAAAGCCTTGCGCCAGAAAACGCAGTGGTTGACTTTGACCCGGAAAGCCGTGATTACATTGCTTGGGCAAGTGAAGGCACTCTCACCACGTTTGCAGTTTTTTCTTTGCGCGATGGCAAGATGCAAGGCCGGGAACTCTTCCGCACTCGTTCCGCAGCTACAGAGGAAGAATCCCTCGAAACGTTTGTCGCTGCCTATTATACGCCGGAACGTCCGCCGCCAGCACGAATCTTTATCCAACCAGAACTTCATAGAGAGAAGAACGATACGCCCAGCCGTGTACTCCTCCAAAACTGGTTTACCGGAACCTTTGGGCGCACACCAGCGCTGCTTGCGCCCAGCGAAAAGCGACATGAGGCAGTGCTGGCTATGGCCAGACAGAACGCGCTTGATGATCTGCGACGGCGACTCAAGGAGCGCGGCGCCGGGCCAGCGCTGGACGAACTCGCACGGGCGCTGGGCTTGCATACGCGGCCAGTTCATATTGAAGGCTTTGATATTGCCCAGCTTGATGGAAAGCATCCAGTGGCATCGCTCATCTCGTTCAGGAATGGCGTACCAGACAAGAAAAACTACCGTGTCTTCAAGCTGCGGACTGTAGTAGGCGTGGTTGATGACTTTGCCGCTATGCGCGAGGTAGTGCGCCGTCGTTACGCGCGGCTTCTGCGGGAAGGCGCGGAACTGCCTGACCTTATCCTCATTGACGGCGGTATAGGGCAGGTGAACGCGGCTAAGGGCGTACTGGATGAGTTAGGGATTAGCTGCGACATTGTAGGGCTTGCCAAGCGGGAAGAGGCGCTTTATCTTCCCCATACAACAGAGCCGATACGGCTTTCCCAGCGTTCGGATGGCCTTAAAGTGTTACAGTTCGTACGTGATGAAACGCACCGTTTTGCCACGACCTTAAACCAGAAGCTTCGTTCAAAAGACCTTGCCTTTTCGCGGCTAGAAGCGGTGAAAGGTGTTGGTCCAAAGAAAGCTGCTGCACTTATGAAGCGCTATCGTAACCTGGCTTCTATAGCTGCTGCGAGTGTTACGGACATTAGAGCCGCTGCCGTACTTAACGAGAACACGGCGCTAGCAATCAAAGCCGCAGTGTCAGAGGCGCTGTCCTTACAAAACAAGCCGCCACAGGCGCGAGGTTGTGGAGATGGGAGTGTGGGCAAGTCTCTGGCGCTGCTTGTAATGGAAGACAGCGCGGCTGAATCTGCTGTAGCTGAAACGCCGCCTGATTATGCCAAAGCATAGAAGCATAGTCGAGATGAACGGCGATCCTATGTGTCTTCTCACACATAGACTATGTGTCTCTTCACACATAGACTATGTGTCTCTTCACACATAGTCTATGTGTCTTTTCACACATAGACTATGTGTCTTCTCACACATAGTCTATACAGGTATTGATATGAAAAGATGCCATCAGCGGCAGTATGGAGGTTCGGATATGAGCCGCTGACCACAATAAACAGCACAGAAAGGTTCACTGGTAGTTCATGACAGAAGATGCCCGTATCAAGCTCAAACACCTTTACCCAAAATTAAACCTTTAGGACTTATAAGGCTAAGCTCGTCTCTGACGCTAGATCATTCGTTCAGTCTTTCGTTATACTTTCGTTTATGGCAGAAAAACCTGAATCTGAAACAAGAGCCTTCAAAGACTTGTATGACATTGTTATCCGTTTACGTGCGCCGGACGGCTGCCCTTGGGATCGAGAACAGACCCCGCTCAGTCTCCGTAGTGATTTAATAGAAGAAACGTATGAATGTGTCGAGGCTATTGAGGAGCAAGACTCTGAACATATCAAGGAAGAACTGGGCGATGTCTTCCTCGTTACAACTATGCTGGCGTATATGCACGAGCAGGAGGGACACTTCTCTGTGGCTGATGTGCTTGAGACTGTCTCACAAAAGCTCGTGCGGCGACATCCTCATGTTTTTGGTAACGAAACGGTTAAGGATAGCGCTGAGGTACTGCGAAACTGGGCGCGGATTAAGGTCGATCAGGAAGGACGAAAGCCTAAAGAGTCAATACTTGACGAGGTGCATAGGGGGCTGCCTCCTCTGGAACGCGCCTATAAGCTCCAGAAAAAGGCAGCTAAGGTCGGCTTTGACTGGTTATTGGTAAAGGGTATCTACGAAAAACTTGAGGAAGAGCTAAACGAGAGTAGAGAAGCAACGGATGCGCTTGCTGAACAGACTACAGAGGAAGGTAAAAAAATCGCGCAAGCTCATCTTGAGGAGGAGCTGGGCGATGTACTGTTTGTGGTGGTGAACCTCTGCCGTTTCCTCAGGGTTGATCCGTCAATTGCGTTGGCCCGGGCAAATAGCAAATTTTCCCGTCGCTTCACGTTTATCGAGCAGCGTATGAAAGAACGCAACAGAAAAATGAACAGAGAACATATTGAACTGATGGAAGACCTCTGGCATGAAGCTAAACGCTATGAGACGGACAATGCTCCAAGCAAACGATAAAGCGCGCCTTATTAAAGTTGCCTCGCTTATTGCTCTGGTGGGGAATCTGTTTCTTTCCAGTCTGAAGATCAGTTTTGGTCTGTACATAGAAAGTCTTGCTGTGCTTGGAGATGGCATTGATTCGGCTGTGGATGTGTGTATTGCCGGGTTGTCTCTGGCTATAGCTGCGGTAATTTCGCGGCCTGCTGACGCGGAACACCCTTGGGGACATGGCCGGGCGGAAACGGTGGCAACTGCGCTCTTGTCCTTCGCCCTGTTCTTTGCTGGCGCCCAGCTCGTACTGAGTTCTGTGTCCCAACTCTTCGCTGGCGAGGCGCGTCCGGCGCCAGATACAGCCGCGCTCGTGGTAACGCTCGTCTCCATTGTGGGTAAGTTTGCCCTTGCGTGGACTCTGCGCGTTCTGGGGAACAAGGCTGATTCATCCATGCTTAGGGCTAATGCGAAGAATATGCTCGCTGATGTGGGCATTTCGCTTGCCGTGCTGGTGGGACTGTTCCTTTCACGGTTGAGCGGCATTGGAGCAATTGATAGTGTTGTGGCGCTTCTTGTAGGACTGTGGGTGATCAAGGCTGCTATTGAGATTTTCCTGGAAACAAACCTTGAACTCATGGATGGCAGTAGCAAAGAATCCTACCATGTTGTGTTTGAGGCGGTTCATTCGGTACGCGGTGCGGGGAATCCTCATCGCACGCGTATGAGGCGTATTGCCGGTCTCTGGGACATTGATATTGATATTGAGGTTGATCCCGCGCTCACGGTGAGGGAGGCGCATACAATCGCAGAAGCAGTTGAAAAAGCTATCAAGGAACGGGTAGAAGTGTACGATATTATGATCCATGTGGAACCAATTGGAGATAGTACGGATCGCCACGATGAAGGTTTTGGATTGCGTGAACACCAAGTCTAAAATTGAGGGTAATCATGGCGCAAAACGTTGATTCCTCTTCTCTGTATTCGATTTTGCTCGGGTACGCACAGAAAAAACATACTCCTATCATAGAAGTAGATGGGTTTCTTGACTTTCTTGAACGGTATGTTAAACACCATGCTAACGAACAGTCGGAATGGGTGAACTGGACAACAGGAACAAGAACCAAATTCTGGGAGGAGCTGAAGCAGCTTACTGACGCGGGAATCTGTAGCTTTCAGGAGAAAGGTAAGTTTCGTTCCCTGTATCTCCCCAAGTACTGCACCACCATAATAGAGAATATTTACCATGCCAACTTGGAGCCGTCGGAAAAGGAAAAGGAAAAGATTCCTCCGTTTCCCAGTGTAATCTCTCTGAAAATCTCTTTACCTCCAGAATCATTCACTTTTATTGACGTGGATGACTTGGCCACGCAACTAGAAGATCCCCCTGCCGAAGACGCGCTTATTAACATGACGTTCTCCAATTCACTTAGTTCCATACTGTTTCTTGGCTCAACAATAGCTAACAACGAATTTCTGGAAGCGGCGTTTGTGCGGGTGAGGTATCATCTGATGAAGGACTTAAACTATGAGTTTTTTCAGAAGAAGCTCAGTCATTACTTTCATGGAAAGGAAGAGTATCCACGGGGTATGTTGACTAAACTCATCGAAAAGCCTCGCGAGGTTGCTAGCGATCTCTTGGAAGGCGAGGAAAACGCATATCTCTTATGGCTTTCGTTCTGCAGTGAAGTAAAGAATGATCTGGAAAATAAAAAGCTGCTTTCCTCTGATGAGAATACGGTTCTGCAAGCCACCTATATCATAGAACAATTCAACTCGTTTTATAACAAAATCGCTAAAAAGAGGAAGGATAAAGAATACGCTTTTCATGAGTTGTTTGTCTTGCTTGGGAGACCTCCTTATTTGTTTAAGGCTGGACAGATTACCGAATTTGTAGGCAATGATGGTAAGCCCCTGTTGATGGTACATTACACCCACCAAGAACTATTCGACTACATTGATGGCATAAGTACGGTGAAAGAAGACATAGTTCCGCAGCTTATCACTATTAGTGATCAAGAAAATACTGGGCAATGGTATATCTTGAAACAGAGGTTTCCCCTGCTCTGTATTCGCTATTTGCTTGATGCCCAGCCGATTCTTAAAAACGCGATTGTTGACCACTGGGAAGATGTCTTGCTGGAATATGAAACCGAAGAATCCATGACTGATTCCAGTATGTTTGAAGTTATACTCTGGCGTTATCTCCATTCTCTGATTCCGCCCCTTGCCGCGATGCTGGAGTATAAACAGATATTCCAGCTCTACCAGGAAATGAACAACTCATGGGATGGCTATACGGAATTTGCCAAGCTGTTTAACAAGGATACGAGTAAGTTATATCCGCTTTCGACTCTGCTCTTTTTCAATCAAAAACACCTATTAAGCGAGGCTCAGGAACGATTGCCCTGGCTGTATGCGTTCCCCTTTATTGGAAAGATTATCCGCTTTTTTCGGAAACAAAAGACGAAAACGAGAAGCAGTCAGCAATCCACTCCCATTCAATCTACAGCCTCGAAAGAAGGTGGTCCTGCTACAATCAAGTCGGTGTGTAGCAAACTTGAGGCTGCGTTGGTTCCTGAAGGCTATACTGCAGAGTGGTATCTGATACGCTTGTACGAGAAGTGGGCGAAACCGTTCAAAAAAAATGAGAAAATGGATGAAATGAACAGACTAATTCGTAACCGGATACGCCGGAACGCCTCCCTGTATAAGCCATCGCAGATAAACGAGGCTTTCCTTGACGAAATTGCTAATGGTTTAATCGAGGATTCACTCTCACTGAAACATCTGGATCAGGATAGTCTTAAACTATACATCAAGTTGTATACCCTGAAGTTGTTACGCAATATGCAACGCAGTGGATTCAGGGCTTGATTGCTTGAGTCAGCGCTGATTAAATCAAACCTATGTACAAGTCTTACATTGCTCTTGAAGTACGGATTCGGTTCCCGTCGGAGGCCAAGGTGTTCTGCGCCTGTGCGGTTAATAACGCCGCTATCTCCTGTCCGGTGTGCCGGGGGGAAAGCGGCGCGGTTCCCCTGCTCAACACGTTAGCAACGCGCAAAGCGTACCTGCTCATTCAGGGATTGCACGGCTCTATCACACGGGAACCTGTGTATGAGCGAAACATGAGTATGTCAGCTTTGCTTGATGGTCATACGCTTTCGCGCTTGTCCGTGAAGCTCGGCGTTGATGCTGGCATTGACATCATGTTTCACCGTAGGAAGAAGCATATTCGTATTACTGAAATACGCCTGGAGGAAGATGCGGGCAGGCTGATCCACCGCACTGTTGAAGCGTCTCAGGCAGTGTCAGAGGCAGTGATGGATTATTCAAGCGTCGGTATGCCGAGCCTGCGGATTTCAACTGCCGCTGATTTTGAGATTGGCGAGGAGGCTGAACTCTTTCTCCACGCGCTGCGAAGATTGATCCAGTATCTGGAACTGCTGCCTGGAACCCAGCTTGAAAATGTGATCCGCTGTAATGCATATATCGCTCTGGCAAACTACCCGGAAACGCCGATAACCTTTGTGAAATTGAGAAACCTCAACTCGTTTAATTTTGTTACCAAAGCTATTAACCTGGAGCTTTCACGGCAGGAAGCCATTGTTACTGAGGGCGGTACAGTGGTTCCTGAAAGCCGGCTCTGGAACGAAGCCAAGAACGCGACTGAATCGTTTAAGAATAAATGGACTCGTAACGAGAAACCGCGTTTCATACTGGTTGAAGACCAGCCCTTTGCACCAGCAGAGGATATTCTTGAGCCTCTGGATAGCTTTTTTGTGGAACTGAGCGACACCCGCCGGAATCGCTTTATGGAAACATTCGGTCTTCCCTTGTATCTCGCTGAATTTGTCTGCGATGAAAAAAGCAGGGCAGACTACTTTGAGGAGACTGTGGCGCTTGGTGCGTCTCCAAAAGAAACAGCCCAGTGGATGGTTTCCTTTGTAATCAAAGCCCGCAAGCATTTTGGCAGCGCCAACGGTGAGGAAACGTCGCTCAGTCCCTTACGTTTTGCGGCAATTCTAAAAATGCTGGCAAGCAAGCGCATCCATGCGGGTATAGCGAAACAGCTCATTACTGCGGTGCTGGAAGAGTCCCGCGATCCTGAAGAGATTCTCCGTAAGCGGGGCTGGGAACAGATTACTGACCGCACGCTGATTGAGGCGTTGGTTAAACGGATCATTGAGGAGAACCCGCAGGAAGTGCGCCGTATCCGCGAAGGCACGGCTGGGCCTATTCAGTTTCTGACGGGCATCATCATGCGGGAAACACGCGGACTTGCGGAACCCATGCTGGTTAAGGACATACTCAAGGAGCAGCTCTCTGTTTCGCTGGTGTATGTGCTTTCCATGGGCGGAGCAATCTCAGGCCGCGTGTCAGACGATGGTAACCTTGAATGTGGCGATGAAAAAGTCTTGCGCGATCTGCTTGCTGGCAGTGTGGACATTTCCCACGTCTGCTTTGAGTCCATATTCGTTGGCCGCCTGCTCTCTGAGGAAATCGTACCATCAGACTGGGCTGCGCTTATTGAAACCATTGCTGAAAAACTCAATTCAGGAACTGCCAATGGCATTGTTGTTGCCCACGGAACTGACACGCTTCCCTACACTGCGCCGCTGCTCTACTGGCTCTTTGCCGATGCCAGCGCGCCCATTGTACTGACCGCTTCTTCAACCACGCCGGCTGATGGGCATGAGGCCACACAAGCTATGAAGAAGGCTGTTGACCTTGCCCTCAGCAAACCCAAGGGCGTGTATGTGGTGAATGGCGGCAAAGTGCTTTCGCCCCTTAACCTGAAGTTTGAGCGAATCGGTAGTGACGGATTCCGTAACTGGAATATGGATATACCGGTGTTTTCCGGGACTTCGCTCCTGAGCGAATCCATTGAGGCAAACCGCTATGTCTTATCCCAACTTCTTGAGGAAGCGGTGAACTCAATCTGCGTTGTCCGTATTTACCCTGGTCTACGTTCCGACTACCTTACCGCGCTTATGGATAAAGGTGTCAGACACTTTTTTCTGGAACTCTACGACACAGGGACAGCAGGTTTTCGGGAAGGCCCCTATTCCTTGAAACGGGTGTTTACCGCAGGCAAGCGGCGAGGCACACGGTTCTACTGCACCTCTCAGCAGGAAGGCATTGTTGATTTTTCAGGTTATGCGACGAGCCATGAACTATGGCGCGAAGGCGCAGTTCCTTTGGGCGCGTATACCACTGAAACCGCGGTTGCCCGCTTCCTCGCGGCCAGCATTATCGCTGACTCTGAGGAAGAACGGGCGCAGCTTATGGAAAGTGTGAGTCTGGAAGCTGGTAATCACGGCTAGGCAAAGCGGGATTGTCGCCAGCCTTGTTCCAGCTTTGCCATATCCATGCGCCTTGAGTGCAGCGCAGTATTCCCTCCGCGCAAACATAGGTGTCAATCGCGCTGGAAACCTCAAGCCTGAGACTTTCGCCGCGGGCTTGGCCAAAAGCCAGGGCAAAGGGCGAAGACCCGATCCAGCAGGCCTCGGCGTTTAGCGGAATAAGCAGGGGTTCAGTCTTGCGCGACACGATACGGCGCTTGTCAAAACCCGACTGGGCTATTTGCAGACAAACCGTTTTCCAGTCCACAAGCCAGGGATCGTTGCGCACTTCCTCTTTAAGGCTGAGGTCGGACAGCAGTTCCCGGAACCTTGGCCAGTTAAAGTAAATAGGCAGCCTTGCTTCCTTGTCTGCGTGTACCGACGCGGAGGCTAACTCCCGATACACCAGCGCCTCAACCCCACCCAACCATGAAAGACGTATCCGCGAACCTTCCACATCAAACGGAAAGAGCGCGCCTGCGGGTTTCATCATGCCTGACCATACCCCCTGTTCCGGCCAGAACGGGTACGCGATGATGGGATTGGTCCACTCTTCGATGAGTGCCAGTCTCGGCGCGTTGCCGCAGCTTTCAAGCGATGCGGCCCCCTGCGGACTTATCCACTCAACCTGCCAGCGTGGTTCTCCCAACAGTTCACGCCACGCTTCCGGTATGGACGGAAACTCAATCTCATACAGAGCCGTGCCATCTTCGGTACATGCACACGCGCATATACCCAGCAGAACACAGCATAACAGTAAACAGTATTTCATACTCTATTAAGGGAGCGCAATACCTTATCTGATTCAGCATCCTATCCATTGTGTCTGACATTTTATTTCCGATATTATGAAGTATGAACAGTAACGGTGATGACTACCCCAAAAAACTTGCTGAAGCTCTTGATGCCCAGTTGCTGTGGCTTAAAACTTCTGAACTGCCTTTGTTAAAAAACGAAGTTCACTCTTTTCAGACTGCATTCTCTCCATTGTACACCTACTTTCTCAGAAAGGGCATAGTAAGCGAAGACCCGTACAAGCTCGAAGACAAGGCAGAGGAGATTCAGATACCGGAAACCAGAGCGTTTTCTGAATCTGAAAAACAAGAACAACTCAGCATCAGACTGGCGAGCTACGATAAGCAGCTAGAGCTTTTGGTGAATTCGTTCCAGTTCAATATAAAGTTTTTTACGCTTGAACGGGTTCGTCGTATACGGAATCTCATAAACTACATTAACTGGGCACATCTTTCGATTGACGCTGAGGATATCAATACCCGCACAGTCGCTGAGTTAGTGTTCACGGTACGGCTTACCGGAGACCATACGACTCAAAGCCTTATCAATGGAGCGCTCGACAGCCTGATGAAGACGATCGTTTCCATCAACAAGTATCTAAACACCATACAGAAGTATAACCGGGAGGCGTACAAACTCGAACTGCGAAGAACCGTACTGGCAAATATGAATGAAACCCCAACGCTGAACCTGATAAAACAGAAAGCCATGATCTCCATGCCGAAAAGTCTGTTTTACCCGGAACTCGTGGAAGAAGTTTTGAGGGAAGATTATTCCCCAGGAGGAAGCATTGCACGGGCAGCCACGTTAGACAAACTCACGATTGTTCCTGAAGAAAAGCCGAAGCTACCCAAAGAAGTGGTATTGAAAACTTTTTTGCTTGAAGGGCTTCAGACAATTGGAAGTATCGCCGCAACGTTAAGTGAAATCTGGCTCAAATTTGACGAGAACCAAAAGGTTCTTGAGAACCAGAAGAGAACCATGAAGGGAAAGTTACAACAGTTTTTCGTGCGGATATTGAACCTGAAGTCACGAAATGATCAGAGCATCTATGAGATTAAATATGTTGACAATGACAGAGGAACTTTGGTTCATGAACAGGTAGATTTCCATAACTTCATGCTTGATCTGGAGGCAAGTGCCAAAAACTGCTCTTCAATAGTACGGATCACAGGGACACAGATCGAATCCCAGCTTCTTGAGACGCTTGATCAACAGATATTGGACATAGAGAAGCGCTACAAAACCCTTGTAGGGCTGGACGATTATTTTAAGTCCCAGATTAAGGCCGATGCTCACAGCCACGTAAAGGGCATAAAACCGGAACTCTCAACTATCAAGAATGCGCTGATCAAGGTAAACCAGCAGCGTTCAGAATATTCAGCCGGAAGGAAAAGGTCGCCCGGTTCAAAATAGGTGATCAACACTAAGTGAGGTGTAATCGCATATCAGGGAAGCACAGCCGTTTCAGAGACCTTGAACGGGAGCTTTCTGACACCTTAAAACGAGGCTAAAAATTCTATGCGTTTATCCTCAGCGTATGTGGAGTTGTCTTGCGCGACAACTCCAATACGGCTTAAACTTACTCATAAATAGAGACGTAACTGTAGTGCGTCTTATTATGGAGGCAGATACATGATAACAGGCAATTTCAGACAACGGGGCTTGATGGTGGCGCTCATTTTGGCGTCTCTTTCCTGCACAATACTAGGAGCGCAGGAAAGAGAAGAGCCAAAGTTCACGACACCCCCGCGTCCCCGCGCAAGTGTGCGCGATGAGCTTACCATAAGCTTTTCATCCGGGAATATGGAACTCGACATCCGTAAGGCATACCTTGCCGATGAAGCCCAGCTTTTTACGGCACTCTACGAAGGGCTTTTTTCCTATCACCCCTATACCATGTCGCCCGTGCCGGCACTGGCCGCCACTTGGGAGGTTTCAGAGGATAAAAAACAGTGGACATTCACCATCCGCGACGACGCCAAATACTGGAACGGCGATCCAGTTACGGCTGAGGATTTCCGTGCGGCTTGGTTATCCCAGCTCAGCCCTGCGCGTGAGTCGCCCTACTCCTCCCTCTTTGACATTATCGTAGGCGCACGAAACTACCGGCTTGGCCGCCAACGCGATGCTAACAGGGTTGGCATCGAAGCGCGGGACGCACAGACCCTGATTGTACGTCTGACAGCTCCAGCCGCGTTCTTCCCTAGTATGCTTTGCCATCACTCGTTCAGTCCTATTCACCCGTCTATGCTGGATAAGAAAAACTGGAGCAGAGAGCCGCCTATTTCCAATGGCCCATTCAAGATACAGGAACAGGATAGTTCCCATATCGTTATGGTTAAAAACGAGCAGTATTGGGATGTCCAAAATGTGGCGCTGAACAAGCTCACCGCACGGTTAGCCAATGACGCCAATGAGTCATCGCTACTGTGGAATAGCGGCGAAGTTCACTGGATCATCGGTGATGTAAACCTTGATACACTCGTTGATTCACGTGGTATTTCGTTCAATGCTATGTTTGCCACACACTATTACTTCTTCCGCGCAGCCAACGCTCCCTGGAATGATTACCGGGTCAGGCGAGCGCTGAGCCTTGCCCTGCCTTGGGAAGAAATCCGCTCTATATACACCCTGCCAGCGAAAACGCTTGTTTATCCGATTTCAGGCTATCCAGCAATCGATGGCCTTGATGCCACTGATCCTGAAGAGTCAGCCCGGCTTCTGGCTGAGGCAGGCTTTTCTCAGGGACGGGGCCTGCCCGAACTGGTGATTAAAATTACGCCGTCGCAAGACGCAGCGCGTATCGCGGAGTTTATGGCTAACGCATGGACAGCACTCGGCGTGAAAACACGGGTACAGGTCGTCTCCTATGACCAGTATTTTGACGCGGTCAAGCAGAATGACTATACCATTGCTTTCTCAACTTGGATCGGAGACTTTCCTGACCCGTATACTTTTCTCCAGATGTGGCGCCGAGATTCTAACCTGAATGATGCAAAGTACAATGATGCTGACTATGAAAAGCTGATGGAAAAAGCCATGAACGAGGAAGGTGAACAGCGCTTGGAAACCCTCGCCCAGGCAGAAGAACTGTTGCTTGACCGCGGCATCGTTCTGCCTATCTACTATTATCCGGCACTCAATATTATTGACACCGATGAACTGAATGGTTGGTATCCTAACGCGCTTGACATTCATCCCTTCAAGTACCTGGCATTCAGGAGCCTTCGTCCCTTGCCCGGTGTGGCTCTGTTTTCTCGATGAACGATACTGTTATCGGAGCTTTGAGTGCGGCGGAACTTTCGCCGCTTTTGAAGCTTTACTTCTGGGGAATCAACCTCATCAAAGCTATCCAGATCATAGAAAGCCCGGGGATCACTGCTCTTATGAAAGCGATCTCCACGCTGGGTTCTGTGATGTTTTATCTGCCGATCCTGCTCTGGCTCTTCTGGTGTATCGACGAAAAGAAAGGCATCCGCTGTGTGTTTCTGTGCCTCTTATCAGCAGCGCTCAATATCTTTATGAAAAACCTGTTGAAACAGCCGCGCCCCTTTAACTTTGAGCCAGCACTTGGACTGGCGTTTGAGTCAGATTACGGGATTCCCTCCGGCCATGCCCAGGTCTCCCTCACCTTCTGGGGCTTTCTGGCAAGCTGCTGGTTCAGAGCAGGAACAAATGCACGACAACGCTGGCTTGTATGGGTCTGCGCCATTGGCATTATACTACTCATCGCGTTCTCCCGACTGTATCTGGGCGTTCACTTTCCTACAGATATACTGGCAGGCTGGCTTTTGGGCGTCCTTGTGCTGATACTGTATCGGGTTCTGGAACCGCTCATAAGTAACGTGCTTGAACGCGGCGGAACCCGCGCCCGCATCCTCAGCGCTACGACGCTTGTCCTGCTGATGAATATGCTGGGCATAAATGTAATGCTCGGCGGCATCTTACTGGGCATAAGCGTTGGTTATAGCCTGTGCCTGAAACACGTACTGTTCAGCGCCCACACTGCAGGACAAAGGCCGCGTTATGCAGTGCGTGCCTCACGCTATCTGCTCGGCTTGATTGGTGCCGCGGCTATCGCCCTGTTTCTGCGCCTTGTCCTGCCCGGTGAACACACGCTATTCACCGCAATCCCCTTGTGGAGCATAGGTTCGCCCTATACGAGCCTTGCTGAATTCCTGCTTACCGGCGCCCTTGGCCTATGGGCAGGTTTTGGTGCACCCTGGTGCTTTCTGCGCACTGGCCTTGCCCATGCCCGCAGCAAAGACCACGAGGATGTGCCACTATGAAGCGTATCAATGACAGCGCCATGCCTGACACCACCGGTTATAGTGCCGCACGCTATGGCGACAACGCGCCTATCGCAGCATTGGCAACACCACTCGCCGAAACCGCACTCGCACTCATAAGAAGTTCGGGCAAAGAGAGCCTCGCCCGTTTATCTACGGTCTTTTCCCGTCCAAAACAACTCCTCAATGCGCAAGGAAACAGTGTTATACATGGCTGGATACGTGATGCTAAAGGTCAGCGAATCGACGAAACGCTGATTTCAGTATACCGCGCCCCGCACAGTTACACGGGCGAAGATGGCGCGGATATCTCCTGCCACGGAGGAATCGCCACGGTACGCTCCATACTGCGCATCCTGCACAGCGCGGGTTTTCGCGAAGCACTGCCCGGAGAATTCACCTTTCGCGCCTTCATGAATGGTAAGCTAGACCTCACCCGCGCTGAGTCCGTGATGGAACTAGTTTCCGCAAAAACCGAACGCGCCCGGAAACATGCCGTGAACCGCTTGGCAGGCGGCCTGGAACGGGAAATCTATGACGTTAAACGCCTGCTTGTACAGGTTCTCGCCGGAACTGAGCTGTTGTTGGACTACTCAGAGGACGAAGATGGCACTGATCAAGGCGTGAAACTGCCAGATCGTCCGCTTGCCGAAGAAGCCTTGTCGCGTATGCGTGCGCTTGCCGCCTCCTATCGCATAGAAAAGCTCTATCACGACGGAGCACTCGTGGTGATTGCCGGACGTCCAAACGCAGGTAAGTCCAGCCTCTTCAATATTCTTATCAAAGAAGAACGTTCCATTGTTACCGATGTACCTGGTACTACGCGAGACTGGGTAGAATCATTCATCTCAATTGAAAACATTCCCATACGTCTTGTTGACACAGCCGGCCTCTGCACTTCGTTTGACCTAGTGGAGCAGCTCGGCATAGAACGAAGCCTGAATCTGCTCGCCGCCGCTGATCTCATCCTCTATATCATCGACGGCACGATTGGTATCACTGCTGAAGACGCCGACTTTCTGCACGATCATGCTGCCCGCCCGCTTATCGCTGTGTGGAATAAGGCCGACCGCGCTCCATCTGCCCCTGACAACGCTATTGCCAGCAGCGCAAAAACGGGCGCAGGTCTCACCGCACTCTGCTCCGCCATAGCCGCTGCCCTGGCCTTACCCACTCACACTGTTCAGGCAAAAACCATAGGCATAGCCACAGAACGACAGAAAGCCTGTATTGATGCCGCCCTTGCCGCACTGGAAGAAGCCCTCTCCCTAGCGGACAAAGAACAGTCTCTGGACATCATCGCTCCGCTGCTTCGGGACGCGGTGAACGCACTCGGTGAACTCACCGGCGAGGTATCCACTGCCGACATACTGAATGTGATGTTCAGCCGTTTTTGTGTAGGGAAATAAGAAGTCGTAAGCGCTTTAGGTTTGTATAATATTGTATAAAAATAATATTGTATAAAATAGTATTGACAAGCTATTTTATACAATATTAGAGTAAATTGTTGATGTTTTATGCATATTAAAGGAGCAATTTGAATGACATTGTATGATACGATATTTATCCGTAGGTCGGTACGGAAATTCAAAGACAGTCCGCTGGATGCCGCTACAATTAAAAGTATTGAAACATTCATTGGCAATACCCCGCAGCTTGCAAGACAGTCTGCGATGTTTGAAATCGTTTCAGGGGATAAGGTTCATGGCGGTACACCTGCACCCCATTGTATCCTTGCCTATTGTACTGACAGCGACAGCTCCTACGCCAATGTCGGGTATGTTTTGCAGAATGTGGACCTCTATCTGCAAAGCATTGGGCTGGGCAGTGTATGGCTCGGCATGGCAAAGCCGAATGAGCCGGAACAGAACTACTGTATCCTTCTAGCGTTTGGTAAGACGGATGTCCCCACGAGGAAAGCCGAAGGGGAATTTAAGCGATTACCGATAAGCGAAATCAGCGATCAGGACAATCTGGTTGCAAAAGCTGTGTTACTTGCGCCCTCTGCGGTGAACTCGCAGCCGTGGAAGCTGCACTTTGAAAGCGGCAAGGTCGTGATCCGGTATTTTGGACGCGGGCTGATGAAGCTGATGCTCCGTAAAAAGCTCAATAAAATTGACTTAGGCATCGCTGCACGGCATATTGAGACTGCTTTACTCCATGATGGCAAAGCGATCTTGTCCATCACGCCAAAAACGAGCGGAAAGACGTTTGAGATCGAGATAACCTATGGGTAAAGAACAATACCGGAGGATTCAAAACTTTTTACCCAGTCAAAAAGGGCATATAAACAGAGCAAATGAGACCTTACTGAGCGCTCTATCCTGCCGCTGTGAAAATCTACTGCTGTGAAAACGGGTATACATGGCGAGCGCTCCCTGAAATGTTTGGTCATTGGCACGGTATTTCTGTTCAATAAGCGACTCGCGGAATTCCGTGAGCGGCTCGCGGAATTCAATGAGCGACTCGCGGAATTCCGCGAGCGGCTCGCGGAATTCAATAAGCGACTCGCGGAATTCCGCGAGCGACTCGCGGAATTCAATGAGCCGCTCGCGGAATTCCGCGAGTCGCTCAAGGTAGTGGGAATGTATAGTGCTTCAATACTTAGGCACGTTTATGACGTTTTTTTTGTGGGTGTATCTGGCACTGGTGAGTGTCTGGCACTAGCGGTGTAGGTGTCTGGCACTAGTAGTTCGCATAGTCTCTGTATCAGAACATACATGAAGAAGCAGGGGTTGTGTACGCGTTTTCAATATGCTATACTGTTGTTGTCCAAGAAGGACACAAATCGGAGGTAACTATGCAATATGTTGAATTTGGTAAAACCGGACCTATGGTTTCTCGTTTAGGCTTTGGCTGTATGCGGCTGCCCAGCTATCAGAAAGACGGTAAGACGATCTTTGATGAAGACAAGAGCATTGCCATGATGCAGCGAGCCTATGCTGCAGGCGTAAACTACTATGACACGGCTCCATACTACTGCGATCAGCAGAGCGAGGTCATACTGGGCAAGGCGGTGAAGGGTGTCAGGGGTAACGTATACATCTCGACTAAGAACCCTATCCAGAATAAGTCTGGCGATGATTATGAAAAACGGCTGGAGAGTTCGCTGAAACGGCTTGATACCGACTACATCGACTTCTACCACTTCTGGGGCATCAGCTATGACGCCTTTATTAACAGCGTTTGTGCGCCTGACGGCCCGCTCGACCGTGCGCGTAAGCTCAAAGAGCAGGGGGTGATTAAACATATCTCCTTCTCTTTCCATGACCGTGAGGCAGGGAGCGCTGAGGGCGAGAAGCTGATCGAGATTCTTAAGCGCGGCGAAGGTGTGCTTGAGTCTGTGCTTTGCCAGTACAATTTTCTGGACCAGAACAAGGGGCCGGGACTTGAGTATGCGCATACGCATGGACTGGGAACGGTGGTTATGGGGCCAGTGGGCGGGGGCAGACTTGGCGCGCCATCAGAGGCTATACAGAAACTTTTGCCAGTCAAGCCGCAAAGTTCAGTGGAAGTTGCGCTTCGCTTCGTGTTCAGTAACCCCAACATTAACATTGCCCTGTCTGGCATGAGCAGTATGGAACAGGTGGAGGAAAACATTGCCATTGCCAGTAACACTAGTCCGCTCAGCGAAGAGGAGTTGGGACACCTTTCTGCGATGATAGGTGAAAACGAGCGGCTTATGGGTCTCTACTGTACGGGCTGTAGGTATTGCCTGCCCTGTCCAAAGAACGTGAATATCCCGGAGATTTTCACCCTGATGAACTATCACCGTGTATACAAACTCACGGACTATGCCAAGCAGAACTATGCGCAGATTGGTAGGGTTGAGTGGCGTAAGTATGAGAATGCCGCTGCCTGTATTGAGTGTGGTGCGTGTGAAAAGAAGTGTCCACAAAGCCTTCCCATCAGGCAACAGCTTAAAGAAACCCATCAAACGCTGGCATCATAGCAGCGCTTAGTGTTGCTTTGCTTACTGAACCTGAGCTTGTCGAAAGCTTACTTGACAGGCTCAGGTGTTAGTAGGCTAAGCTAGGTACTAGAATGAAAAACCCACTGGTTAAAACATGGTTTGAATTGCGCGGGAACCCTCGCGCCTGTGTATGGACAGAGCCGCTCTGGGGTCTATCGATGAATCTCTGCCTGCCTTATGCCTCGGTCTACATGATTGCGGTTGGACTGAAGGACGTCGAGCTTGGTATCATTGCCACCGTGTATATGCTTTCCCAAGTGGTCTTCGCCTTTCTGAGCGGGCCTATCACTGACAAGCTTGGACGTCGGAAAACCACTGCAATCTTTGATTTTCTGGGTTGGTGCATTCCCTGTCTCATCTGGACACGGGCAGAGGGCTTCTGGTTCTTCTTTGTGGCAGCCTTGTTCAACGGCGTAATGAAAGTGCCTACAAATTCATGGGACTGTCTGCTGGTGGAAGACGCTGAGAAGAGCATGATTACGCGCATCTACTCGCTGATCATCGTCTGTGGGCAGTTATCAGCGTTTTTCGCGCCAATCTCTTCTATCTTAGTGTCACGTTTGACCCTAGTTCCAGCGATTCGTATTCTCTACATCAACGCCTTTATCGTGATGAGTACTAAGATCATCGTGCTGTATTGTTGTTCACGGGAAACGCGAACCGGCCTTATCCGTATTGAGGAAACCAGAGGCAAGAGCATACTGTCGCTCCTTGGTGGTTATGGCGGTGTGTTGAAGATCATGGTGGCGTCTCCCGGCACGATTTTCTCGCTGCTTATCACGGCTTTGGTCAGCGCGGTGGGTATGATTAACACAACGTTTTGGCAGGTGATTGTCAGCAAAAAGCTGTTGGTGTCGGACACTCTGTTACCCTTGTTCCCTATGTTCCGCTCAGTGATTGCGCTGGTTTTTTTCTTCACGGTGATTCCTCGTTTGACCACGCGGGCAACCTTGAAGATGCCGCTCCTCATGGGCTTTGTCGCTTATGTGATTGGCCAGTCAATTCTGATCCTCACCCCGCCGGAACCGCTTGTGCTGATGTACCCACTGCTGTGTGTGTCGCTCATCTTTGACGGCTTTGGCGCGGGCATACTCGCTATGTTGGCTGAGTCTCTGGTTGCGCTCCATGTGAATGCCGCTGAGCGCGCCCGGGTCATGGCGATACAACACATGATCATCATGGGTTTGAGTGCGCCCTTTGGCTGGATCGGCGGGCTGCTCTCGGGCATGTCCCGGAATCTGCCCTTTGTCCTAAATATCGCCCTGCTCTGCACTGGCATTTTTTCTTCGCTGCTGTATTACAAAGATCGCGGCGATCTTGCTTAAGCCCAGACACATTCAGTTTTTTGCCGGCGCTGTCGATAGATTAGGAGAGCTTGCTTAGGCAAACCCATTGTCAGCGCGAGGCTTGTTTAGTGTATTCCTAAAAAAATTTGTAGAATTGTGCTTGACAAGGTTTGAAGAGCATTGTATTGTGTTTATACAAGGAGCATGGAGAAAGTTTTTATGAAAGCGCTATTTTCTTATAGTTTAGATTATTCCTACCCCCCCCCCCCCCTGTAGAGTTATAAATTTCATCTTTCTTCTATATATATATACCAAGCGTGAAGGGGGGGTCCCCCCTACTCACGCTTTTTGTGTTTATCACTTTTTCTCTGGCAGAGCAGGCAAGCAGCACGTACACTTGGTACGGATTATACCTGCGAAGGAGGCTAGTTTTTGAGAATTTGAGAACCTCTGTCTTCGGCAGGACAAAGGGGGTTCTCATTTTTATATCGCAAGGAAGGTTTAAACAGCCGTTGACTGTTTCTTCCTGCGAGTGTATTAGGAGGGATTTTGTATGAAAAAGTTAATTGCTGTTTCAAGTTTGCTTGCCCTTGTCTTGGCAGGCAGCGGCCTCTTCGCCCTTGATATTCCGGTGGGTGATGGGCCCGGCAAGTTCGTTCTGGACATGCAGGCTGAGTACGAGTTCGATTTCATTACCGACACCAGTAAATCAAGCGATAACGACAAAAACTGGATCGAAGAACTTGATGCGGATAAGCAGGGGAAGATTTCAGTTGCTGCCAGCTATGATGGTGACAACTATGCCTTCGGAGTCGGCGGTGGATTCCGGCAGAAACGTGCAACCGATGAGGTCAGTAATGATGGCGCTGGCGGTGACAAAGAATGGTATCTTGACGATGCCTGGGGTAAATACTACTTGCTGGACAAGCAGCTCTGGCTCCGTGGCGGAAGTATGGACGGACTTTGGCGCATTGATACTGATCCACTGAACAAGAATTATGGCGGCGACAATGGCCCTGGCCTCCAGATCAACTTTGCACCCAGCGCCCTGAAGGGTCTCAATGTCGGCGTGGCTCTGCCTGTGCCTAAAGCCGGAACAAGAAAGGTTCATGCTGGATCTCCTGGAACTGATGAAAAAGTTACGTGGACGGATGATGGTAATGGCAGAGTTGACAATGGTGAGCTTACCTTTGTAGACGCTGTCCCCTCTATACCTCCGGTCCCGGGCAACTGGGGTCCTACCTATCCATTGGTGAACGCGGCCTTTGGTCTCAGGCTGAATGGCACAATCCCTAACCTTGATATTGGTACAGAATTGGATCTGCTCGGTAATGAGGATACTAACGGGAAGGTTGGGACTTCTGATGAAGGGGAAGGCAAGTTCAAGGGGATGAATTTCCACTTTACCGCCGTATACACATTTGCACCGGTTACGGTCAAGGCAGCGCTGCTTGTTGAGGGCATTGCCGACGGTAGAGATTATGTTGCTCCTGCTTCTAAGCCTGAGACCACGACATCATTCGGCGCACGGGTCATCTTCGACATTCCCAATGCTGAAGGTTCCAGTCTTGATCTGGGCGATCCATGGGTGCAGTTCCAGATGCTGCCCAATGCGAATACCACGGACAAAGGTACTGCGGTGAAAACAGAATCGTTCAAAGACATGCTCATCGACTTTGAGTGGGAGCCGAGCTATAGCCTTGTTCCCGACCAGATCAAAGCGCTCTTGTGGCTTGGCGTCAATTATAGGTCATGGGCATACAAGACTGATGATCAGGAAAAATACCCGCTAACAGTTGCGGTGCGGCCTGCTGTTGAGTTCAAGTTTGCTCCCAACGCCACGCTGAAGTTTCAGGACAAGATATCTTTCGTCCGGCAAGCAACAGAAAAGGGCTTGAAGAACGAGCTTGGATTCCGTTTTGCGTGGAAGTTCTAAAGAGAGGAACCATACCGAATGGCGTGAGCCGTTGGCATGGTTCCCCGGGCGTGGCGGGCTGACCTTGGAAGAGAAACCCGTCACGTTGTTCTAGTAGACATAGTTTCAGGCTGCAGCTTGGGCTTATGTGGTGGAGTCCTTCTTGAAACCCTCAGAAGGAAGCCGCCTGTGCCGATAAGTCCAAACCCACTGCGGTCTGAAACTTTTTTTATTGTGATCTATCTTGAGCGGCGTGTCAATCGTTCCCTGCCCGCGCAAGCTCCACCCGCCTTGTCTGGAACGCCTTTTTGTAATAGAATGATGATAGGAGGAAATAATGGAAACCACATCGTTTGAAGACATCAAACAGATACTGCGTGAAGTTGCCGAGATGCAGAAAGAGACCCGCCTCAACTTTAAGGAGCTTTTTGAGGCGCAGAAAGAGACTGACCGTATGTTTAAGGAGCTTTTTGAGGCGCAGAAAGAGACCGACCGTATGTTTAAGGAGACCCGTCTCAACTTTAAGGAGCTTGAGCAGAATATTGATAAATTGTGTAAGCAAGTCGGCAACGTAGACACGAACATTGGCTACGCGGCTGAGACGTATTTCCAGACAGCGCTTGACAAGTCTCTGACATTTGGGAATATACACTTCGATCAGGTTTTTCCGAACCTAAAAACATCACACAAAGGGGTATCTTGCGAGTTCGACATTGTTATGGTGAACCATGAAGCGGTCGCTATTATTGAGGTGAAGCACCGTATTCACCCATCGTTCCCTGAAGAGATGGCGACAAGGAAAGTGGCGCAATTCCGTGCGTTCTTTCCCCTATACAAGAACCATGCGCTGTACTTGGGGGTTGCCGGACTGTCGATGGACGGAATAGTCGTGGAAAATGCGCGGAACTTCGGAGTCGGCATTCTGAAACAGGACGGCGACACGATAGAGTCTTTCGACGTGCCGCTAAAGGCGTATTAAGTAAAATACGGCTCTTCGATCATTGTTGCCAGTCGGCTGCTTGTCTGGGGCAGGCCGATGTAACGTGCTTATTCTCCCCAGATATGTACGCCTGTCATGCAGTATCATCAGTCTGCCTGCCTTGATAGAATGGCTTGTGTTACCTAATATATACCTGTGGATAAGGAGCAGGACTATGCTGAAAACAATGCGAAACATTGGAATTATGGCGCACATTGACGCCGGAAAAACCACCACCACCGAGCGGATTCTCTACTACACCGGTAAAAGCCACAGGATTGGTGAGGTTGACGATGGCGAGGCTATTATGGACTGGATGGAGCAGGAGCAGGAGCGGGGTATCACTATTCAGAGCGCAGCGACTACCATCTATTGGAAAGATTTTCAAATAAACATCATTGATACGCCTGGACATGTTGATTTCACCGCTGAGGTAGAACGTGCATTGCGCGTGCTTGACGGCGCTATTACTATCTTTGATGCAGTACGCGGGGTTGAGCCGCAGACTGAAACCGTGTGGCGTCAGGCAGAACGGTACAAGGTTCCCTGCATCGGTTATGTAAATAAGATGGACCGCGTTGGCGCGGACTTTTATCAGGCGCTGGAAGACATCAAGGCAAAGCTCGAAGCAACACCAGTACCTTTGCAAGTCCCTATTGGCGAAGAGAGTAGCTTTGAAGGCGTTATCGACCTTATCAATATGAAAGAAATTCGCTGGGATGCCCAAAGTGATGGGGAGCGAATGCTTGAAAGCCCCATCGCACCGGAACGCGCGGCAATAGCGCGGGAATGGCAGGACAAACTTATCAGCGAGCTTGCCAATGTGTCTGACACTATTGGTGATAAGTACCTTGCTGGTGAGACCATAGACGTGACCCTGCTCAAGACCGAACTGCGCAAAGCAGTGTTAAGCCGTGCAATTCTGCCCATGTTCGCAGGCGCGTCTCGGCGGAATATAGGCGTTCAGCCGCTCATTGACGCAGTGCTTGACTTTCTGCCCGCACCTGATGAGGCAGTGCCGACGTTTGGTCATCACCTCAAGAAGGATGAGGCAGTGCTGGTTCCCTGCGACCTCAAAGCCACACCACTGGGACTGGTATTCAAGATACAGAACGACCGGGAGGCTGGCGCATTCTGCTATGTGCGTATGTATTCCGGTTCAATCAAGCCCGGAACCACTGTTTTTAACGTGGGCAAGCGCAAACGAGAGCGAGTGAACCGCATCCTGCGTATGCACTCCAACAAGTCCGAGCCTATGGACAGCCTGAGCGCCGGCGACATCGGCGTTATAATTGGCATGAAGTTGGCACAGACCGGTGACACCATTGGCAGTGAGGGTTATCCTGTGATTCTGGAAAAGATGCAGTTTCCAGAACCAGTCATATCAGTCTCAATCGAACCTAAAACCCTATCAGAGCAAGACAAACTCAAGGACATACTTGCGCTTCTGTCGCGTGAAGACCCAACCTTTACTACCCGCGATAACGAGGAAACTGGCCAGCTCATCATTTCGGGCATGGGCGAGCTGCACCTCGACGTATTGATAACGCGCATTCTCAAGGAGTATAACATTGGAGCTAAAGTGGGGAATCCGCAGGTAACGTATCGGGAGTCAGTGAGCAAGGTAGTGGAGAAGACTCAGCAGTTTTCGCGCATCATTGCGGGTAAGGAGAACGTGGCGGCGCTCACCCTGTGCGTTGCACCGATGGAGCGTGGCGCTGGCAACCAGTATACCTGCATGGTAAAGACCCGTGACATACCGCCGGCGATACTAGGCGCGGTGGAGCGTGGCGTTACCAGCGCTCTGGCGTCTGGCATAGTGCTTGGCTATCCCTGTATTGACGTAGGCGTAACCCTCATTGACATTCAGTATTCGGAGCTGACTGGCACGGAGTTTGCGTTTGAAGCCTGTGCCAGTCTGTGTTTTGACGAAGCCTGCCGCAATGCCGGTCCTATTCAGCTTGAACCTATTATGATGGTTGAATTTAGTTCTCCGCATGAGTTTGTTGGCGATGTGATCAGTCTTGTTACTCAGCGTGGCGGGCAGGTATTGAGCATTGACTCAAAGCCGCATGAGGATCAGGTGAAGGCGTTAGCCCCCATGGCGAAGATGTTTGGCTTTATGCCCTTCTTGCGCTCGACAAGTCAGGGACGGGCAAGCTTCACGATGGAGTTTGCCCGTTTCGAGAAGCTGGGTAAATAGTCTAATAGAAGAGGCTACTGTCTCAAAACTTCGGTTTCTAACCGTTTCAGGTGAATGAGTTCTGTTCCGAAGATCTGAGAGAGAAACTTCTCTCTCTGAGTGAGAAACTTCTCTCTCTGAGTGAGGAAGCACATTCTGTTCCGAACTCTGACACCGGGTTTTGAAACAGGCTTAGAAAACAAAGAATTAAAGGAATAGCTATGCGTATTGATTACTTTATGCCCACCCGCGTTGTGATGGGCGAAAACTGCGTGTTTGACAGTCGTGAGCTTTTTGCGGGTCTGGGTAAAAAGGCCATGCTTGTAACCGGGAGGAATTCCGCCAAACTGAACGGCGCTCAGGCTGACGTGGAAAAGGCGCTCGTTGCTAATGGCCAGGCAAGGGCGCTCTATGATAAGGTGATGAGCAATCCAAGCGTCGAATGTATTCGGGAAATCGTGGATGCGATAGGAGCGGAGCAGTGCGACTTTGTGATCGCTATCGGCGGCGGTTCGCCGCTGGACGCAGGTAAGGCAGCGGCAGCGCTGGCCTATGCGCCGGAGACTAAATCGGCCTTGCTGTTTTCCACAAGTTTTACTTCAGCCCTGCCCATTGTGGCAATCCCCAGTACCGCTGGCACTGGCTCGGAAGTTACCCGTAATGCAGTGCTGACTAACCACCATATCAAGAACAAAGCTTCAATGGCTGGGCCAGCCATGTTTCCTCGCTGCGCATTTCTGGACGCCAGATACCTGAGTACGCTTTCCATGAGTACCACCATTAACACTGCTGTTGATGCCCTGTCCCACGCCATTGAAGGTATGCTGTCAATCCGGGCCTCGCTGTTCAGCGATATGCTGGCAAAAGAAAGCATATCACTCATTGCCAAGTGTTACCGACGAGGGGATTTTGGTCGCCAGACACGGGAAGAGCTGTTCAGCGCCTCCACCCTGGCCGGAATGGTGATCACCAATACTGGAACAGTCGCGGCTCACGCCATGGGCTATATGCTCACCTATAACCGGAACATCGACCACGGACGCGCCACCGGACTGCTCTTGGGCGAATTTCTTAGGTTTGCTCAAAAAACCGAGCAAGGTAAACATGCAGGCCGCATCAATGAAATTCTCGCAAGCCTTGACATAAGCAGCCTTGACGAGTTCTGCTCGATTCTGGACACGCTCTTCAGAGCGTCGGGACCTTATGAACGCTTTGAGCGCTCCGAACTTGAGGCGTATGCTGCTCAGGCGGTCAGAGCGAAAAACAGAGCGAACGGCATTGCCAAACCAAGCGAGCAAGACATTTTGGACATTTTTGTGAAATCTCTCACGTGATTTAGAGGTACGACATACCGTACCCCTACCGCATATCGTTGCGTTATCGCATTGCTTTAGCTAGGGAGCAGATGCGTTCAGCCATCTTGTCCAGAGGAACTTGCTCCATCACATGGCCGAGTTCGTGTGCGACTCTCGGCATGCCGTAGACAACGGCACTGGCTTCGTCCTGACCAATGGTGAGGCCGCCTTCACGGTAAATCGTGCCGAGCTGTTCAGCGCCGTCGCGTCCCATACCGGTCATAATCACGCCGAGCGCATGGTTGTTGTAGGCTTTAGCGACAGAGGCAAAGAGTACGTCGGCGGAAGGCCGATGTCCACTCATCAGAGGAGCGTCTGAAAGATGGACAATGGAGGCGAGAGGCTTCCGTTCTACTTCGAGGTGCTTGTTACCTTGTGCAATAAGGATACGGCCTGGTTTGATCAGATCGCCTTCCTCAGCTTCCTTCACCTCAAGGGGGCAAACGCGATCAAGGCTCTTGGCAAACTCATTCGTAAATCCCGGTGGCATGTGCTGAACAACCACAATGGGAACTTTGAGATCAGCATCAAGATGGGCAAACACCTGCCTCAGCGCGTCAGGCCCGCCGGTTGAAATGCCAATGGCAATGATTTCGGTTTTACCTGGCTTACGCAGAGGCGTTGGAGGGGCTGCTGGGGTTGTGTTTGACACGACAAACCCACTCAAGGTCTGCTTGATACTTTCAGTGCTATGCAAAGAGAAGGACGAGCTTGCCACAGGCCGCGGCGTCAATGTGGGCGCTGCTGGGGTATCTGACGACTTCTTCCCGTGCATTCTGCGATAACGGCCGCCATAACCCAAGAGCATCTGTATAAGGCTATCTTTCACCAGATGAATGTCTGTTGATATGGAGCCAGACGGTTTTTGGATAAAGTCAGAGGCACCCAAGGCCAGCGCTTCCATAGTTATCTCCGCTCCACTTGCGGCCAGCGACGAGAGAATGATAACAGGGATGGTGATTCCTAGTTTTTTGCGTTCCTTGAGGAACTCAATACCATTCATTTCCGGCATCTCAAGATCAAGTACGATGATATCCGGCTCAACACGGGGAATTTTCCGTAAAGCAAATATCCCGTTCATAGCTTTGTCGGCAACAACCAGTCCTGGGGCCATCTCTATCATTTTGCCAATGAGGTTGCGCATAAGCGCCGAATCATCAACAATCAATACGCCAATGTCATCAGCCATATTCCCCTCCAATTAAATAAATTTTCGATATAGGGTAGCCCACTCGGCTTTTACAAACTCGAACTGGGTATCCATGCCAAAGAGAGACTCAGAATGGCCTATAAACAGAAAGGACTTTGGAGCCATTGAATCCCAGAAACGCTTGATAACTGAGACCTGTGCGATTTCGTCAAAATAGATAATTACATTCCGACAAAATATTATGTCAAGATTACGCTGACCAGAGTCGTTTTTAAGGTTGTGATAGTCAAAACGTATTTTGGACATAAGCGTCGGCTTCATCTTGTACCCGCCCGCTACCTTGTCGCAATATTTCAACAAATAGTCATCAGGAATGCCACTGATGCGGCTATCTGGGTAGAAGCCCTCTTTCGCCATCATAAGGCACTTGAGGCTAATATCGCTTGCCACGATCTCAAATTTAAAGTTGGACGGCAGAGCCTCGCTCAAGAGCATAGCGATACTAAAGGGTTCCTCACCAGTGGAACAGCCTGCACTCCAGATATGCAGAGTATTATTGAAGGAACCTTGTTTCAGCTTGATAAGCTCAGGCACGACAAACTTTTCAAGTGTATCAAATTGTCCTTTATTCCGAAAAAAACTGGTGAGATTCGTGGTAACGGAGTCAAGAAATGCCTTGAACTCCTCCTTATCCCTTGAAACCATATCATAGTATGTCCGCATCGAATCAGTCCGCTTCTCCCGCAGACGTTCCCGTAGCCTACTTTCCAGTATGGGGCGATTCGTAGCAGTAAACTGGATACCGCTTGCGTTATAGATAAGTGCGCGATATAACTCAAACTCAGTGTCGTTAAGAAAAATAACGTCTACCATATTTTTATTCTAAGGCTTAACTACAACACTGTCAACGACATGATGCATGGTTACGCTTAACTGACGGATGCAGAGCGCCGATATCTGTTTAAGTTCCCCCACTTCGGAACGTTTAAGTACCGTTAGCCTGAATATAGCCAGCTCCAGAAGACCGTAAAGCAGATCACCTGCCTCCCGCACGTTAAGCGGTATAAGCTCGCCAGTGCGAATCCCGTCAATGATCATGCTTGAAAAAATGTGCCGCATCCTGATGGTTCTGCGCTTGACCAGCTTATTGGCGTCATCCCGCAAAAGCAGGTAATCCCGAATCACCAGAAGCAAGCGACGGTTCTCCTCCAGTCGCGCTATGATTAGAGCAAAAACCGACGTAAGCCTGTCCACACTGTTGAGCGTGGCATCCTGCTGCACTGAATGGACATCAGCTTCAATGGTCTCCATAAACTGCTTGATGCTGTAGTTGAATATCTCTTTCTTATTATTAAAATAAGTATACAATATCGTTCTGGTTATACCGCAGAGGTCAGCAATCTTCTGGAAAGTCGCGTTCTCAAAACCTTCGCTTACAAACACGTCCAATGCCTTTTCCAGTATCTCACAGCGCCGTTTTTCATGTTCTACCATAAGGCCGTCCCAGTTGCTCATACACAAAGAAATAGGACTGGAGCGCCCCATTGGTAAGCTCTCGGCAGGAATCCGCTTTTCTGCCGAAGAACGACTCAAAACCCGGATGATCGCTTATTATTCCGAGCTTCCATCCGGGGAAATTCCGGCTCAGGACTTCCATCTCCTGATACGTGCGCTCTGAATCAGCACGATCCCCCAGGCGTTTCCCATAGGGCGGATTAGTGATAATGAAACCCGCATCGGCGGTGGGGGCGTGGACAGCCTTCATGGTCAGCGCGTGAAAGTCCGGCAGCCAGGGAAGCGGCACGGGATCGCCGGCGACTTCTTTACCCAGCGCCAGCGTATATGCCCGCTGGACGTTGAGGCGTGCGATATGCACAAGCTCGGCATCCGCGTCGCTTCCGAATATCCGTATGGTTCTGGAGAAATTGACCTTTGCGGCAAGTTCTTCCCGCACCATACGCTCAATCTCTGGATCAGCTATGGCAAGATCGGAAAGCGCGAAAGCGCGTCCCAGCCCCGGAGCCATATCCCAGGCGTAGAGCGCGGCCTCAATAGCAAGCGTACCTGAACCGCAAAAGGGATCGTAGAGGGGAAATTTCCGCCGCCAGCCCGCAAGCAGAAGCAACGCCGCTGCAGTGGTTTCCCGTAGCGGCGCGACACCACCTTCACGTCGATAACCACGCTTGAAGAGAGGCTCTCCAGACAGGTCAAGGAGCAGGGAAGCCTCGTCCTTTTCGATATAGACCCTGAGTTCCGCGCTTTTGAGCGTGTCGGGAAGCCGTGACAGCTTATATACCGTGCAGAGCCGCGCAGCAGCGGCCTTATGCGTCATAGCCTGCACAGTGGTTTCAGCTTGTAAACGGGAACGGTTCACTCGAACCTTTGTTACGCGCAGACCCATGGCTTTTGGAATCAGGGCTTCCCATTCAATGGCGCTTATTCCCTCAAACAGGGCGTCAAAGTCCGGCGCGAAAAAGCATCCGGCCTCAAGCAGTATACGGTCAGCGACGCGAAGGCTCATAAGGGCGCGATAGAGTCCGGCAAGATCAGTGCGGAACCTCACTCGGCCAAAATGTGCGTCCAGCACTGGAAGTTTCAACTTTCTGAGTTCATTTGCAACCACTTTTTCCACACCGCCTGCGCAGAGTGCCACAACATTCATCATGCTTTGCACAGTTAAAACACCAGTTCCACAACGCCCACAGGCCGTATCCGCAGTACGGTAAGCGCGTCGACGCCAAAGACCGCTTCCATGCTTTGCCGGTACGCATCAAGCGCCTCAAGCGGAATATATGCCTGAATGGTTCCGGCAAAGCCACCGCCATGTACACGGTATGCGCCGCGATGTTTGCTCTTGTCCAAGAACTCCTGCGTCAGCGCCAGCGCGAGACTGACGCCCTGTTCACGCGGATTTTTTGGAGAATAAACATTCTGTAAGAGTTCCCACGATGACGTGCCTGAGCGGAGTACCAGTTCAAAGTATCTTTGCTCAATAACCGCTCTGGTTTCCGCGAGTATGTTACTCGGCGCTGGCTGCGCCTGTACCTTGGCGGCCTCTTCCAGCAGCGCGCGCATATCGTCAACACGCTCATTCTCGTTATAGAAATGCAGCGCCCGAAGCACCGCACGGTCCCCGAGTTTTGCGCGCAACTCAGCAATATGGCTGATGAATATCGCACGGTCTACTTCCCGCAGTACGTCCTTGCCAAAGTGCTGGGCAAGGGCCTTCATCTCTTCAGGAACAGCGGCGTAATCAGCAGTGAGATCAATGTGGTTACCGCGTGTGGTTACCACACAAAGGGCATAACCAAATGTCTCAAGGTCAAAGTCTATCTGTTTGACAAGTGGCTTGACCGGATCAGCAAAGTCAATAGCAATCGCGCCTCCAAAGGCACACGCGCACTGATCCATAAGTCCGCAGGGCTTGCCGAAGTATTCGTTCTCGGCCCTCTGGCTAATTTGCGCGATTTCCAGCGCAGAGAGCTTATCTTCGCCATAGAGCTTGTCGAATATCTTGCAAAACAGCACTTCCACTGCTGCTGACGATGACAGGCCCGAGCCGGGCAGTACCGTGGGATTCGCATTTACCGTGAACCCGCCAAGTTGCACGCCCCGTTGTGCAAAATCAGCGGCGATCCCGCGTATTAAGGCTTCGGTTGTACCTTGTTCAGCCGGGCGCATGGAAAGGTCTGAAAGGTCAAGCTTCACATCAGGGTAAGCAGTGGAACGGAAGAATACGATCTTGTCATCCCGTTTGGAAACCACAGCCACCGAGTCCAGTTGTATGGACGCGGCCAGTACCTTCCCTCGGTTATGGTCAGTATGGTTTCCGCCAAGTTCAGTGCGTCCTGCGGCGGTGAAGACGCGCAGGTCAGCGTTGCCAGCCGTTTTAAGCGCGGCCAGTCCCTCAATGAGCGAGGAGTAACGCTTGCGCGCTTTGGCAACACCGCCCTTGCCATAGAGAGACGCGAAAAGCGCCTCAGACTCTGGCGCGTTGATACGTTGTGTTAAATCTTTGCTGTTCATACTTAACTCCTGTATAGAATTATAGTTCAAGTTTAGCATAAGGCAGGCATGAATGTCTTGTGTAGAATAGAAGAGTCCACGGATTACACTAATGGCTTAGATAGCTATCATATCTATTCCTGGCTGTCTATGGCTAAAAATCGCCTCGCGCCCCGCCATCCTGCACGCTTGGGCTTGGCGACCCTAACGTTGGGCTTAGATAGCTATCGTATCTTCATGGCTGTCTATGACTAAAAAACGTCCTGTGTCTACATACACTGAAATATCCCCGGTTTCCGCCACATTGCTCAGGCTGAAGAATCCGCGATCCCAGCGCAGGCCGTCAAGTGGCCACTTGAGTCCGAGGCTGCGTACATTCCAGGGTCCCTCGCCCAGAGGGAACAGAGAGACAAGGCTTCCACGCGGAAGCGACAGGCTCATTTGTTGCTGTTCCCGCAGACAGTGGCTATCCGCATTCCTCGTGATCCAGCGGTCAGGGCAGCGTTCCCGCTCAAAGAGTGTGCGAATAGCGAAGAGGTGGTCAAGCCTGCCGCCTCCACCGCCAATGAGCCAGATCTCCTGCGCGCCCTGTTCCCAGAGCAGCGCGAGAGCAAGCTCGGTGTCAGTGTAGTCCTTGTCTACTGGATAGCGTATCACACGCTCTGGCGGGTATCGTGCAAGCCGCGCCTGAGTGTCGAGTGAGTCCATATCGCCCACAATCCAGTCTGGCGCAATTCCAGCCGCCTCCGCCGCGATAAGCCCTGAATCAGCCGCCACGACAAGCAATGAGCGCCGCGTTTCTTGGCGCTCCAGTACGCTTGCCAGTAGCCGCCGGCATTGTTCAGGCCGCAGGCATTCCCCGCCAATAAACGCGATACCGTGTGTGATTGTCGTTATTATAGTCTTTCCTCCATTTCCTTTTATATTATACACACTTGGCATACCGCGCTACTTGACCGTGATTAAGCGGGTAGATACCATGACGCTTGAGGAGGGTTAAGTATGCCACGAATAAAGAGCGCACTGGAAATTGCCCTGGAGCGAACTGGAGCCGTAGAGAGCGACAAGGCTGGTATTGGCCAGTTTGAGGCAAAACAGCGGGGTAAGAAGATAGCCAATGAATTTTTAAGTGATCCACAAATATCGCTTGGAGAAGCCATAAAAAAGACGCCAAAAGGGGAACAGGCAAGCCTGAAACAGGGTATCTTTGATGTGCTTGTTGCCCAGATCACGCTTCCAGCCTCTCGTGATGGTATGAAGCGGCTTGAGGCTATTGGTAATGGATTGCAAACCGTGATTGCCGATGCGAGTTTTAAGACACTCTACCGACAGCTTATCCAGGCGCTATCCCGTTATCTTGATGAGACAGACCGCTATGCTGAGGCGATTCAGCGGCAGTATGAGCCAAAACTTCGGCAGAAGGAAGAGGAACTTTCTCGACGACTTGGCCGGGAAGTTCGGCTTGATCCGTTTCAGGATGCGGAGTTTGTCAATTTCTATAACCAGAATATGAACAACCTGAAAGCGAACTACGAAGCCGCTGTTGCGCAGGTGCGCGAACAGGCGAGGGCGATATTTCACACTTAAAACTTATCAGAGTTGTCGTAAGCCCATGGCTTTAGGCAGGGGCTTACGACTCTCTTAGCTTTTCTTGATTGCCGCGTCAAACGCGACGTTTGAAGGGGCAAAGTCGATCTTGCGGACAAAGTCGCAGGCTTCCTTTGCGCCGTACTCACGTTCCATGCCGGAGTCTTCCCATTCCACAGAAAGTGGTCCCTGATAGTTTATGGTGTTGAGTTCTCGGATGATGTTCTCGAAGTCCACATTGCCGTGTCCCAGAGACCGGAAGTTCCAGCCGCGCCGTGTGTCGCCAAACGTGAGGTGGGAGCCGAGTATGCCGGCCTTGCCATCCAGCGTTACTGCCGCGTCCTTCATATGAACGTGGTAGATGCGGTCAGCGAAGTCGCGCAAAAAGATATGTGGCGTTACTCCTTGCCAGATGAGGTGCGACGGGTCGAAGTTAAAGCCCAAAGTAGGACGGTAGTTGAACTCCTTGAGGAGGCGCTGCGCCGTGTAATAGTCAAACGCGATTTCAGTGGGATGCACCTCAAGTGCGAACTTGATCCCGTTTTTGTCGTATTCGTCAAAGATCGGGTTCCAGAGCTGGACGATTTCTTTGAAGGCGTTATCGATCATCTCCTCGCTGGTTTGGGGGAATGAGTACCAGTATTTCCAGATGGGACTTCCCATGAAACCGGTAACGACCGAGACTTCCAATGCTTTGGCTGCTCTGGCGATGTACTTCATCTCCTCTATAGCCCACTCACGGATTTTTTCTGGCTGTCCTGCGTACTGGGCTGGAGCGAAGCCGTCGAGACGCGGATCCCAGAGGTCGCCGACGCATTGTCCAGGCAGATGGCCGCTTATAGCCCAGCATTTGAGGCCGTGTTTTGCGAGAATTTCCTTGCGATTTGCCACATACGCCGAATCCGAGGCTGCCTTGCGAGGGTCAAGATGATCTCCCCATGAGGCAATCTCAATACCGTCGTAGCCGAAAGACTTTACCTTTTTACACAGTTCCTCAAAAGGTAAATCCGCCCATTGTCCTGAAAAAATGGTTACTGGTCTTGACATATTTTCTCCTTAGTCTATACAAGGTTCACACGGAGGCTGGGGTAAAAGATTAGAACTTCTTCGCTACCCTGCCCCTGTGTAATTTTTTAGAGGTTGACCCACACCGCTCCTTTTTGGGAACTCTCCACGCATTTGCCGATGAAACGCACGCCATCAACCGCATTCTCCACGTCTGGGAAGTCAAGGTCTGCCTCAGTAAGGGGCTGGCCTTCTTTTTGTTTACTGAGGGCAGTGATGTAGGTCTTGTAGATGTTAGCAAGCGCTTCAAAGTAGCCTTCAGGATGACCAGAGGGGATACGGGAATAGGACTGCGCGTGTGGATAGAACGGATCGCGGGCGCGGGAAAGCAGGGTGTTCGGCTGACCGAAACGCCGTACTTCAAGGTAATTCGAGGCTTCCTGTTCCCAGAGGATCGCGCCTTTGTCGCCAAAGATTCGTACCTTAAAGGCGTTGTCATAGCCTGCAGCAACCTGGCTCGTCCAATAGACGCCCTTTGCACCACTCTCGTACTCCAGCAGCACTGTGGCGTTGTCGTCGAGGACACGGCCCGGAACAATGGTATCAAGCCGTGCGAGGAGCGACTTGATACGCAAGCCGGTGATATACGAGACCATGTTCTCGATGTGTGAGCCAAGATCACCGATGCTGTTGGACTTGCCCGCCATTTTGGGGTTAGTCCGCCATGCCGCCTGCTTACTCCCCTCATCCTCAGCACGTACCATGAGCCATTCCTGAGGATACTCGGCGTTGATGTAGCAGACTTCGCCGATTTCGCCATGCTGCACCAACGCTCGCGCCTGCTTCACTGTGGGGTGGCCTGTATAGGTATAGGTAACACAGAACAAAAGCCCCTTCTTTTTGGCAAGATCGGCCAGTTCCTGCGCCTCGGCCAGCTCGACACAGAGCGGTTTTTCGCAGACAACCGGAATATCTCGACTTAAAAACGCCTTAGCCGCCTCATAGTGGCTCGTGTTCGGGGTCGTGATCACCACAAAGTCGATTCGATCACTCCGTTTCGCCTCTTCCACAGCCATTTCCTCAAATGTTTTGTAGAGCCGCTCCGGCATAAGCCCCAGAGCCGCGCCCGTTACAAGCGTCTGTTCCGCTGAGTGCGAAAAACAGCCAGCAACAATCTCAGCCAAGCCATCCAGGGCGATTGACTTCCGGTGTACATCCCCTATGAATGATCCAGGCCCGCCACCAACCATGCCATAACACAGCTTCTTTGCAAAGCGTATATCTGAACTTCCTTCAACCATCGTTATATCTCCCAATCTAGTATACCACGAGTCTTGTATGTAGCAAGGCTATTATCCCAGCATCTAAAAGATACAAGAAGGGTAATAAGAAAAATAAAAAATATATTGCCGAGATACTAACTTTTAGTATTATAGTAACACCAGCATTTAAGCTGGTAAGGAGAGCTTATAGATGATTCGAATTGTTATTATTGACGGGAAGGAGTCGGAGCAGCAGCGTGTGCAGGCAACATTAGCGTTCCACTCAGATTTTGAAGTTGTTGGACACGGCAAGGATGGCTTTGATGCCCTAACCCTTGTGGGCAAGCTAACACCGGATATCATGATCATGGATACCCGACTGAGCGATACTAACGGAATAAAGCTTATTCCACTATTAAAAAGCAAGTCGCCATATACAGCATACTTGATCCTTACATCGCTTGCTGAAGAGGCGCACCTCACCAAGATAATCAATCTTGGCATTACCGCCTACCTGCTCAAAGAAACGGATATGGATACCTTACCACTGGCGATAAGAACGCTTTACACCGGAGGGCATTTCTTTTCACCGAAGGTTCATGACAAGGTGTTCCATACCTTGCTGGACATAATCAAAACGAATAAGGCTGCTGATACACGCTCCTCGTTGACAGACGCTGCCTGGCCGAAGGGATTAGGAAAAGCGCGTTCACAAAAGACGGTGAATGTAAAATTCTCCGCTGCAGAACAACGACTCATTTCTCTCGTCGTACAAGGCTACTCAAACGAGGAGATCGCGGAGCGCTTGTCCCTGAGAGGAGGAACGGTTCGTAATTACCTTTCAGCGATGATACAAAAAACCGGACAGCGGAACAGAACCCAGCTTGTCGTATTTGCGCTGAATAACGGATTGCTCCCTCAGTCCCGCAACTAAGAGGCTCTCCTATACAGCCCCTTTTATGCTATACTCTAACTTGTTCGGAAACTAAGCACATTCCCGAACAAGTCTATACTAAAATTGTTAAGGAGTTTGTTATGAAAACAGTATGTGGTATTGATTTGGGAACCCAGAGCTGCAAGGTTCTGATTTACGATTATGAAACGAAAGTGGTTCTAGCCCGTTCTCAGGTTCCTGTTGAGATGATATCGGAGAATGATGGAACCAGAGAACAGAAGGCTGAATGGTACGACACAGCGCTGAAAAGCTGCTTTGATAAGGTTGACGCAAGTCTCAAGGCTACGGTCGCGGCAATCGGTATTTCTGGCCATCAGCATAGTTTTGTTCCGCTTGACGAGACAGGGAAGCCGCTCTACAACGTCAAGCTCTGGTGCGATACATCAACCGCCCCCGAGTGCGATCAGCTCACCAGTGCGGCAGGCGGCGAGACTGCACTCATCGCCGAAACCGGCCTCCCTATGCGCCCCGGATACACAGCCCCCAAGGTACAGTGGCTCAAAAACCACAAGCCTGAACTCTTCGCCAAACTGAGGCATATCCTGCTTCCCCATGACTATCTCAACTTCCTGCTCACCGGCGAGTACACGGCGGAATACGGCGACGCTTCAGGAACCGCGCTCTTTGATGTGCGTAAACGTGAATGGTCAAAAAAGGTCTGCAACCTCATCGACCCGGTGGTCATTGCGTATCTGCCCAGGCTTGTTGAACCGGGCGCTATCGCTGGCAAGGTGTCAGAGACAGCGGCAGCGCTCTTTGGACTGCCGGTCGGCACACTGGTGGCAAGCGGTGGCGGAGATAACATGATGGGCGCAATTGGAACAGGCGCAGTCAAAGATGGCTTTCTCACCATGAGCCTGGGAACCTCTGGCACTCTCTTCGGTTTTTCCAATACGCCGGTTATCGATCCCTCTGGAAACCTCGCAGCGTTCTGTTCCTCAAGCGGAGGCTGGCTTCCTCTGCTTTGTACCATGAACTGCACGGTGGCAAGCGAGGAGTTCCGTACGCTCTTTGGCCTTGACGTAAAAGCCTTTGATGCAGAAGCCGCAAAAGCGCCCATTGGTGCAGATGGCATGGTTATCCTGCCGTTTTTCAACGGAGAACGCACTCCGAATTTGCCCAATGGCAGAGCCAGCGTTAATGGCGCGACCAGCGCGAACTTTAAGCGCGAAAACCTCGCACGCGCCAGCCTTGAAGCCGCAATTTTCGGTATGCGTATCGGGATGGAGGGCTTTAGTGAACTTGGCTTCAAGGCCCGAGAAATCCGACTCATAGGCGGCGGCGCAAAAAGCAAAATATGGCAGAACATCGCAGCCAATGTAATGAACCTGCCGGTTCGCGTTCCTAAGAGCGACGAAGCCGCTGCTATGGGTGGCGCAATTCAGGCGCTCTGGACCCTTCTGAAAAAAGATGCTGTGCCAGACGTATCAATCGAATCACTTGTTGACGAACACGTTGTTCTTGATGGCGGCGCAACAGCCACCCCTGACCAAGACTCGGTTACCGCATACAACGCAGCGTATCAGGAATACGCAAAGTATTTATCCGCATTAGGCCCACTGTATAAATAAATTAACCACAAAGAGCAGAGGCGCGACCATACGCGCCCCTGTCAAAGGAGCTGGATGATGACTATGGCTATAAAACAGGCAATCATTGAAGGAAAAACAAGTATAGGGATTGAATTAGGTTCGACCCGCATCAAGGCTGTGTTAATTGACACAAGCAAGGCACAGCACGCCCCCATTGCATCAGGCGCTTACGATTGGGAAAACCGCCTGGAAAATAACGTGTGGACCTATCACCTTGACGATGTATGGAAGGGAATACAGTCAAGTTTTCAGGCACTGGCCAGCGATACACAGCACTGTTATGGAACGCCGCTGGTAAACACAGGCGCTATCGGCATCTCTGCAATGATGCACGGCTATCTCGTATTCGATAAAGTAGACGCGCCACTCACACCCTTTCGCACGTGGCGTAACACCATGACCGAACAAGCAGCGCGGGCGCTTACCAAAACATTCCGGTTTAATGTGCCGCAGCGCTGGAGCATTGCCCATCTCTATCAGGCCATGCTGAACCACGAAACCCACATCCCGAATATAGCATTCATCACCACCCTTGCTGGTTACGTACATTGGCGCTTAACTGGTCAAAAATCACTTGGTATCGGAGACGCTTCGGGTATGTTCCCGATAGACAGCGCCATAAACGATTATCATCAGGGAATGTTGCAGCAATTCGACGAACTAGCACACGATTTTAGCTGGAAACTAAAGGACATACTCCCCACAGTTCTTTGCGCGGGTGAGAGAGCGGGCGCACTCACTCCGGAAGGCGCAAACTTGCTCGATCCTTCCGGCAGTCTGCAAGCGGGCATTCCGTTCTGCCCGCCTGAAGGCGATGCCGGAACCGGCATGGTGGCAACCAACAGTGTGAAGGAACGCACGGGTAATGTCTCGGCTGGCACTTCGATATTTGCGATGCTCGTGCTGGAAAAGCCGCTGACAAAAGTCTGGACAGAAATTGATATGGTAACAACGCCAGCAGGAAAACCAGTCGCAATGGTGCATTGCAATAACTGTACCTCAGACCTTGACGCCTGGGTTAAGCTATTTTCAGAGCTAAACGTGCTTACCGGCGCAAACATCGAAAAACCCGCGCTCTACGATGCCCTGTACTACAAAGCGCTGGAAGGCGATGCTGACTGCGGTGGCCTTGTGTCTTACAATTATTATGGCGGGGAACCGATTACTGAAATGGAACAGGGACGCCCACTTTTCGTCCGCCTGCCTGACAGCCATTTTACACTGGCCAATTTCATGCGTGCAACACTTTTTTCCACAATGGCAACGCTTAAACTCGGCATGGATATACTCACCGAACAGGAACAGGTACGCCTTGATAATCTGCTGGGACATGGTGGCTTATTCAAAACAAAAGACGTGGGACAGCGTCTTTTAGCTGCAGCGTTACATGTGCCAGTTACGGTGATGGAGTCCGCCGGCGAGGGTGGAGCTTGGGGTATAGCACTTCTTGCAGCGTATATGCTGGAAAAAGACGCGGATGAGCCGCTTGAGTCCTACCTTACTGAAAAAGTATTCGCCGACAACGTGGGTTCGTGTCTGGAGCCTGATCCAAAAGATGAAACAGGCTTCTCGGCATTTATAGAACGGTATAAAGCCGGACTTGGAATTGAGCGGAGTGCTGTAGCAAGTCTGCGGTAAATAGGTTCACGACTGTTCAAGAACGACTGTCCCACAAAGTCTTCCTATTATTAGAGCCAGCTGAGATAAGTATCCACTATCCATTCCCTCTTATCTCTGTTATTATCTACACGTCGATAAAAACCAATATAGAAAGAGAGGAAAACTGTGCTAGATTATTATTTGAAGCGGAATAGCATACCGCTGGACTCCACCGACCATCATGCAGTAGTTACGCATACCGAAGGTGTGGATGATGAGGGCTTCATCAAACTCTTGAGTGAAGTATTAAACATAAACGAAGGTGAGGCATGGCGTGTCCTCTCTGGCGTGGAGACAGTGGCGAGGAACCTTCTGTCCCAGGGATGGAGCTTTAAGCTGGCTAAGATATGCAGCTTCAGTCTAGGGATAAGCGGTTCCTTCCCCACTCCTGACGCCTCTTTTGATCCGGCGGTGAACAAGGTAACCGTGCGCATCCACGTGGACAAGAACCTCCTCGCTGCTGCCCGTACTGCCCCTTTGAACCGCTTACACGGTGTCGAAAACGGCCCTATCATTGACAGCATTACTGACAAGGCGACCGGCAAGATAAACTCCATCCTTACTCCCGGACATGGCGTGCAGCTCTCCGGCAAGAACCTCAAAGTAGTTGGTGAGGGCGCAGGTGTATTCCTCGTTGCGGATACTGGCGACATCATCCCCGTCCCTGCCAACGACCTTCTTGAGAACGTCTCTACCAAGTCCCTATTCATATGTCCTGCGCTTC
>JAIRYV010000022.1 GCA_031267685.1 Treponema sp.
GCTATAGCCTTTGGGTGAAGAGCTATAGCCTTTGGGTGAAGAGCTATAGCCTTTGGGTGAAGAGCTATAGCCTTTGGGTGAAGAGCTATAGCCTTTGGGTGAAGAGCTATAGCCTTTGATTCCGATACTTGTTGACATTGAGAAAAAGATAGCTTACACTCAATCCATGAAGATACAGAGCATTTTCAAAGCGCATGCCTATCTAAGCGATGAACAGCAGGGCTTTTTGAACAAGACTCGTAGATGCCGCTGCTTTCTGTATAAGCCCCAGGCTTTAGGCACGGGGTTCTGACAGGCATATATGGGTAAGACAAAGCTCCCTAATCAGACACAGCTTAAAGAAATCTATGACGCATACTTAGCTGTGCGGGTTTTAGTTACCAAAGACCTTGAACAGAGTATAGAAAAAGCGCTCTGTCCCATGCAATCTCACCCTACTGTCAAGGGCAGAGTTAAAGAGTTCGATAGCTTTTATAAAAAGTATCTCGGCCTGCTTAAAAAAGGCGGCTCTGGGCTGCTTATAACCGATTTGGTCGGAATCAGGGTTATCTGCCCCTTCTTTGAGGATATTTTTGTTGTTGAAAATGTCCTCAAACAAACCTTTGAAGTTGTTGAAGTTGAACGCAAAGGGTCAAACTATTCTTTCAAAGAATTCGGCTATGAATCGACCCACCTGCTGATAAAACTTCCTAGCGAAGTCAGAGAACAACGGGGGGATTGCGGTATTGACGTGGTTGAAGTGCAGATTCGTACAATACTGCAGGATGCCTGGGCTGAGGTTGAGCATGAGCTGGTGTACAAGGCTGAGTTTACCCCTTTTGATGAACCTATGAAGCGTAAAATCGCGGCGCTCAACGCTAATCTCTTTCTTGCTGATACAATCTTTCAGGAAATCAGAGAACATCAGCGTAAGCTCAATGGCGAACTGGGCAAACGGCGCGGCTCTTTTTTTAAAAAGGTCGAAGAATCGACTGACCGGTTTTTGTTTGTCGAAGAAACCCTCGCGAACATTCGCGCAGGCGGTGAGCAAAGCGACCTGCTCCCGACCATACATTCCTCTCGTGCATCCATCGACGAGCTTTTGCTCAATGCCCTCTATGCCCATAACCGGAATCAGTTTGAGCAGGCTATTACGTTTTACACTCGCATCCTTGAGCTGCATCCCGATAACACCGTCTGTTCCCTTATTTATAAACATCGGGGCATGGCGAACTTTGCCCGCTCTCACTACGAGGATGCTATCACGGACTTTACTCAGGCGCTGGAACTGGACCCCAGCTCCTACAAGGCTCCGTATTATCGGGGAATCGTGAAGGCTATATTACAGCGGTTCTCCGAAGCCATTGATGATTTCAGTCTTTCGCTTACCATGAACGCCTATCAGCCTTTCTGCCTGTATCGCCGCGGTCAAGCCTACTACCATGTTGGAGACCTGCTCCAGGCACTCACGGACTGTGAATCCGCGCTGAAACTAGAACCTAATTGTGAATCTGTACTGAAATTCAAGGAGTTCCTGCTTGAGAAGCTCAAGATGTGATTGGATACAGACACATCTCACGAACTTGCGCTTGAGTGAGCGCTCGTCATGTTTGAATCAGTCTAGCAATAAACGCCCTCTCCTTGTATAGTAACGCCATTATGCGACATACAGGAGCAAGGATTTTGATTGAAGCCCTGATTGAACAGGGCGTGGATACGGTGTTTGGGTATCCGGGCGGCAAGGTGCTGGATATTTATGACGAGCTGTACCAGTGCCGGGACCGGATTCGGCATATTCTGGTGAGCCATGAGCAACATGCGGCGCATGCTGCCGACGGCTATGCCCGCTCAAGCGGCAAGGTGGGAGTTTGCCTTGCCACCTCTGGCCCGGGCGCGACTAATCTCGTAACCGGCATTGCCACAGCCTATATGGACTCAGTACCGTTGGTGGCAATCACGGGCAATGTCGGCAGATCACTCTTAGGCAAGGACAGCTTTCAGGAAGTAGACACCGCTGGCATCACCATGCCCATTGTTAAGCATAACTGGATCGTAAAAAGTGTAGAAGACCTGGCTGAAATCGTCCGCGAGGCGTTTATCGTGGCTGTTAGTGGCCGCCCTGGTCCCGTGCTTATCGACATTCCTGCAGACATCAGCGCGCTTGAGGCGGAAGTGCCTCTGATAGGAACGCTGGCGTCGCTCCCGATTCAGGGTGCGCGGGCATGGCGCCTGTCCCAGCGGAGTCTGAGGCAGACCTTTACGGAGGCTGACATTGACCGCGCTGTTAGTTTACTGGTCAAGGCAAAACGTCCGGCGATTTACGCAGGCGGCGGCGTGATCATTTCTGGCGCATCTGCCAGACTGGTCGCACTTGCCGAGCGGCTGGACGCGCCAGTGAGCCTCAGCCTCATGGGGCTGGGAGCCATGCCATATGAACATCCGCTCTATACCGGCATGGTTGGTATGCACGGAAGTGTGGCGTCTAACAAGGCTATACAGCAGGCCGACCTCCTGATAGCAATCGGCGTGCGTTTCTCAGACCGCGTTACTAGTAGTCCCGACAAGTTTGCGAGTAAGGCCAGGGTTTTGCACTTTGACATTGATCCGGCTGAGATTAACAAAAACATTCAAGCCGAAGTTTCGGTCATTGGGAATATCCACGATACCCTGAGCCATGTGCTTGAGAAGCTCCCGGCAGACATCAAGACCGAGTGGAATGACGATATTAGCACATGGAAAAACGAGGTTCCTCATACGCATCACCGGAAAACCGCGCTCTATCCGCGCTTTATCATTGAAGAAACGGCAAAGGCGCTCAGAACACTCGACAATGACGCTATTATTGTTACTGACGTTGGGCAGCATCAGATGTGGACAGCGCAGTTCTATCCCTTTTCAAAGCCGCGTTCCTTCCTTACTTCCGGCGGACTGGGAACCATGGGCTTTGGGCTTGGCGCAGCCTTGGGCGCAAAGGTCGCCAACCCGTTACGTCCGGTTGTGCTTTTCACTGGCGACGGCTGTTTCCGCATGAACTGCGCTGAACTGGGAACCTTGAGCGCCTATCACTTGCCCGTGCTGCTGGTGGTGTTCAGTAACGGCGTTCTCGGCATGGTGAGGCAGTGGCAGACTATTTTTTACGAAGGCCGCTACTCGGAAACCAACCTTGACCGTCCGCCTGATTTCGTGAAACTGGCCTCTGCATATAGCGTTGCAGGCTTCCGCGCTGACAGCGAAGCCAGCTTCATGGCCGCGCTTGAGGCTGCCATGCGGGAACTTGCCACAGGCCGTGCCGCTGTCATTGACGCCCATATCGACAAGGACGAGCGCGTATTGCCAATGGTTCCCGGTGGCAAACCCATTGACGAGCAGATTCTGTCGTAGCTTTCACCTTTCCGTGAGTGCGCGCCAGGGGTTTTGCCTGAAGCGGATGAGCAGATACAGCCAGCCAAAGGCAAAACCCGCGAGGTGTGTTAAATGAGCTACGCTGCGCTGAAGCCCGAAGAATGAAGACGCCAGCTCAATAATGGTGAAGACTAGCACCATAACTGGCGCACGCATGGGCAGAATCCCCCAGATGGCGATCACCGCATTGGGAAAAAACGTGGCGTAGGCGAGCTGTACTGCGAAGATAGCGCCAGACGCGCCCAGAAGCCAGACCGTGTACGAGCCAGTGAGACAGTACACCGCAAGGGAAAAAGCGCCGGCAAGAAAGCCCGTAATCAGGTAGTAGCAGAGAAACTCAACGCTCCCCGTATACCGTTCAACCTGAGTCCCGAACATGAACAGGGCAAGCATATTAAGCAAGAGGTGGCTGATATTGCCGTGAGCAAACATATAGGTAAACACTTGCCATACCCATTTATTGCCGATTACCGCCAGAGGGTTCATGGCAAGGTAGACGCTAGTCATTGGGGCAAGCTGTTGTAGAGCAAAAACTACGACATTGATGCCAATGAGGATCAAGGCTACGTTGCCGGATTGGTAAAAACGATTAACTATTCTCATAGTATGAAGATACGCTTGTTCTTGACGCTCGTAAAGCCATGATGAAGCACTTCCCTTTCTCTTAGTAGTTTACTATGATATATACACAAGTTTAATAATTAAGGAAGTTTGTATGACTGAACGTCAGGTCTATATTGATTATAACGCGACTACGCCTCTCCGTGCGGAGGTCAGAGCTGCTATGGTAACAGATCTCGATGTCTATGGAAATGCATCGAGTCAGCACGCACACGGGCGTTTAGCTCGTGCGCGGATTGAGGAAGCACGGGCTTCAGTGGGGGCGCTGGTGGGAGCGCCGCCTGATCGTATCATTTTTACGTCAGGAGGCTCAGAATCAAACAACACTGTGTTCCAGACCATGCGCCAGCAGGGAACAGCTGAGGATGGGCATGTACTGGGCGGAAGAAGTGAGATTATCACAAGCGCCATTGAGCATCCCTGTGTGCTTAACTCAGCCGCATTCCTGAAAAGTCTGGGGTTTAAGGTAACGTTCCTACCGGTTGACGGGCAGGGACTGGTGAAGCTGGACGCGCTCAAGGCTGCGCTTAACGAAAATACCCTCTTTGTGTCAATAATGATGGCCAATAACGAGATCGGGACCGTGCAGGATATCAAGGAAATCAGCCGGCTTGTGAAAGAGGCTGGCGCGTTCCTGCATAGCGACGCGGTACAGGCTGTGGGCAAGATTCCGGTGCACGTGGATGAGTTGGGCCTTGATTATCTCACTATGTCTGCGCATAAGATTTACGGGCCAAAAGGGGTTGGGGCTTTGTATGTGAGGAAGGGAGCGCCTTTACTTCCCCTTATTCACGGCGGTCATCAGGAAGACGGGTTCCGTGCTGGAACATACAATAATATCGGCATACTGGGCTTTGGGCTGGCGGCTTCACTGGCGCTTGGGGAACTTGGCTCGTATAGCCGGCACACAGCTGCCCTGCGCGACCGGCTGCGGGACGGCTTGCTGAAAAGAGTGCCAGACATCAAGATTAATGGTCATCCCACAGCAGTGCTTCCAAACACGCTGAATGTTTCGTTTCCAGGAGCAGAAGGCGAGTCGATTCTGCTTTCAATGGACATTGAGGGTATTGAAGCATCGACCGGTTCAGCCTGCGCTTCAGGCAGCCTTGAGCCATCGCATGTACTCATGGCTATCGGCGTTGGGCCAGAGCTTGCCCACGGTTCCATCCGCTTCAGTCTTGGCTGGAACCTGAATGTGGACGATATTGACTATATCCTGCAAAAACTGCCGCCCATTATCATGCGGCTTCGTGCCATGTCCACTCTACGAAAGAAGGAGGAATAATATGGCTGGCTGGTTGTATTCAGATACGGTGAAAGAGCATTTCACCAATCCCCGGAACGCACTATTCGAGGATGAAGCGGATTTCCCCTGCGATGCACGTGGACAGACCGGAAATATCAAGTGTGGGGATCAGATGCTCATGCTCCTCAGAATCAAGGACGATGTCATTACCGACGTGCGCTGGAAAACCTATGGCTGCGCTAGCGCTATTGCCTCGACAAGTATGCTGTCCGAGACCATCAAGGGCATGAACATCAGGGAGGCGTACTCGATTAGGCCGGAAGACCTGGTGCAAAAGCTCGGAGGTCTGCCCGATTACAAGATACATTGCTCGGTATTGGGGGACAAGGCGCTGCGAGCAGCTATTGATGACTATCTTGAAAAAACCGGACGCGCCGGTATGCTCAAAGAAGCGGCAACCACGATCTGCCAGTGTTTAGGCATCACTGATAAGGACATTGAAAACGCTTTTCAGAATGGCGCCCACAACTGGGAACAGCTCCAGCAGGCCACCAAGATCGGTACAGTCTGTGGAAACTGTAAAGAGAAAGCCCTAGAACTATTGCACGAGTTCGTTCATATCTACGGTATTTGACACGACTGCTTATAACAAGAGCCGCCTTCTGGCGGCTCTTCGTGTCTAAAGCCTTTCGGTCAGGTCATTCGCGTTAAGCATGACCGGCTGACCACCAGCACTTTGTATCAGGATAATATCGCCCTGAAAACTGGCCGTCGCATAAGGGTGTATCTGGGTCGCGGATTTCGCGGCAAGCGGGATAACGCCATCGGCAATCGCAGCAGTATCAAAGCGGGCAAGATAAAGCGCACTGCCTGAACTGACAATGGTGTATATGCTAGCCTCCCGAACCCAGAGCGGCGCGTCAGCATACAGAGAATCAACACCATTGTCGCTGACCTGTGCGCCAACACCCATGTTTTCCTGATCAATTTGAATAAGCTGGACAAGATTGCCCGGCAATGTCAGTGTCGCAAAAACCTCCTGCTCTTCTCCCTCACCAATGGCTATTAAGGAACGCGCATTGATGGTGGTGAGGTTTGAAATATTGGTCCTTGCGCCTGTCGCAAGGTTAAGCTCTATGAGAACACCTAAGGGCGAATCAGACTGCGTCAACTCAATCATAATAACTTTTGTTCCACCCTCATCTTCACTAGCAGTAAAGCCACCCGCCACTGCCTGTCGCGCTGCCTCTTCCTCAGCCACCTGTTGCGCTGCCTCCGCTTCGGCTGCAAGCCGCGTAGCTTCTTCCGCCGCCTGCCGTGCTATCTCAGCCTGTCGTACAGCCTCTTCCGCCGCTTGTCGTGCAAGCTCCGTCTGTTGCGCTGCCGCGTCTGCGCTTTGACCCGGGACATTCGCCGCTGCCGCTTGCGCTGTATCAGCCTGCCGTGCCGCTTCTTCCGCCGCGTCTTGTGCTATCTGCGCCTGCTGCGCCACCGCTTCATCCTGTGGCACGATGTTTTCCGCTGCCTGCTGCGCTATCTCGGCCTGTCGCGCCGCTTCTTCCGCCGCTTGCCGTGCTATCTCAGCTTGTCGCGCTGCCTCTCCCGCTGCCTGCTGCGCTATCTCGGCCTGTCGTGCCGCTTCTTCCGCCGCCTGCTGCGCTATCTCCACCTGACGCGCTGCCTCTTCCTCAGCCGCCTGTTGCGCTGCTTCCGCTTCGGCTGCAAGCCGCGTAGCTTCTTCCGCCGCTTGCCGTGCTATCTCAGCCTGACGTGCCGCCTCTTCAGCCGCTTGCCGCGCTATCTCAGCCTGCTGCGCCACTGCTTCATTCTCAGGTGCCGCTTCATCTGCCGCCTGCCGTGCTATCTCCGCCTGTCGCGCCGCCTCTTCCGCTGCTTGCCGCGCTATCTCAGCCTGCTGCGCCACTGCTTCATTCTCAGGTGCCGCTTCTTCTGCCGCCTGCCGTGCTATCTCGGCCTGACGCGCCGCCTCTTCAGCCGCTTGTTGCGCTATCTCAGCCTGTTGCGTTGCCTCTTCATCCGCCGCCTGCTGAGCCACTGCCTCAGCCTGTTGCGTTGCTGCTGCCTCAGTCGCCTGCTGAGCTGCTGCCTCAGCCTGTTGTGTTGCCGCTTCATCCGCCGCCTGCTGAGCCGCTGCCTCAGCCTGCTGCGCTGCCGCTTCATCCGCCGCCTGCTGCGCTGCCGCTGCCTCAGCCGCCTGCTGCGCTATCTCAGCTTGCCGTGCGGCTGCCGCTTCGGCAGCAAGCCGCGAGGCTTCCTCCGCCGCTTGCCGTGCTATCTCAGCCTGTCGCACAGCCTCTTCAGCCGCTTGCCGCACAAGCTCTGTCTGCTGCGCTGCCGCATCTGCCCCCTGACGCGGGATACTCGCCGCCGCCACTTGCGCTGCATCAGCTTGACGCGCCGCTTCGTCAGCCGCACTTTGCGCTATCTCAGCCTGTCGCGCCGCTGCTTCATTCTGCGGCATAACGTCTTCCACTGCCTGTTGCGCTCTCTCAGCCTGACGCGCCGCCTCTTCAGCCGCACCTTGCGCTATCCCAGCCTGTCGCGCCGCTTCGTCAGCCGCCTGACGCGCTATCTCGGCCTGCCGCGCCGCCTCTTCAGCCGCCTGACGCGCAGCTTCCACTTGACGCGCTGACTCGGCCCGTCGCTCAGCTTCCGCAGCAATGCCGCCATTCTGATCAATAGCAATATCCTCACGATCGCTTTGAGCATCAAGCATCTTCCGCTCTGCCATACGCTCCGCCTCATCGGCCAGCCTACGCTGTTCTTCCAACGCCCTTTCCCGATCAGCAAGCTCATTCTCAATACGCCGCGCCTCTTCCGGCGACGCCTGTTGCACCCGCCGACGCTCCGCCGCAATCCTGGCTTCCTCCACCGCAATAGCTTCACGTAAATCCGCAGCCCGCGCCTCAGCCTCGTCCGCCTCACGCTCCTTTAACTCAACCATCTCTTTCCGTACGTCAAGCCCCTGATTCGGATCACGCCGCAACTCCTCAAGCACGCCCTCATCGCTCACCGCCGATGTGTCTATGGCACTCAATGACCCAGGACTCGCGTTACCAAGCGGGATTACAATGAGCGTCCGCCCTGGCCATTCATCAAAACGTACAGAAAGACCAACACGATCAGCGCTCAAGTCTCCCAGAACCGCTTGTTTATAACGAGAACTGAAAAAGTCCCAGTTACCCCGATAAAATGCGTTATAAATCGTAATATATTGGGCAAGTAACCGCGCATCTGCCGCCGAGTAGTTATAGGCCCCTTCAAGATAGCCCTGTATGATGAGCCTCAGATTCCGTATGTGGTCTACTCCCACGCCAGACCCTAAGCCAAAAATGTCTGCATCTATCCGCTCTCCTTCTGGAGCTGTAACCGAATGAATCACAAAGTACCGATTCATAGCGCCTGAACGAGTCGCCCCACGCCGAACCGCAAGACCCTGTTCATAACCAATGTTCCGAATCTGCGCAACCGTATCAATCCGCGTAACCGGCCCCGTATAATTATAGAACTCAATCGACCCTTGCCCCTGCTGTAACTCATTGGTATTCACCTGCGCACATAACAATGACGCAAGCAACCCCATCAGTGCAGCGCAAACATAGCTAATCCGTTTATTCATAAGACCTGACCTCTTTCCCCTATTTATAAAAACATATCATTACATAATCGGTAGAAATGACAATGTATTGACAGAGGATTTTGCTACAGACCGCGCACGACTGTCAGTCTCCCTGATTGCGTCAAACTCAAGCTTACCGTCCCAGTTCTGCTCCAGTGCTAGTGCCACAACACGGGCAATGTCAGGAAAGCGTATCTGCCCCGCGAGAAACGCCGCGACCGCAACCTCATTGGCCGCGTTATACACGACCGGATATAAATCTCCGGCACTCAACGCCTGATATGCAAGGGGGACCATGGGGAACTTTTCCCCATCCGGCTGCTCAAAACTGAGCGTAAGCTGCTTAAAGTCAAGTGCTTCAAAGCCTAAAGGTGCATGTACAGGGTAATAAAGCGCATTCTGAATAGGAAGGCGCATATCAGGCCGTGAAAGCTGCGCATAAATCGCCCCATCTTTCAGGCTAATCATCGAATGAACAATACTCTGAGGATGAACCAGAACCTGTATCACATCAGTTGCGGCGCTTATCGGTATATCAAACAGTCGTACAGCCTCAATGACCTCAAGGCCCTTGTTTGCCATACTTGCCGAGTCAATCGTGATCTTAGCGCCCATGTTCCATGTGGGATGCTTGAGCGCGTCCTGTGCCTGCACTCTGCCCAACTGTTCCTGCGTGTATGCGCGAAACGGCCCGCCCGACGCGGTTAAGAGGATTGTTGCCAGATTCTCCCTGCCATGAGCCTCAAGCAACTGAAAGATAGCGGAATGTTCGGAATCAACTGGCAGTATCCGCGCCTTCTTTGCTTGAGCCAGAGCGCGTATCAGAGGCCCGGCCATGACAATGGTTTCTTTATTAGCCAGTGCCAAGTCTATACCTGCCTCTAATGCCGCGACAGACGGCGCAAGTCCAGCCGCGCCCGCAATCCCGTTAACCACAATATCCGCGCCGCAGCCACTGATTGCCCGCAACAAACCTTCACTGCCAACATAGCCAGCACGGAATCCGCCTTGTTCCACGCCTGAGAGCGCCAGCACTGCATCAGGAAACTCCGCACCGAGCGCCTCTAAGCCAGCCCTATCAGTATGGCTTGAAAAAAGGACAACCTCAAACATATCTTTCCCTCGACGCAGCACATCAAGCGTGCTTTTTCCAATAGAACCAGTAGCGCCGAGCAGAGCAACTTTCTTTCTCATATTGATAGCTCAGTATACCGTTATTTACAAATAAAATCAAGATATCATGGCCGATTCTCTGCAGAGCTATGAACTATATGAACCAGGCGAATTTTTATCTTTGATCATAAGGAGAAACGAAGACTATCCTATTCTGTTCGTGTGGTTCGGGTAGTTCATGGTACAATTCTTTTCTATGCGTTTATCATGATCGATTCCGCTCCTAAGCAAGAGCCTTTTCCGAGCTTAGGAACGTATCCTTTCCTAAGCTCGGAGTGTACCCTTTCCTAGCTTAGGAGTGTACCCTTTCCTAGTATTAGGAAAGCACCCTTTCCTAATACTAGGAGTGTACCCTTTCCTAGTACTAGGAAAGCACCCTTTCCTAATACTAGGAAAGCACCCTTTCCTAATACTAGGAAAGCACCCTCTCCGAGCTTAGGAAAGCACCCTAAACTCGGCTAAGAGCGTATCTTCTCCGAGCGCTGGGAAAGTATCGAGCAAGGAAGTGAGAGTGATGCTGGTTATGAAGGTTTAGCGAAGCACTGGGGATGTTGATCTTTATGCTTCGCTAAAGATCAACGATTGAAGGATTCACATCAAGAGCGAAACGCTATGCTCACCTATCAAGAAGCTCCCTTGTACTTGTCATCGAGTTTGCTCATCCAATAGGCAAGGATGATGCCGGCGATACAGGCGATAACGCAGATCAGCGTTGTCCAGCTCATATAGTTGAACTCACGCGGGATAATCATCAAGGTTGAGGCAACTACTATGCCGAGAATGAAGTGAAACATGCCCGCATACGCACGGGCAAGCAGCGCGTCAATCACTTTGGAAAGACCAAAAAGGCATATCGCACCACCAAGCGCCAGAGGAAGCAGCGCTAGTACGTCTAGGGTCTTGAAGGCGTCTACCATGGGCTGATACATACCGAGGTACACAAGAAAATTCGATGGACTTAAGCCCGGCACAAGTACTCCAAGGGCAATGAGCGCGCCTGCCAACATCCATGTACCAAAGTTAAGCGGTATCTGCCCCTTGAAAAGAGATTCCCCGGTATACAGAAACACAAAGCCTACGACTGCTGACACTATGAGTATAAGTACGTGGCGCTTACTCCGGCCCTTTTTGCCAACTTCCCGCCATAGCGCGGGTAGAGTTCCTAAAATACAGCCGACAAAGAACCAGAGTACCTGTGTCTCGTAATTGGTGAGCAGGAAGCTCACGCCAAAGGAGAGTATGAAGATGCCAGTCAGCGCGCCCAGTCCGACGGGCAGGAAGAACAGGACATTAGCCTTAAAGTCATGGGTGATATGGGCAATGAAGCTGATGATACGTTCATAGATGCCAAAAATTGCTGCTAACGCGCCGCCGCTCACGCCGGGCAGTATAAACCCAGTGCCAATAAACGCACCCTTCACAAAACGAAACATCCAGTCTTTCATACCAATAACTCCCAATAGCCCACGTTCAGCCAGTTTCCGAGCTTAAAGCCAATCTCGTCAAGCTGGCCTATCTTACGGAAGCCTAGCTTCTCATGCAAGCCCACGCTCCCTTCATTAGGAACGGTGATTCCCGCAACCATCGCGTGTAAGGAACGCCTCTGCGCCTCGTGTATCAGGCTTGAGAGAAGCGCTGTGCCGATACCTTTTCGCTCATGCCCCCTTTTGATATAGACGGAATCTTCTACCGCAAAACGATAGGCGCGCCGTTCCTTCCATTTATTCAAATAGGCATAGCCAAGAACCTCGTTGTTTTCCTCCCAGACGATGTATGGATACTCAGCGCTTATTGTGCGGATACGCGCCTCCATGGTGTTAAGCGAAACCGGCGCTTCCTCAAAGCTGATGGCGGTTTGCTCAATGTAGGGATTGTAGATAGCAGCTATGGCAGCTGCATCAGCAACGTTTACTGGACGAATCATGCCTACGCCTCATGCCCAGTGTCAGACACCACGCTTTGCGCCGCGTGTCCGGTGTCAGACACCACGCTTTGCGACAGGGCGTCCATAGTACCCAAGAACCCAGGCAGCTCAAGACCCGCCTGTGCCGCAATGTCGTGGAGGGGCGGCAGTGTTTTAACCAAATTACGCATGAAGTTCGCGGTAGTACTGGAATCAGCGCTGGGGTTATCCCACACAGTGAGCTTATCGATCTTGATATTTTTAAGTGCTTCGGTTTGCAGTTTAACCAGGTCTTCCAACTTTTCAACGAGGAGCAGTGTTGCTGCGCTCTTAGCGTCACTGTTTGCCGCCTTAACCAGTGTCTCATACCCTGCGGCCTTTGCGTCTAGCACTTTTTTGAGGCCTTGTGCCTCAGCTGCTTTGACGAGCAGTATTGCGTCAGCCTCACCTTGTGCAAGTAGGCGCTGCTGTTCAGCCCGTGCTGCTGCGTCTATTTCGAGCTTACGCTTCTCGATTTCACGAGGTACAACCTGCTCAACCTCCAGGCGCCGCTGTTCAGCAAGGGCCTTTGCCTGCTGAATTTCTGCGAATGCGGACTGCTGCGCTATTTCTCCGCGCTGTTTTGCCTCAGCTTCACGCTCGGCAAGTGTGGCGTTTGATATGGCAATCTCAGCCTTTGCGGTGTTTTCACCCTCAACTGCCTGTGCATTATACTCAGCGGTCTGTATCCGCTGTTCCCTGCCAAATTCAGCTACTTTCACCTGCTTTTCCTTGTCAAGTTCAGCAATGCGTACCTGCTGTTCAATACTAAACGACGTGGTCTTTACTTGCTGTTCCTTGCTGTATTCAGCTACCTTCACCTGCTGTTCGCTCTGATACTGAGCTTTCTTGACCTCCCGTTCAGTGGCGAACTGGGCAAGCTGCACTTGTTGTTCCTTATCAAGTTCAGCGGTTTGTACCTGTTGTTCTTTGTTAAACTGGGCGATCTGAACCTGCTGTTCTTTGGTGAACTGTGCCACCCGTATTTGCTGTTCCTTACGTGCCTCTGCCTCGCCAATAGCGCCCTTCTTGTCCTGCTCCGCCACATCAACCTTTGCCTGGTTAATAGCTGTGAGCGCGGCTTTTTTACCAATGCTCTCGATATAGCCTGACTCGTCGGTGATGTCGGTAACGTTCACGTTGATGAGGCAGAGGCCGATTTTATCAAGCTCAAGGTCGATGTTCTTACGGATTGCGTCGAGGAAACGTTCTCGATCTTGATTGATCTGCTCAATCGTGAGAGAGGCTACCGTGAGTCTGAGTTGTCCGAGTATGATTTCCGTTGCCATTGACTCGATTGTGTCGCGGTTCAGTCCCAGCAGGCGCACTGCTGCTGAGTTCATACTTTCTTCCTCAGTGGCAATGGCCACGGTAAAAGTGCTTGGCACGTTGACGCGGATGTTTTGCTGAGATAAGGCGCCCTTGAGGGGGATGTTAATCGTCATGGGCGTAAGGTCAAGATAGTTGTAATCTTGAATGAGCGGCCAGATGAATGCCCCGCCTCCGTGCATACAGCGCGACGACTTCCCGCCCCCGACTTTCCCGTACACCACAAGAATCTGGTTTGACGAACACCGTTTATACCTGCTTGCCAGAAACAGGATAAGTACGAACAAGAATACCGCGAGAAATGAGGTTCCAATGAGAACAAAGTTCATATAAGCTCCTTAGAATATCTGTTAGTGAGTAGTTGCTCATGACTACTTAGTTTAGCTTTCAAAGCGTACAACGGCTACTGTGTGAGAATCAATCACCCGTGTAATGAGGGTTTTTTCAAACGAGGGTATGAGTTCTGCGGTGTCAGACACTGCGTCGGTCTGATGCTTGACACCGTTGAGGACAAAGGAGATTCGTCCTTTTCCCTGAGTTGGGATACGGAGATACACCTCAGCCTCACAGCCGACCGCGTCTTTCAAGGAGAACCGTGCGCCGCTGCTCCGTAGTTGCATTGCTCCATAAAAGACGAGCGCGGTACTCAGCATGGCGACAAGCCCTGCACCTGCGCCTGCGAGTAGGCTCAACGGCAGGTTAAGGCCGAACTGTGCCTGTGCAGCGAGTCCGCCCCAGCCGAACATGGCAGTAAAGCCGGTGAGTGAATTGAGCGACAGCAGCCTGAACGCCCCGTTTCCTGCCTCAGCTATGTCTGTATCGCCGCTGTCATCATCGCCGCCTGCGCCTGCAATGAAGAGAATCACGCGCAAAAGGAAAAACACCGAGCCAAACACTGCTGCTCCCCAGAAACAAAGCATAAAACGCCCCCTTATACCTACTTGACCTATTCTCTGTATTCATACAATATAGCCTTATGTTATGGTTATCGCAAGTGTTTTACTATTGAATGATATCATACGCTCATCCATGTCGTGCCAACTGGTCGTTCAAGGTTATACACAGCGATTATCTTAAAAAAGCTGAGAAGAGTTATTATATGTATTGGAAGTATCCAGAAACTGATTTAGAGCGTCATTTAAGCGCATTGCTGAACAGACGCATCCAGAGCTGTACGCATAAGTCCGCAGGCCCGGAGTTGGCGCGGCTTCACAGTGTGGAAGACTTTGTCGCCGAGCTTGAGCATGGCGGTGTTCAGCTTGAGGGGTTTACGACAACAAGGCGCGAGGAATGCTCGAACAGACTTCGGCCGAAGTCTGTTCACACCATCTACACCATAACCTGTGATGCGCTTCCTGCGTCTGAGTGTTTTGTGTGCATTGAGTGTGGGAGCGTTTCTGCAACGAAGTTGTCTTCTGAGACTGGCGAGTGTTACAGTTCTCCCGTGCAATTTTATGCGCGTCTATATGACGCAATGATGTATTATGGTCAAACGATATATGATAATGATTTTGGTTTTGTGTTTAGGTTTCTGGAACGCTTTGAGGAGATTGCCTCTGAAGTGCCTCTTATCCGCGCAAAGTTCCAGAAGCAGCGGAAAATTAAAGAGCTTACGCAGGACAGTATTAAGGCGTGGTTTGTTCAGATTTGTGAGGAATTGGGTTGTCCCTATTTTATAGAAGTAAAGAGAGTGCAGAGCAAACTGTATGTGCGGCTTAATGAGAAAACACAGCTTGAGATAGTAGTTCCGCACGCTACCTTTCAGAAAGTGATGCCTGAACTGAGCGGTATTATTCAGACATATACTGCTCTGTTTGAAAGCACTAAGGCGCGTGTGCTTATGAGCAACGTTGCGCCTGGTAATTACTGGCGGGAACCCGGAAAAAAGCAGGATGAGGGCAAGTATGAAGATGACGATGATGAAGATGACGATGGTGAGGTCTGAAATGTACGGATATGTACGGGAAAAATGGAGCGGCTTATGGGAGTAAATGTTAATGTCACTGAGTTATTACACGTTATAGAACTCACGCCATGTCATCAGAATATTATGCTGGTGGGAAAGCATGGCATTGGCAAGTCGCGGATTATCGCGGACTTTTTTGAGAAACAGGGAAAGCCGGTGATAACGCTTTTTCTGGGACAGATGAGCGATCCTGGTGATATTATTGGGCTTCCAGCGCTTGACGCTACAGTGGGAAAAACCGATTTTCGCCCGCCCTGGTGGTTTCCGCTTGATGGTAATCCTATTGTGTTGTTTCTCGACGAATTGAACCGTGCTCGGCCTGAGATTCTGCAATGCGTGATGGACCTGACGCTTAACAAAATGCTTGCCGGGAAAAAACTGCCGGCGGGAAGCCAGATTATTTCCGCAGTGAATGAGGGTGAGGAATATCAGCTTACTGATCTTGATCCAGCGCTGGTGTCGCGTTTTAATGTGTATTATTTTGTTCCCTCGCCGGCGGAGTGGCTTTTGTGGGCAGAGCGAAATAATATCGACAAACGGGTTGTCGCCTTTATCGAGAAAAACAGTGACGTTCTTGACAGTGAGGCTTCGATTGACGCTGGTCTGAGCAAAACGCCTGATCGCCGCGCATGGGAGCGTGTCTCGCAGATTATCGCGCCGCTGGATCACATAGACCGGATTGTCGAGAAAATTATCGCTGGTGTGGTGGGGAATAGTGCGGCGCTCAAGTTCGCGCTATTTACGCGGGAAAACACGGGCCTGAACCCACTGTTGATTTTAACCCATTTTGAACAGAACAAGCAAAGGCTTGAAAACCTTGCTATTCACGAACTCACGCCTCTCAACGAGGGCTGTTTCCGCATGATAGAGCTTGAGCGGAATCAGAAAAAAGTGAAGGGATATGTGAGTAACCTTGAGCACTATATCAAGTGGCTTATTGAAAACAAGCGGAATGAAGTGATTGCGCACTGGGCAACGCTGTACCAGTCTTCGGCCTATCCGCAGGCAAAGGTCGCTATACTCAGCAACTCGCCCTCTATTTTCCAGAGTATTGTGGGATTTATCAAGGATATTAAAATATAACGGCAGCTTTGCTGCTAGTGCGAATTGGTAAAGCATGGGGTTAAATATGGCTAAAAAGGCGCGGAAAACTATTTCAGCAGAGGAGCGTATACGGCTCGTGAGCGATGCGTGGTATATCAGGGAACCCGCGTTGTTTATGGTATTTACGTCGCACATATTCACCGCAAATCCATTGATTCGGGGCATACGAACTGGGCATGGCCACGTTGAGTATAACCCGGCGTATCTGGCCGCGTTAAGCGCGAAGGAAGCTGAGGAAGCACTGAAAGCCGAAATGATCCGCATACTCTTGCGCCACCCTTATCGCTGGCCACCGCGCAGCGCGGAAGTTTCATACATAGCAAGCAATATCACCCTGAACGAATATTACCGTTTCAGTTCTTTACCCCATCGCGTTTCTGATTTCTGGGATGATCCTGAATATACAAAGCGGAACTTCGAGTTTTATTACCGTGAATATCTTGAACTGGCGCAGCAACAGGCGGGAACCATGGGCGATGAGCAGGGCAATGGCAAAAATCAGCGTGCGCAAAACAATAATAGCCAGGCGCCCGGCAGCGCGGGAAACAGTGGCGGCGAAAACAGTGATAGCGGCGACGGCGCGGGAAACAGTGGCGGTAACAGTAGTGCGAAAAACAGTGGCGACGGTGCGGGAAATAACGGCGACAGTACGGAAAACAACGGCAACGAGACACGCGCCCATAACGCGGAAAACGCGGCGCTTTGGACGAACGACGATTTTATGGACATGAAAGTGCGTGAAGTCATTGAATTTACCCAGCAGAATATGCTGTCATGGGGAACTATACCTGGGGAACTTGCGCAAAGCATACTCGCCACACTCAAGCCAATACTCGACTACCGCAAAGTTCTGAGTGGCTTTCGCGCTACTGTGCTGTCAAGCAACATGACGCTCACCCGCTTTCGTCCCAGCCGCCGCTATGGTTTTGTCTACATGGGTAAAAAAAGCCGCTTCACTACGCGCCTCTTAATCGGCGTTGATGTGAGTAGTTCCATCAGCGATAAAGAAATAAACCTGTTTTATTCAACGGTCAACCATTTTTTCAAATATGGCATAGAAGAAACCGACGTTCTGCAATTTGACGCTGACTTACAGGGTGAGCCGCTCCTCATAAAAAAAGCGCGAAAGGAAATTCTGGTAAAAGGTCGGGGCGGAACCTGTTTTCAGCCCATCATTGATTATTTTGCGGCAAACCGGAATACCTACAACGGCCTTATCATCTTCACTGATGGTTACGCGCACCAGCCCACTATATCGCTGCGGGACACGTACAAAGTTCTTTGGATATGCAGCAATAAACAAAGCTACGAAGCGCATCAGAACTGGATGAGTAAGCAAGGGCGCTGTTGCTGGATACAGGCGTGATAGTCGCGGGGCGATTTGGTTTATTCATACACTTGACCTATTTGAAAAAGAAATGCTAGACTTCTCTCAGATTTTTATAGGGAGAGTATAATGAAAAGAATCGTGATTATGACGCTGGTTATGACCCTTGCCGCGTCAGTCAGCTTTGCGGCAGGCAGCAGGCAGCAAGCCCGGCCATCCGACGGCCCTCAGCCTGTTACCCTCAAGTGGGTGGGTTTTGGGTTCGAGGCGAATAGGACTGCGGCGAACCTTATCGAGCGTTACAAGCAGGTAGCTCCGAATGTTACCATCGACTATCAGGAACTGGGTTCAGTCGCTGATATCGATGGCCTTGCGCGGCTGGACACGCTCATCGCGGGCGGGCAGCAGATTGACCTGGTGTATCTGACCACCAGCGACCTCATGCGGCGGGCAGTCAATGGCGCGGCGCTGCCACTCAACGACGCTATCGCGGCTAACGGCGACAACTTCGAGGCTGACTATGGCAAGCTCGGAGCAAACGCCACTGCCTTTCAGGGCAATATCTATGGCGTACCCCGCGCTGGTAACACCTTCAAAGTCTTCTATAATAAAACCCTTGCCGATGCTCATGGCATTAGTGTCCCAGACCAGATGACAATGGCAGAGTTTCTTGCGGTAACCAAGCAATTCGCGGCAGTACCCGGCCTGAAGTATCCAGCCAGTATTCAGGCGCTCTGGGTACAGATCACCTACGGCGCGGCGTCGATTGCTGGTTGGCAGATGGTGAAGAAGGACGCCTCCGGGCGCATAGTAACAAACTTCGACGACCAACGCTTCCGCGACAGTCTCCAGTTCTACCACGACTTCGCCCGCGTGGAACACCTCGCCCCTGACGCCGCGACCTATGCTGCCGAAAGCCTGAATCGCCGTCGTGCGCTGGCCCTGGGCGAAACCGGCCTCATCCTCGACGGCCCCTTTGCACTGATCTGGTTACAGGGCTTCCAGTTCAATGACCCAGGCGAAGGCAAGCTGGACTTTGAGATCGGCGTCTCAGAACTACCCGTCTTAACCGAAGCTGACAAGACAAAGTCCTCCTACAACGAGCTTGCCGGCGCGTTCTATGCCCCCAGCACTTGCAAGAATCTGCTTGAGGCATATCGCTTCATGCGCTTTGTCTGTAACGACAACTTCGACATCAACGGCACGTATATGCCGGTGTACTCTGGCGCAAACCTCGAAACTGCGGTCAGCACTTTCACTCGTTTCACCGATTCCAAGGGCAACCTGCACACCGACATCTACCCGGTAGAGTCCACCATCAAAGCTGTTACGGTTCCGAATGATTCGTTCCTCGGCGTGTTTCCAGTAGACCCATCGCTCATCAACTATGTGCCGTCACTGGACGCCCTGCTTGAGGAGCAGCTCACGCTCTATCTCAACGATGAAATGACGCTTGACGCCTTCATCGCGGATATCACAAAGCGTGGCCAAGAGATTTTAGATAACCTGTAGTTAGTAGTAGGGTAAGGGCGCTCATCACTCTTACCCCAACACTAAACACTATGACACAGCGCTCGAAAGCCCGCCTCATTGAAAACTTCTGGGGCTACCTTTTTATACTACCGAATCTTATCGGTTTTCTCGTGTTCACCCTTGGCGGCGTGGTCTTCTCAGTAGGCATGAGCTTCACTGACTGGAACCTGCTGCGCGGTGTTGACAAGGCGAAGTTCATCGGGCTTGCAAACTATACGCGGCTATTTGCGGCGTCGGATTTCTGGATATCGCTGCGGAACAACCTCTTTTTACTGCTGGCGATTCCAATCTCCATCATGCTGAGTGTGGTCATCGCGGCACTCTTACACCAGAAACCCACGCACCGCCACGGTTATGCCCAGAAACTGAGCAACTGGGGACGCACCGGTATGCGAGCGCTCTATTTCCTTCCATACATTACGAATGTTGTGGCGGTAAGTACAGTGTGGCGGGCGCTGTTTCACCCCAGCGAAGGCCCAATCAATATGTTCCTCAAGTGGCTGGGCGTTCCGGGCGACAGTCTACCCGGCTGGCTGTCGTCGTCGAAGTGGTTCCTGCCAGCAATCATGATCATCGTGATATGGCAGAACCTCGGCTACTATATCCTGATGTACTCCGCGGGCTTGCAGAGTATCTCCCGCGACTACTATGAAGCTGTGGCAGTGGATGGCGGCAATGCCTATCACAAGTTCCGCTACATCACCATACCCCTGCTTGCGCCAACCACCTTTGTTGTCAGTGTGCTGGGCGTAATCTCCAGCCTCCAGATGTGGCTCATCGTACAGACCCTCACGCCAAACTCACGCGGCTTTGGCACAGCCTCGTACACCCTGTCGTACTACATCTACCGTTCATCGTTCATTGATTACCGAAGCGGCTATGCGGCTGCGCTATCGCTGATCCTCTGCGCAATCACCCTTATCATCACTCTGATTCAGTGGACAGGGCAGAAAAAGTGGGATTATACATGACATTTAAGCGAATCAGGACACACACACTCAACATTATGGTCTCGGCGCTGATATGGGGCGGGGGCATACTGTGTATATTCCCCTTCCTATGGATGATTTCCACCTCCTTTAAGGGTGTCAACGACGTTTACACCTTCCCGATTGAGTGGATTCCCTCGCGCCCCACCATAGCCGCCTATACAAAACTCTTTGCCGGCGACTTTTCGTTCATCACCTTTTACCAGAACTCGGTGTTTGTGAGCGCAATGGCGCTGCTCGGTACATTCTTTTCCTGCACTCTCGCCGGTTATGCCTACGCCAAAATCAACTTCGCCGGACGCGACAAGCTCTTTTTGGTAAAGCTATCCACCACCATGATTCCCGGCATGGTAACCATGTTACCGACCTTTGTTATCTACCGTACTCTCGGTCTGGTGAATAGCCTCACGGCGCTGTGGCTGCCCTTGTTTTTTGGTGGCGCGTTTGGCGTGATGCTCATGCGGCAGGCAATGATTGCCGTGCCAAACGAGCTGATGGAGTCAGCCAAGATAGATGGCGCCAGCCACCCGGCAATCTATTGGCACATCATGCTCCCCTGTGTGAAGCCGTCCATAGCGACACTCCTGTTTATGTACTTTTTGTGGACATGGAACGATTACGAGCGCCCACTCCTGTATATCCAGAGCCGCGCCCTCTTCACCCTGCCCTTTGCCGTGAAGTATTTTTCAAACGAGCAGGCATCGAATGTGCCGGCGATCATGGCGGCCAATGTCGTAAGTATCTGTGTTATCATTGTGCTATTCTTCTTCTGTCAAAAATACTTTGTACAGAGTGTAGTCAATTCAGGGATAAAAGGATGAAACGTCTGACTTCACCACTGTTTGTGCTTAAATCTGGCCAACTAGACCCATTGTACTGTCTGCTGATATGTTTATATCAAAGAGGTATCATTATGCGGAGATTTATCATCGGTTTGCTTGCGGCGTTCTGTTTATCGGCTGCTGGCTGTGTTTCATCTGGCAAGGCAGCACCCGAACTTCACTACCAGCTGTATAAGGATGTAAGCTACGGTCCTCATGAGCGGAATCTGATAGACATCTCAATACCCGTCGAGGCGGCAGCGTCCCAAGGGGTGATTCTCTTTATTCACGGCGGAATATGGATGTATGGTGGTAAGGAAAACTACCCAGTTTTCCTTGATGGTTTTCGGGACAGGTTCACCGTCGCGTCCATGAGCCATCGCTATATTGATGAAACTACCCACATAACCGATCTGATGGACGATGTAAGCGCTGCCGTGTCCTTTCTGCGGGACTTTTCCACGCAAAACAACGCGAACCCGGGAAAACTGATCATCATGGGACATTCCTCCGGCGCACACCTTGCAATGCTCTATGCCTACCAACAGTATGAGACAAGTTCCATACCAATAGCGTTGTGTGTAAGCATGGCAGGCCCGTCAGACTTAGGCGACATCGCCTTTCTCTATAACTTCAAAAAGATGGGCGGGGAAAAGTTTTTCTACCAGTTGGCTGAAAAGTTGAGCGGCTATCACGTTGTAGACGGCGATGTTACCAGCGAGGGGTACAGCGAATCCGGCAGGGAAATGCTGGCAGCCATTTCTCCCCTCTCTTTCGTAAGCCCCGACAGTCCGCCGACCATTATCGTACACGATGCCGCAGATACGCTGGTTCCCTACGCGAACTCGGCAGCCCTGCACACTGCACTCAAGGTGTATGGCGTTGACCATTACTTTATGGCTTCCTACTCTGGCATCGGCCATGTGCTTGGCGCCAAATCAACTAAGGAAAAAGCATTACGCTACGACGCGGCTCTGGAGTCATGGTTAGTCCGCATAATGAACGAGTATATAGAAAAGATGAAGGGATAAAATGTCTGATGTCGCCATTGCTTATCGAGAAGCGCCGCGCACAGCTCTGTAAAGAACGGCGCACGGCATCACTGTTTTGATAAAACCATTAAGTCGTCGGTGTTTCAGGTGTTTCAGGTGTTTCTGCAGGTATCTCAAAAGTTATATCTTCAAGACTGCGTTTAAGCTCAGGAGACGGCAAAAATAACATCTTTACACCCTTTACATACCGGGCGTTTAGTTCTTTTGCCGTTGCCGCTCCTTCGCTGGAAACCGAAATACGGAACGTACCGAAACCCTCAAGGTTCACCGTCTGCCCCAGCTTGAGGAAAACGGGTAACACTTCTACTAAATTGGAGAGAACGCTCTGCACGTCCCCTGGCGAAAGTGCCGACCGCCCCTCAATTTCCCTTGAGATGTCCTTCATCCCTACGCTTCCCGATTTTTCCTGCGTCAGATACCATTTTTCCTGCGTTTCACTCAGAGGATTCCTTCTCTGGATTTTTTTGAGCCAAAGCGCCATATACGCCTCCTCTATATAAAATATGCATACACTATAATATACTATATTAAAAATAGCAAGCACTTTTATTACTGAAAGTTAGAATGAATCGCCTCAGAGACACACCTAACTTGCCTTAGAGAGTTGTACATCTCAAATCAGAGAGTTGTACATCTCAAACCAGAGAGTTGTACATCTCAAATCAGAGAGTTGTACATCTCAAACCAGAGAGTTGTACATCTCAAATCAGAGAGTTGTACATCTCAAATCAGAGAGTTGTACATCTCAAACCAGAGAGTTGTACATCTCAAACCAGAGAGTTGTACATCTCAAATCAGAGAGTTGTACATCTCAAATCAGAGAGTTGTACATCTCAAACCAGAGAGATGCGGGAGTCTATACCTCGTATTCCTCATTGGGACGGTCTGATTGTCGTCGCTGAATCAGCGAGGGGCTCATGGCTGCTAATCAGCACTTTGTCGATTCGGTTGCCATCCATACTCAGAATCATGAACTGGTAACCGTTGTGGGAAAAAGTCTCGCCGACGTGAGGGATTTTACCGGCAAGGTTGAGGATAAAACCAGCCAACGTGTGGTATTCCTGATGTTCGCCAACAAGCGTTTCCAGACAGAGTACGTCAGCAACTTCATCAATATTGGCGCCGCCTTCCACGAGTAAGGAACCGTCGTCCTGCTGAAGTATCTCGGCCTGGTCTTTGGCCTCAGTCGAGAATTCGCCGACAAGCTCTGCCATCAAGTCCTGTATGGAAAGAATACCGACAAAGCCGCTGTATTCGTCCATAACCATAAGCAGGGTTTCCTGCCTGAACGCTTCAAATGTCTTGAGCGCAGATATGGTTTCTGGTATGAAGTAGGGCTTTTTCATAATGCTCCGCAGCCCAGGCCAGACGCCATGAAGCAGAGCGCGAAGAATGTCCTCGACCGAAACTACGCCACAAATCTCGTCAAGCGTCCCGTTCGCTACAGGAAAAGAACGCTGCGCCTTGACGTTAAGAACGAGATTTCGTGCAGTTTCCGCATCAGCGTTAATGTCTAGCCACTCAATCTCTGAACGATGAGTCATAAACGTTCCCGCTTCCCGGTCGCCCAGGTATAAAACGCCCTCAACCATAGTTCGCTCTTTGCTTTCAACAACGCCGGAACGTTCCCCTTCGACAAGAGCGATATGGAACTCATCCGCAGTCATGTTGCCCTCAGCGCGACCAGCTTTGGTACGGGAAAGACTGTGGGCAATGAGTATAAGCGGCAGGCCGAATAAGGTCAGGAGGGTGATGATGAACTGCTCCGGCATGTTACGGGCAAGGAGGCGAGGAAGAATTTCGCCCAGAATAAGCGTGATCAGCGAAACCCCGAGGCTTACCAGCATGATCACCAGCACGTTATGACTGACTACAGTGGGCGCTGCTACCATGACCACGCCGATACCAGTCACTACGCCAGCCAGTATGCCTAGAAAAGTGCCAACATTTCTCAGCGGGAAACGTTCCGGCGACTCAAGTAGCTTGAGAGCCGCCGAGAGCGCCTTACGTTGTCTGGTGTCAGAGACGCTTTCAATTCTGGAACGGAGTGCGGTCTTCCGCGTTGAAAACAAAACGCTTTCCAGCAGCGTGCATAAGATTTTTAAGATGATAAGAAGAATAAACAAAAAGGACGGTAAGGGGTCTTCCATATATATTCAATCTCGGATTGTTGACATAGCGGCTATGCAGGTTCGACTTCACTGCGATTGAGGATGCGCGTGATAGTGATACCGTTTTCGCTGGTCTGTATATTCGCTTCCTCTCCCAGAACCTGTACCACAGGGAAAGAGAGGTTTTCCGGCTGTACATCTACAACTCGCGCCTTTTTCCCGTTGGAGAGAAGTACATACAGGCCCACTGGGTAGGGCGAAAGGGCAAGTAACAATGCCTTAACAACGATGCTATTGTACCCTTTATCCTTATTTTGGAAGAGAGTTATCAGGTTGGCATTGCTATCCTCTCCCTGTTTATACGGTCTATGCGACATAATTGCATCATAGGAACAGGCTATGCCGATGATTTTGGCGTAAAGACTGATTTTATCTGCGGCAAGCTTCTGGGGATACCCCTTACCATTTTCCCGTTCGTGGTGTTCCAGGGCGGCAAGGCATACTGGAAGGGGAAAGTTAAAAGACTTGAGCATATTATAGCCCACTACTGGGTGGACGTATAAGGCTTTTCGTTCTTCGAGGGTGAGTTTTTTTGTTTCAAAGTAGCTTTGAGAAACAAGTTTGATCATGCCAATCTCATGAAAAAGCGCAGCAACGCCAAGCTCGATAAGGCGGTTTTCCGGTAACTTTAAGGAAAGACCAATGATAATAGAGATGACCATAGAGGTAACTGCATGGAAAGCGCTATAGTCTACATCAACATGATAGGTTTTCTGGAAGTTGAGCAGGAGATAGGGGTCTTGTATGAGTGGATAGATGCTTTGCACTTTATCCGCGACCGTTTTGTAGTCAAGCTGGCCATTTTTCGCGACCTGCATGAAGATATCTTTCATATATTCCTCAGTATTTACAAAAAAGTCCTCAATCTCTTTCATTTTACCCGTATCAGTTATGGCTTCAACCGGCTCTTGCGCGATGGCTTTAGGAGAGCCTATGCTGGAAACCTCTCTACAGCGCCATTCAAGGAGCGTGGCTCTCAGTTCTTGTGAAAACGGTAGTTCTGATGTTGTCAGGATAAACCACTTATCAAGATACAGACCTCGTGAGAACCCGCTTCCCACTTGAATATCTTTTACTACATATTTGTTCATTACTCACCTACTTACCCGAATTGACGGATACTTTTTTAATCTTCTATAGTTTTGATACTAGTTTAGTTTAAGATTATAAATAGTATTGGAAAGTTTGGCAACAATGAGGTAGGGACTTGAGGCTTAGGTATGTTTTGTGCGTTCTTAACAGTATCACGATTGGTGTATCAGTCGTCGCGCTTTTGCTCTGGCGCTCGAGTTGGCTTTTTGTGGTGGTCTTTGTTGTCTTGACGTTGGCCATTGACGCTTATGTTCTGGCGAACCGGTGTCTGTTTCGGCTGCTGGAACGGGAAGACTGGCCGGCGCTCTGTGTCTGGCTTGAACAGCGTGTGTTTGTGCAAAGGCGCTATACTGCTTGTTTGACGCGGATGCTTGCCAACACCTACCTGGCGCTTGCTGATTCTGTGGCAGTGCGGGAGCTTGAGCAGAAAACTGCGCTAGTGAATCCTGGTCTTATTGAAGAAAATGCGCTGGTTTTTGGTGTGGCGCGGATTCTCAGCAAGGATACAGCGGGCGTGGCGTCTTTCTTTTCGGCAAGGCTTGACGCTGCGGTTCGTGTACCCAGTATGGTGCGTAAACGTGCGTTCAGTGTCCGTAGTTGGCTTCGCTGGTACTATGGTTTTTCCCTCTTGCTTGATCGGCAGTATCCCCGTGCTTCGGAGCAGTTTATCATACTGATAAACGAAATTTCTCCTTCTCCGCTCATCAATGGCCTATCAGCCTTCCTACTTGTTGATACTTTTAGTAAGGCGCTGGTCGAGCGTAAGGCTGAGTTCCTTACTGTTGCCGAGAATGGACGCAGGCAAACGCGGAAACGCCTGCCTGGTATACGGGACTGGAACAAGGCGGTTTCTGAGGCGTGCAGCGAGGTTCACGTGGTGATACTGTTGCCGCGTCTGCAGGAGGCCGGCGAATGGCTATACACTGACTCCGGCGTTCGTTAGTTCTTGTGGATCACAGCTTGTCGATAAGCATTGAGCATTTCCCCGAAGGGATAGGCAGGGTCTTTTTCTTCTTCTCCAGTATATTGATAGTGAAGTAGTAGAGTTTTTCGCTTTCCATGTGGATTTCCCAGCCCCTGCCGCTCTTGTTCGAGAGTATGGTGATCATGTTCTTCTTGAGCGAGAGGTTTTCCACACCCATGATTTCCAGATTGGGAATGATCCAGTCTACGGTTTTACGGGGCAGGGAAATGAAAAGCCCTACAATGTTTTCTATCATAAGGCAGATTGTTGACAGTGCGTCATAGGTGAGGTACTGGACACGAGGGAAGTCTGGGTTATCAGGCCAGATAGCGTGTCCCTCCTGCAGGGGAAGATAGGCTTCCCAGAGATTGCCCCGGTGTGAGCTGTGATGACCATTGGCATGGCCTTCGGTCATGGAATCAAGCACGAAGTAGAGGTGGCGTATGGCGCACTCGCGCGCCAGGTCCCAGCGCTGGTAACGCTCCAGTCCTTTTATCACCATGAAGGTGAGGTGAGGATAAACCGAACCCCGATAACCGCAGCCGTTTTCGTCAAAACAAGGTTCATTCACTGCCAGTGTGGGGAAGGGATGAGGAGCGCCAAAAAACTGGGGGTCCTGTAGCTTGGCGATGAGCCGTTCAGCCTTATCATCATTAGGGATTTCTGCAAGGAGTGGCCAGTAACCTGCGATGGTTTTTACCGGAATCTGTTTCTCGTCCCGGTCAATATCGTAGTAAAAGCCATCATCGGCGTTCCACATGAGGCTGTTAATCCGCGTCTTGAGTGAAAAGTAGATTTTCTTATAGTGGAAGCTGGCATCCTTATCATTAAGAATATCCGAGAGCGCTGACATATAGAGTACATTGATGGCCATCATGGTATTGAAGTCCATGGGATAGACTGTCTGTTCACGCGGGGTGTTCTCCATGTCTGTAGCGATGAGAGGCACTTCGTAAAGACCATTAGGCCGTTTGAAAGTGGCGTCAATCCACTCAATATACCTATGCAAAACAGGTAGTATGTCCTTCACCCGTTTTTTGTTTGCTGACTTATGATAGAGGTTGAATTCAGCCCAGGCAAACAGGGGGATTCCAATGCCCTCTGGGTTATCAGGGGTAAACACAGGGAGTCCGGTCTCGATACTGTAGGCATTACGAATCGCTCCGTTAGGTTCCTGACGCTCATAAAAGATATCAAGGGTTGGGTGCGCTTGATAGATGCGGTTTGAGTAAACAAGGAAAAACGAGGAGTAGATTGCATCGGCCTGCCGCGTCACGGAGCTGCCCGGGTATGCAAAGAACTTTCCTTCGATGATGTGCGGTGTATTGAAGAGCGGCTTCTCCTCAGCCTGAGCCGGCTCTTCTGGCAACACTGATTCAGCGCCTTGCTCAGGCGTGCTTCCCTCAGCCTGAGCCGGCTCTTCTGGCAACGCTGGTTCAGGCGTGCTTCCCTCAGCCTGAGCCGGTTCTTCTGGCAACGCTGGCTCAACGCCTTGCTCAGGCGTGCTTCCCTCAGCCTGAGCCGGCTCTTCTGGCAACGCTGGCTCAACGCCTTGCTCAGGCACGCTTCCCTCAGCCTGAGTCGGCTCTTCTGGCAACACTGGCTCAGCGCCTTGCTCAGGCACGATCTCGGTTCCTGCCGATATGGTTTCCGCGCTTGCCGTACTGTTACCAGGCACTGAAAGCACTATGGGTAAAACCATCGGGGAATCTGCCAATATGACAGGCGGCGAAAGTTCCTCGTTAACCATGATTTCCACCGGGAAATCAGGAACCGTAGCAGCTTGCGTCGCTTCATCAGCGGACGGTACGTCAGATGTGACGTCTCCTCCAAGCGCGGTATGTACTATGGCTACCTTCTCATTACCCGAACTCCAGCAATCTTGAATCCACGCCCACGTTTTATCATAGATATCAACGAAATCCTGATCGTAAAAATGTATTTTGGGGAAATCACGCTTTATCAACATCTGCTCCTTACGAACGTTCTATCCATTATTTCCTCTAGGGTAATCTATGACCCAACAAAAGTCAAATAGAACTTATCTTATTATAAAGGAGTAGGATAACAAATGGTTTCATCTTTACCCTCTTTTTGAAACATAATATTTCACGTATATTAGACTTAGTGGCCGCCTCTGTGGGTGTGCCGGCAAGTTCAATTTTAAGAGGAGAGAATATGAAAAAACAGGTGCTAAACCTAGTCTGTGGTGTCATGGCGTTCATTGTGTTGAGTGCGTGCAGTTCAAGTCCCAGTGTGAACCGCGTTGATGCGGATACACAGGTCGATCTAAGCGGTGAGTGGAATGACACTGATGTGCGGCAGGCGTGTGAGAGCCTTGTCGCCGATTGTCTGAAAAACCCCCGCGTCGCGCCGTTCATCGATCAGTACGTCGCTGAAAACAAAGGCGCACTGCCCACCATCATTGTTGGCCGTTTCAGTAACAAGAGTAGCGAGCATATCGACATGGGACTCATTTCCAAGAACATGGAAATCGCGCTGATAAACAGCGGCAGGCTTGAGTTTGTGGCAGGGGGCGAAACGCGACAAGAACTGCGGGCAGAGCGCCAAGACCAACTCGCTAATGCCAGCGACAATACAACGCCAGCTCTCGGTAATGAAACCGCCGCAATCTTCATGCTCACCGGTACAGTGGAATCCATTGTCAGAAAGGTGGATAATGTTACCAGCAGGTATTACTCGGTCAGTGCGGAGCTGACCAATATCGAAACCACAGCCCGTTGGTGGATGGGACAGCACGAAATCAAGAAAGTTATCCAACAACCCAGATCAAGGCTCTAGTTTAGAAAGCCACTCCCTGATTGGAGCTGGCCTCAGTCGCATGTTATGGCACGCCATGTATAGCGCACCATAACATAGCGAGACTTCTTGCCAAGCACTCCCTTTTCAAGCTAGTGCTATAAAAAATAAGGACGATTCATCATGCAATTCAAATCTACCTTGCAATCTTCTTCACCCAGCCTTGCCATGCCCCTAGTCTCTTTCAAAGATGCGGTTCTCCAGTGTCTGCCGCCAGAGGGCGGCTTGTATGTTCCAAGCTCGGTGTTGGATATGCGGCAGTTCTTTTTGTACATGGACGCCAGCACAACGTACCCGGAACTCGTTGAGACGCTTACACCAGTGCTTTTGCAGGGAGACCTTAACCCAGTTTCTGCGGCACTGCTTGCCCAGAGTGCCTTTAACTTTGAGCCTGAACTCGTGCAACTCGACGAGCGATTCTCACTCCTAAAGCTGTACAATGGACCAACCGGCCTTTTTAAGGACTTTGGTACTGGTTTCCTTGCGGCAGCTATGGAGGAATTCCTCAAGAACAACGAGCATAGCATGGTTCTGTCAGCAGTGCGAGACGCCACTGGCATAAGCATTGCCCGCGCATTTGCCGGACGACAGAACATAACGTGCTGTCTGCTCTACCCATCAGGCCCAATTCACGGCCTTGACCTGTCTACGTTTGTACCTAATGGCGGGAACATCCTTCCCATTCAAATACGAGGCACTTTTGACGACTGCCAGCGGCTCACCACCGAGAGCATCTATGACACCCCTTTCGCCGAGCGTTACCATATCACCACTGCCAACGCCCGTAATCCAGGACGACTCCTGCCTCAATCCTTCTATTACATCTACGCTTTCCTCAAGCTGAAAAAGCAGTTGCTAGGCAACCTGATATTCAGTGTGCCTTCCGGTAACTTCGGAAACCTCATCGCGGGCCTATACGCATGGAAGTTTGGTTTACCAGCAGGTGGTTTTATCGCGGCCATGAACGCTAATAACTCTGTTGGCGACTTTATTCAGGGTAAACCATTCAAACCCAAGCTGCCAATTGCCACGATTTCCCCGGGGCTGGACGTGGCCGTACCTTCAAACTATGCGCGACTATCATCGTTCTACGCAGAAGCGCCTGCGGTTATGCGAAACATGGTGTTTCCCGCATCCATTGACGATAAGACGACCGTTGCCACCATTGGTCAGGTCTGGAAGAAGTATGGCGTCTTGCTTGATCCTCATGCAGCAGTCGCCTTTGCCGCTGCAGAACGCCTGATCGAGGCTCACGGCCTCTCAAGCAGCGAAGCACATATCGTGGTGCTTGCCACTGGCCATCCAGCAATAGAGGGCGGCCTTATCAGGGAAATCACCGGTCAGACTATCAAGATGCCAGAACACCTCATTGCCCTGCGGAAAAGAACTGACCCCATAGCGATTATCGATCCTCAGCTTGAGTCCCTAGAAAGCGCTATAGCGAGCTGTGTTTAACAAGCAATGTGCATTAGCAGTGCCGTATACCTTGTATGAGATTGACGCCAGTTTTATGTGCCGCGTTTGGCGCTGCACTCGCTTATTACAGCGGTAGTACGTTTTTACTCGTGGTATTCGGTTTTGTTGTCAGCCTTATGCGGACGCTTGCCTATACGCCTATACGACTTGGGTCTCATTACAGTTTTCGTGTAGTGAGGGTCTCTGTTATTGCCTTTACCATCGGCCTGAGTGTGGGGCTTGCTGCTGCTAATGTTGCCAGGGGCGTGAAACCTCGATTGGGTTTGTCCATAAGCAAGAACATCGTGGGACTGCGCGGAACGCTCCGCGACGACCCACGGGCTTTTTCTCAAGGTGGCGGCATAGGCTCTGTTGCGCTCAAACGGGTGTCTGGCTCAGGCGGCCTGAGCGTGTCCGCGTCAGGAAACGTACAGGTGTTTTTTCCAACCACAACGATTCCACGAGTGAAAGGCTTTGGACGGGGCGCTGAGGTATATATCGAAGGCACGTTTCAGCCAGCTAAAGACGGGACGCGGGAACAGACGTTTCGCGCATACACTGTTCATGTTATAGGCAATGCTCCGGCTCTGGAGCGCCTGCGAACCAGTGTCCGCACGCGGCTGGTGGAACGCTTCAGTGGCTTTGAGTGGGGCGGACTTGCCGCTGCCTTGCTTCTGGGCGTGAAGGACGAGCTTGACACTTCGCTTGCCGTTGCGTATCAGAACGCGGGCTGCTCTCACATACTGGCGCTGTCTGGTATGCACCTTGCCATAATCGCCGCGCTCATTGCCTTTGTCCTGAAACGGCCATTAGGGATATGTCCTGCCGCGCTTATCGGTTCTGCACTCATTCTCCTCTATGTATACCTTGTAGGAAACCTGCCGTCCCTGAATCGCGCCGCCATCATGTATCTGCTAGGAACGCTTATACTCCTTGCCACCTTACCTAAGCAGGGTGCATCACTTCTGGGCATGAGTTTTCTGATACAACTCATACTCCAGCCAGAGGCTGCTCATACCCTATCTTTCATCTTGTCCTATCTAGCGCTTGCCGGCATTTTATCCATCGGCGAAGTCATCTATGCGCTTATTCGTGGTTCACTTCCTGACCTTGTAGCAAAGCCGCTTGCCGCCTCACTTGGCGCGTTTCTAGCAACTGCCACTGTAGTAGCCGCCTGTTTCGGTGTTCTGCGCCCTATCGGTATCATTGCAAGCCTAGCCCTCGTCCCGCTCACTACGGTATTCATGCTCATAGCGATACTTTTTCTTGCGGTGAGCAATGTCGCGTCTCTCTTATCCCTGCTCTACAACGTGCTTATTGCGCTTTCGACTCTTGCAGCCCGCGCTCCAGCCCTACCTGCTGCGCCTCTTCTGGTTCTGCTCGTATCTGCGCTCCTTATTACGCTTAGCCTCTTTTTACACTACCGGCGTGCTATAACACCCTTGCCTTTAGACATGGAGATATAAGGAGTGGGAAGCCTCTTCTAACTAGAAGAAGGCGGCTCTTCTAACTAGAAGAAGTCAGCTCTTCTAACTAGAGTGAGATGACTCTTCTAACTAGAAGAAGGCGACTCTTCTAACTAGAAGAAGGCGACTCTTCTAACTAGAAGAATGTGGCTCTTCTAACTAGAGTGGGAAGCCTCTTCTAACTAGAAGAAGGCGACTCTTCTAACTAGAATGAGATGACTCTTCTAACTAGAAGAAGGCGACTCTTCTAACTAGAATGAGATGACTCTTCTAACTAGAAGAAGGCGGCTCTTCTAACTAGAGTGAGATGACTCTTCTAACTAGAATGAGATGACTCTTCTAACTAGAAGAAGGCAACTCTTCTAACTAGAATGAGATGACTCTTCTAACTAGAAGAAGGCGATTCTTCTAACTAGAATGAGATGACTCTTCTAACTAGAATGAGATGACTCTTCTAACTAGAAGAAGGCGCTTACCTACCTTATGACAAGACTCTTCTAACTAGAAGAAGGCGCTTACCTACCTTATGACAAGACTCTTCTAACTAGGGTGTGTTCACATTACACGCAATAAGCTATACTGGGGATATGGAAATAAGTGAAGAACAATACCGGAGGATTCAAAACCTTTTGCCCACGCAAAGAGGGCATGTAACAATAGCGAACTTGACCTTACTGAACGCTCTGATCTACCGCTGTGAGAACGGTAGTAAATGGCGAGCGTTGCCTGAAAGGTTTGGCCATTGGCATGTTATCTCTATGCGATTGAATCGCTGGGCAAAGAGCGGGGTACTGGAAC